>NZ_JADCKU010000005.1:0-337489 GCF_014982165.1 Enterobacter cloacae complex sp. P24RS
TCATCATAGTTATACATATTTCATAAGCTTAAATCCTCATTTCAAGATTTCTTTGAGAAAAATACTTCCTTGCTTCAAACACTGAAGCTGTGAGTGACGTCTAAAGTTCATTTAGTTTAGAGGTGACAATGGCTAAGCCGGACTGGGGCGAGCTGCAGAAGCGGTTCCTGTCTGATCACGCTGCTACTGGCATATCCCCTAAGAAATGGTGCGAGACACATAATCTTAATTATGTAACTGCTCGCCGCTATATCAAGAAAACTGCTGCGCAAAATACAAAAATTTACCCGCAAAAGATAGTGCGCACTGCGCAGAATGATAAAAGCGCAGACGAGCTGGTGGCTATAAAGCTAAGCGCGAAGGTAAAGCACTTTATTGCTGAATACCTGAAGGATAATAACGCCACGGCAGCCGCTGCACGTGCTGGCTATAGTGACCCAAACTATGGTCGTCAGCTAATAGCGAATCCTAACGTTGCGCAGGCGATTGCGCAGCAGCAAAAAGCCTCCATTGAGCGCACGCTTGGCAGTGCCGATGAAGTCCTCGCACAGATGTGGCAGCTTGCCACCTTCGATGCAAACCAACTTTCGCAGTATCGTCGTGGCGCGTGTCGTTACTGCTGGGGCTTCGGTCACCAGTACCAATGGCGCGATATGGTGGAGTTCGAAGAGAAACGCCTCGAAGCGGTGGAGCGGAAGAGTCGCGAGCCCGCTGATGTTGGTGGCTATGGCTACGATCACACTCGAGAGCCTAACCCTGGCTGTCCGCGCTGCAACGGCGATGGTATTGGCCAGCCGTATTTCGCCGACACCCGGAAACTCTCCCCTGTTGCTGCTCTGGCTTATTCCGGTGTGAAGCTGGGGAAGAATGGCGTCGAGATAACAGCTATCAGCCGTGAGCGAATGTTCGAAGCGGTAATGAAGCGGCTTGGCCTGGCGGATAGCGAATTCGCGCAGCGTCTCCAGCAGATCGAAATCGACCGTCGGCTGCTGGAGGTGGAAAAACTCCGCAAAGAGCTGGCCGGTGATGGTGATGATGACGAACCGACCCCAGTTCAGATCAATATCAACGTAGTGGACGCGAGGGCGGAAGATGGGGATCAGCCCGACACTTAACATTCCTCAGGCGCGTTTCCTCGCGATGCAGCACAAATTCAAAGCCTACGTTGCCGGGTTCGGTTCCGGTAAGACGTGGGTGGGTTGTGGGGGCATCTGTAAGGGGATGTGGGAGCACCCTAAAATCAACCAGGGTTATTTCGCGCCAACTTACCCGCAGATTCGTGACATCTTCTATCCGACGATCGAAGAGGTGGCCTTTGACTGGGGGCTGAGCGTCATAATCAATGAGGGGAACAAAGAGGTTCACTTCTACGAGGGGCGACGATACCGCGGGACCACAATCTGCCGCTCAATGGAGAAGCCCGTCTCGATAGTCGGTTTCAAAATCGGTAACGCGATGGTTGATGAGCTGGACGTCATGGCGGCAGCCAAAGCGCAACAGGCATGGCGAAAAATCATAGCCCGTATGCGTTACAAGGTCGATGGGTTGCGTAACGGCATCGATGTCACCACAACGCCGGAAGGCTTCAAATTCGTTTACCAGCAGTTCGTGAAGGCGGTGCGTGAAAACCCCGAGCTTTCTGCTCTGTACGGTCTGATACAGGCCAGTACGTTCGACAACGCGAAGAACCTGCCCCCGGATTACATCCCGTCGCTGCTGAGTTCTTATCCTGATGAACTGATTCAGGCATACCTGCGCGGGAAGTTCACGAACCTCAATAGCGGAACCATTTACCACACCTTTAACCGTAAGCTGAACAACTGTTCTGACGAGATTAAGGATGGGGATCCGCTGTTTATCGGTATGGACTTCAACGTTGGAAAAATGGCCGCGATTGTTCACGTAAAGCGTAACGGGCTACCGCGAGCGGTTCGCGAGCTGGTGAAGGTCTACGACACGCCGGCGATGATTAAGCGTATACAGGAAGAGTTCTGGCGCTACGAGGATGGTCGCTACGTGAAGAGCCGGGAGATTTACATCTATCCGGATGCCTCTGGCGACTCCCGCAAGTCCCAGAACGCCAGCAAGACCGATATCGCTCAGCTCAACGATGCCGGATTCAGCGTCATTGTTGATGATGCCAACCCGCCGGTTAAAGACCGCATCAACTCGATGAACGCCATGTTCTGTAACGCCAACGGCGAGCGCCGTTATCTGGTGAACGTCCAGAATTGCCCGGTCTACACCGAAAGCCTCGAACAACAGGTCTGGGCAGCGAACGGAGAGCCGGACAAAAAAGCTGATAACGATCACCCCAATGATGCTGGTGGGTACTTCATTGTGAAGGATTACCCCATCGTGAAACCCGCATACTCAATCACCATGGACACCACTTTCTGATATGGCAAACGACGACATCACCTGGGTTCGACCAGAACACCGGGCGGCTTCTGCTGCCTGGCGGAAATATAGAGATTTTTGCAAAGGAGCTGAGGCCGTAAAAGCGGCGGGCAATAAGTATTTGCCTTATCTCGATCCAACCGATAAATCCACGCGCAACCGTAAACGCAATGAAGATTATCTGCGCCGCGCTGTATTTTACGCCATTGCGGGTAATACGAAGATCGGCATGCTTGGCATGGCATATCGAAAGGATCCCACCTTTAACGGTCCTGAAAAGCTGAAATACCTGCTGGATAATGCTGACGGTGCTGGTACCAGCATCTATCAACAGTCGCAGCTGGTGGCCGAGAACGTGCTGGAGGTGGCGCGAGAGGGGCTTTATGTTGACTATGCAGAAGCATCCGACGAAGCGATCATCCTCCGCTATCCGGCAGAGAACATCATCAACTGGCGGACAAAGCGAATTAACGGGCGCGATCAGCTGGTGCTGGTGGTCCTGCGTGAATGCGTAGAAGAGCCGGATGGTTATGCTTACAAGGATGAAATACAGTACCGGGAGCTGGCGCTGGAAGAAGGGCGGTTCATATGCCGGGTATGGCGCCGGGCTGATGGCACAGCAAGCGGAACCTACACCGTCGACAGCGAATATCATCCGAAGCCTAAAGGAAAGGACTACTGGGATGAAATTCCGTTTACCTTTGTCGGCGCCCAGAACAACGATCCCACTATCGATGATTCACCGCTGGCCGCGCTGGTGGAGATAAACCATGGCCATTATCGAAACAGCGCTGACTATGAGGACAGCGTGTGGTTCTGTGGTCAGGTGCAGCCGTATATGACTGGGCTTGATACCAACTGGCGCGATTACCTTGAGAAGGCCGGAGTAAAAATTGGTTCCCGTTCACCGCTAATGCTTCCCAGAGAAGGCTCGTTTGGCTATGCCCAGGCGCAGCCGAACATGCTGGCTAAAGAGGCCATGGACAGCAAGCGCGATTACATGGTGCAGCTGGGCGCCCGACTGATTGAGCAGAACGCCACGGCCAAGACTGCTACCCAGGCGAGCGGTGAGCAGACATCATCAACATCGGTGCTAGGTATCTGCGTTTCGAACGTTTCTGAGGCTTACACGCTGGCGCTGGGCTGGTGTGCAAAGTACCTGGGCATTAATGGGGATGAGCCAGCTTACATCATCAACCAGGAATTTATAGCGAAGGTTGCCGAATCCGGGATGGTCACCGCCATTGTGAACGCTTGGCAGTCCGGCGCACTGCGCGATACTGACATGATCCGGGCACTTCAGAAACTCGACCTCATCAACCCGGCAGACAGCCCGGATGATGTGATTGATGCGCTCCGCAATCAGGCGCCCTCATTGACCGGGGGCTGAAATGGCAACAGTCAACGAAAGTTTGCGGGATGAGGCCATTGCTCATTCCGTCTGGATTAGCCGCTATGCGACAGGTGTCGCTAACCGGATGGTGAAGCTGCTTAACGAGACTGACGCAGAGCTATCTGCCCGTCTGCTGGATGCACTGGATCGGCTTCCGGCTGATAGCTTCACGGTTAGACGTCTGGAAAGCTTGCTCGGCAGCGTACGCGAACTTAACCATCAGGCTGTCGCTTCAATGCAGTCCGGGCTGGAAGGGGAACTGCTGGCGCTTTCCAGGAACGAGGTCAGTTATCAGCTGAGCCTGTTCGATTCCCTTCTTCCCTCACAGGTGCTGGCACGCTACCCGCTACAGGGAATCACCGCCGATATGGTTTATGCTGCGGCGATGGCTCAGCCATTTCAGGGGCGCCTGCTGAGTGAGTGGGCGGAGAATCTGGAATCGGACAGGCTGGCGCGGGTCATAAACGCTGTACGCCGTGGCTACCTTGCTGGCGACACGGTTGAAACCATCGCCCGAAGCGTGCGCGGCCATGCCAATAAAGACTATCGCGACGGCGCGCTCCAGATGAGCAGGGCAAATGCCGCAAGCATCGCTAAAACTGCCGTTAATCATCTGGCTGCCACCGCGCGCAACAGCTTCACCAGCGCCAACAGCGACATCATGAAGGGTAAGCAGTGGCTGTCTACGCTGGATAATAAAACCAGCCACGACTGCATCATTCGCGACCTGCTGCGCTACACCCTGGATAATAAACCGGTCGGGCATAAGGTACCTTACCTGCAAGGACCCGGGAAAATTCATTTCTGCTGCCGTTCTACCGAAACCCTGATTCTGAAGTCGTGGCGCGAACTCGGTATCGATATCGATGAAATGGACGATGGTACCCGCGCCAGCATGGACGGACAGGTACCTGCTAAAACTACGTATCTTGAATGGCTCGCGCGTCAGCCGGCACAACGCCAGGATCAGGTTCTGGGTGCCGAGCGTGGCCGTCTGTTCCGCACGGGTGAAATCGACCTGGCTGATATGTTCACTGACAAAGGCGAGTGGATCAGCCTGGAACGTCTTAAGCAGCTATCAGGTCCTTGAACCTGACAACCATCACTTTCTACACGCCCTGGCATCCGCCGGGGCTTTTTTATGGGCGAGGCCCGACAAAATCCCGAGGGGAAATTATGTTAATTCGAAACATGCTTCTGAAATATTACGCATCTGAAAGCGGCGGTGAGGGCAGTGGTGGCGGTTGTATCGAAATCACCCCCGAAATCCAGAAGCTGATTGATGAGCGTGTGACCAGTGAAGTCACTGGCCTGAAATCGAAAAACTCTGAACTACTGGGCACCATCAAACAGCAAAAAGAAAACCTGTCACGTTTTGACGGTATCGACCCAGACGCTGTACGCGGCATTCTCCAGCGTTTTTCTGACGATGAAGAGGCGAAGCTTATCGCCGCCGGAAAAATTGACGAGGTGCTGGATAAGCGTACCGAGCGCCTGCGTGCCGACGTTGATAAGCAGATCAAAGCGGCGAACGAGCGCGCGGAAAAAGCTGAAGCGTTCTCCAACAAATTCCGGGATCGGGTCCTCGGGGATGCAATCCGTGCAGCAGCCTCTAAAGCGGGCGCGCTGCCGGAAGCTTCTGACGATCTGATTCTGCGTGCCAAAGGCACATTCCAGCTCAACGACGAAGGCGAGGCCGTAGCGGTTGATGCAAATGGCGATGTTCTGTTCGGTAAAGACGGCAAAACTCCACTAAGCCCGCTTGAGTGGGCGGAGTCACTCAAGGAGACGGCTCCGCATCTGTTCCCTCGCGCAGAAGGTACGGGCGCGGGCGGACATAAGCCAAACGGCGGTGGAAGCCTGAAACGTTCCGAAATGAGCGCCAGCGACAAAGCGGACTACATCCGCAAACACGGCCAGCAGGCCTTCCTCAAACTTCCGAAATAAGGGCTTTAAACCATGGCAACGACTGTTAATACCGACCTGGTTATTTATGACGATCTGGCGCAGACCGCGTTTCTTGAGCGTCGCCAGGACAATCTGGAAGTGTTCAACGCTTCCTCCAACGGTGCGATTTTGCTGGATAACGAACTGATTGAAGGCGACTTCCGTAAACGTGCCTTCTACAAAGTTGGTGGTTCCATTGAGTCGCGCAATGTGAACTCTGTCGATAAAGTCACAGGTAAAAAAATCGGTGCCGGTGAAGCGGTATCCGTTAAAGCACCGTGGAAATACGGCCCGTATGAAACCACGGAAGAGGCCTTTAAACGCCGTGGCCGCTCCGTTGATGAGTTCTCCGAAGTGATCGGCGTTGATGTTGCAGATGCCACGCTTGAAGGCTATGTGAAATATGGCCTGAAAGCACTGACTGCGGCGATTGGTGCTAACGCCGACATGGTCGTAACCGCCGACATTGAGACCGACGGTAAAAAGACCCTGACGCGTGGTTTGCGCAAATACGGCGACAAGTTTAACCGCGTGGTTCTGTTCGTGATGCACTCCGCGACCTACTTCGACATTGTGGATGAGGCGATTGCCAACAAAATTTACGAAGAAGCGGGCGTGGTGGTTTACGGCGGGCAGCCAGGCACCCTGGGTAAACCTGTGCTGGTGACCGACACCATGGACGCTGATGCGATCCTTGGGCTGGTAGCTGGTGCGGTTACCGTCACCGAATCTCAGGCGCCGGGCTTCCGTTCCTACGATATCAACGATCAGGAAAACCTTGCGGTTGGCTATCGCGCTGAAGGCGTGGTGAACGTTGACCTGCTGGGTTACAGCTGGGATACCGCCAAAGGTGATAACCCTGACCTGACCGCCATCGGCACTGCGGGCAACTGGAAGAAACACTTCACCAGCAACAAATCCACTGCGGGCGTTCTCATCAAGCTCGGCGGCGGTAGCTAATCATCACAAAGGGGCTTTGGCCCCTTTTTTATGCGCATCGCACGCGCACATCGAAGAAAGTCTTTCAGCTGTGAGCCTGGGCAAACCGTTAACTTTCGGCGGCTTTGCCGTGCGACAGGCTCACGTCTAAAAGGGAAATCAAATGCAGGTCACTATTGATGGTGTCCCGTTTGTGCCTGCCTGCGCTTCAGCGTCACGGATTGGCATTGCCATAACTACCCATAACCGGCCAGACGTTTTAAAGCGCGCCATTGAGCAGCATACCAAACATCTTCCTGTCGGTGCGCAGGTGGTGGTTATCGACGACGGCTCTAAACCTCCCGCCGTAGTACCAGACGGCGTGCAGCTGCGTCGCCATGAAACATCACTTGGCATTGTTGCTTCGAAGAACGCCAGTTTAACCGCGCTTATGGACGCCGGGTGTGAGCATCTTTTCCTTTGGGACGATGACGCCTGGCCCATCGCTGATAACTGGCACCTGCCGTATATCGAATCCCACGAACCGCACCTGGCTTACCAGTTTCTAGATCTTGCTGGCACGAACAAGCTGAATGACCTTTCGGAGCTTTACCGTGACGATCAGCATGTGGCTTACACCGGGCAGCGCGGCGTGATGCTGTATTACCACCGTAGCGCTATCGAGAAGGTTGGCGGTTTTGATCCCGTTTACGGTCGCGGCATGTACGAACACAGCGACCTCGCGCTGCGCATCCATAATGCTGGCCTGACGACATGGGCTTACGGTGATGTGGCCGGTTCAGAAAAACTGATCCATTCTCTCGATGAGCATGAAGCCGTAGAGCGTTCGGTACCGCGTCCCGACCGACAGGCGCTGGTGGAACGTAACGTGAAGATCCACAACGAACGGCGTGATGCCGGGTTTACTGGTTACGTTGAATACCGCCAGCAGCGCGACGTGGTTATCACAACGCTGCTTACCAGCCAGCCTGACCCGCAGCGCGGCACAAAAATGGCGGCCTCTCCTGACATGCTGAGCAAATGGGCGGCCTCGCTTCGCCAGTGTGGTCGTATAGCGTTGGTGGATGAATTACTGACGGCCCCGGCAGATGTCGAGCTATGTCGCGTTCCTGACGTGAAGATGAATGTCTACTTTCGTCGCTGGTTGCACATCTGGCAGCACCTGCGAGATCACCCTGAATACCGGTTCGTCTGGTGTACCGATGGTACCGATGTCGAAATGCTTCGCGCGCCGTGGGAAGAAATGGAGGCAGGGAAGGTGTACGTCGGTTCTGAACCAAAGACCTACGTCGATTCCTGGGCAAAGCAGAATCATCCGGAGCGCATCTATCAGGAGTTCATTGAAGAGCACCGCAACGATGTGATGCTTAACGCTGGGCTGCTGGGGGGTACCCGCGCTGTTGTGATGGAGTTCGCTCACGGCATCATCCGTCTTTACTACCGGATCGAGAGCTATCGTTTCTGGAAGAAAGAACTGGCTGGCGCCGCGGTGGGCGACATGATGGCGTTCGGCATTGTTGCGAAGTCATTCGCTGACAGGCTGATCACAGGCCCTATGGTTCACACGGTATTCAAAACTGAGGGCATCGGTAAGGAGGCAGCGTGGTGGAAACACAAGTGAGGTTTGTTGTGGTTGGTCACCACGCCCGGACAGGACATGCACAACGTCTTGCTGCGCTGCTGGATGCTCATCTGCTGATTGATGACGGTAACCACGGTGCGAACTGGAATCATCGCCGCGCGCTTGAGTGGGCAGCAGAACAAACCTGCCGGGTAGTGGTGCTGGAAGACGACGCGATACCTGTTCACGGATTCATCAACAAGATAAGTGACTGGCTGGCCCGATTCCCTGATTCTCTCATCAGTTTCTATCTCGGTACCAGCAGGCCTCCGCAATGGCAACCAACTATTGCGGCAAAGTTGTCATCATGCAGGGAGACCTTAACCCTACCAACCCTGCTCCACGGTGTTTGCTATAGCATCCCCCAGAAGGAGCTGGCGGGTATTCTGGCTCGCTGGCCGCATCATCTCGCAGCCGATTTTGCTATCGGCAGAGCCTGGGGGCGGGAGGTGGTTTATCTGTCCGAATCTCTGGTTGAGCATGCAGACGGGCCAAGTGTTGAACGCCATCCGGATGGTAAGCCCAGAACTGAGGCCCGGCGTGCGTGGTCATTAGCCGACACCCTGGAGGAACTATGATTATCACCGACCCAACAGACCCGGGTTTTAACAGCTATGCCAGTGAGTCTGATTTAGTCGCTTTCGCTGAAGTGAGAGATATCGAGTTACCGAAAAAAATTGGCTCATTGCTAATTAAGGCGATGGACTATCTGGAAGGACTGGACTGGGTGGGACAGAAAGCTAACCCGCGCCAGCCATTGGCCTGGCCACGCGTGAACGTCGTCATGGACGGCTACGACCTCCCCGTGGATGAGGTGCCTCGGCAGGTCATTGCAGCTCAGTGCATGCTTGCAGTTGAGGCTATTGATGGTGATCTGCTCTCAAGTGTGCGTGAGGCAGCAGTGAAGACTGAACGTGTGGAAGGCGCTGTCACGATGACCTATGCGGTCGCAGATGGCGAAGTCTTTACACCGTCGTATCCTGCTGTGATGGGGCTGCTGGGCGATCTTGCTGGTGGTCGTGGCTACGCAATCAATGCATTTGCAGAGAGGGCATGACATGCCGGACCTGAAAGTTATTAACCTGGCGAGCAGAAAAGATGCTGATCTGGAACATAACCGAACAGAGGTTATTAGGCTTCTGGAAGAGGCGCTTCATGCTGCTCGCGAAGGCAATTATCGTAGCATGGCTATTTTGCTTATTGATGAAAGCGGTGCGGTTATGGATGCCTGGCATAGCGGTGGTTTTCCGTACGTTATGGTTGGCGCCATCGAATCACTCAAAACTGATTTTATCAATCTGCAAATCGAGAGGCGCTGACGAATGCCCATTGATTACCTACGTATGCAGGCCAGAACAACGCGCATGCTCAGGCAGAACGGAGCGTTATACAACGTCACCCGTAAAGGCTCGGTAACGGTTATCGGCGGCGTTGAGCATAAAACTGAAGAGGTCCGTTTTACTGCTGTGGGCGTGAAGACCGAATACGCGCCAGGCGAAATTGATGGAACGGTCATCGTAAACGGTGATGTTCGAATCGTCTTTACCGCAGAGCAGGAAATTAAAATCGGCGATGTGGTTGATCTAGACGGCACAGCCTACCGCGTTGTGAACCCCAACCCTGCAAAACCTGCCTCGCTGGTACTCTGCTACAAAGCGCAACTGAGGGCTTAACATGGGCGAGAACACGGCATTCCTCGCTGAAATCACAGCCTTCGTCAATAAGGCCAAAGCGAATCAAGAAGCTGTGGTGCGCACGGTTGGTATTAAAATACTTAACCAACTGGTGATGATGTCTCCAGTGGGCAACCCGGAGTTGTGGGAGGTTAACCAGACAGCTGTTTCCTATAATCGCGCTGTTTACGACCATAACGAAGCGCAGCGGGCCAATCCCGACAACCTGACCAAAACCGGGCGGCTTAAGAAAAAAGCCCGGCTGGTGGATGGGATGGATATCAAAGCACCGCCAGGGTATACGGGCGGACGCTTTCGCGGTAACTGGCAGGTATCGTTTGATGCTCCGACAACTGATGAAACAGGAAGAGTAGATAAAACCGGTGATCTGACAAAAGCAGCCGGGAACTACACGCTGTCATTGTTCAAAGTCGGGATGAAGGCCATTTATTTCTGCAACAACGTGCCCTATGCCTACCCGCTTGAAATGGGGCATTCCACACAGGCGCCTGGCGGCATGGTTCGCATAACTGCCGCTGAGTTTCAACGCTTCTTTGAGGAAGCCGTAAGAGAGGTGCCCAGGTGATTCCAGATATTGCCGCGGCACTCGCCGCAAGGCTTGGTGAATGGGCTGATGCAGAAGGTATTCAGGTTGCATGGGAGAACGTGCCGTTTACACCCCCTGCTAACGAGATGTACCTGGTCGTTCACGATATGCCCGTTACGCCGCGAACAATCGATCTCGGCTTGCGCTGCCGGACTTATTCTGGCGTGTACCAGATCAATGTTGTGGCGCCGGCCGGTTCAGGTCGTTCCGCCGTGATTGCTCTGGCGGGCAGAGTGGTGAAGTTGTTCCCCGAAGGTCAGGAAATCGAAGGTCATGACTTTACGTGCTGGGTTAGCAGTGAGCCTGGCATATTCCGCGGCATCCCTACACCCGTGTCCTACACCGTTCCCGTAAGCTTCAACTACCGTGCTGATATAAGCACTTAACCCTCAACTTCTGTTATTCACCCACAACCGGCTAATGGCCGGTTTTTTTATATGCGAGGTAAAAGATGGCTTTCCATCTACCAAATGGCGCAACGGTATTTGTGGCGCCAGCTTCAGGCAACCCAATTACCATCACGGATATTTCTAACGCAGCAAACGCTGTATTAACGCTCAACGGTGGAACAGTCAAAGTAGGCGATGTCGTTCTGCTGAGTTCCCCATGGACCGCACTGGATAATCTGGTAGGTAAAGTAACAGTAGTCTCCGGCTCGCAGGCAACGATTGGTGGTGTAAACACTTCAAACACCAAAATTTTCCCGACCGGCTCTGGCTCTGGATCCCTCAGGATGGTTGAGTCTGCTGATTGGGTGCAGATCCCTCAAATCACTGAAGTATCCGCTGCTGGGGGCGAGCAGCAGTATTATCAATTCCAGTTCCTGGAAGATGACACGCAGCGAAGCCTGCCGACGTATAAATCTGCAAAAACGCAGACTTATACGGTCGCCCATGACTCTGACCAGCCGTTCTACCCGCTTCTGAAAGAGGCAGATCTTGCTGGCGACACTATCGCTGTTTACATGTACGTGCCTAAAGCAAAAGAAACACGTTACTGGTCAGTGGTGCCATCCTTCTCTGGTGAACCAAACCCTGTAGTTAACCAGATTGAAACAGTCACCGTCGCGTTTGCCGTACAGTCAAAAGGCACCACATTCTACAAAGACGCAGACACCACTCCAGGCAGCTAACCATCCACTTTCCAGCCCCGAAAGGGGCTTCAAGGATTTTTATTATGGCTACAAAATTTACGTTAAACCCGAAACCAACTTTTAAACTTTCGGTGAGCATTCCACGCCCTGGTGAAGACGACGGGGTGGTTGCTCTGATTGTCCGCCATAAAACCCGAAAGCAGTTGAAAGACATGGAAGATAACCTGAAGCGTGCCGCCGAACTGGTGGATGGCAGCGCCGATCAGGTGGATGCTCCCCTGAATTATCTGGCTGAAATTATTGAAAGCTGGAATATCGACAGTGAATACAACCGGGATAATCTTGCGTTGTTGCTTGAAAATTATCCCCGTGCTTTCGACTCCATTGTTGCCGCTTACACGAAAGAGTTGTACGCCGTCCGCGAAAAAAACTGATAGCGCTTGCCGAGGCGTGTTTTACGCCTGAACCCTCCGCTGAAGAATTAGCTGCATTCAGCATGACCCTGGACGATCTGGACGATGTTGAAATAGACGTCCTCCCTGATGTGTGGCCAGCATTCTGTATTTTCAGAGACATGTTTACACAATGGAGAACTGGTATCGGTGGGGTGACCGGGCTGGACTATAACGTCTTGCCCTGGATGATGAGGATTCACGGTATCGACGACGAGGCAGGCGCTTTACAGGATGTGAGGGTAATGGAGGCCGCAGCCCTCCGAACCATCCATAAAAATCAAAATCATTAACCCGGATTATCCGGGTTTTTATACCCGGAGATACCGAATGTCTGATATTGCAACGATCTCCCTGAAAGTTAATACCAGTGAACTGGAGCGAGGGAATCAGGAGCTTGATAACTTTCAGGCAACAGCTGCGGGTGCTGCTCAAAAGGCGGATAATCTCAACAGTGTTTTTCGGGCTGGCGCTCAGTCGGGTAAGCAACAAAACCAAAGCCTGAAGGAGCAGCAGCAGGAATTACAGAACCTCCTTAACCGAATCAATCCCACCAATAAAGCATTCGAAGAGCTTGATAAGATCTACGCGCAGCTGACGCAGGCTAATAAAAAAGGTCTGCTGCCCACCGAGCAATTCCGCGATTATGGTGCGATCCTGGACGACACCAGAAATAAGCTCCAACGCACGCACATGACTCTCACGGAAGAAGGACGTGCGCTGCTCGAACAGGAGGCCTCAGCGAAACGTGCGGCGCAGGCGGGAGAGGCGTTCGTTGCTTCATTGCAGGAGCAGGCTTCAGCAGTAGGGAAAACTCGCGCTGAAATTCTGGAGATGAAGGCTGCTCAGTTGGGGGTAGCTGAACAGTCTGCACCGTTCATTTCAAAACTGCGGGAACAGGAGGATGCCTGGAGGCATGGTGAAATTAGCGCTGGTCAGTACCGTAATGCAATGCGCCAGTTACCGATGCAGATCACCGACGTAGTGACCTCTCTCGCCTCAGGTATGCCGGTGTATATGGTGGCCATCCAGCAGGGGGGGCAGATCCGCGACTCCTTTGGAGGTGTTGGTAATGCGCTGAAGGCTGTTACGTCATTGATAACACCTGCCCGCATCGCTATCGGTGGACTCATTGGAACATTGGCACTGATGGGGGCTGTGGCTTTTAAATCATCCGAGCAATTCGATCGGGCGGCGTCATCAGTGTTGCTGATGGGGGGCGCAGGTTTCAAATCGCTTGAACAACTGAATTCAGTTGCAGCGAGGGTTGCATCGGAAACCGGTAATTCAGTCTCAGAAGTCACTGACACCTTAATCGACCTGAATAATCAGGGGAAAGCGAGTGGCCCTGAAATGGAGCGGATCGCAAAGGCAATGCTGGTGATGAAAGACGCCGGTATTGATACCAAAGACTCCATGGCAGACTTTGGTAAGATTCTTAAAGATCCAATTAAAGGGCTGGCCGAACTCAATGAAAAATACGGCTTCCTGACAGAAGCTGAAATGAAACATCTGATCCAACTTAAACAGACTAAAGGAGAGCAGGCCGCAGTTACGGAGGCGGTAAGACTTTATGCTGCCGTGATGGAGGAGCGCAGCAAAAAAGTCGTCGAAACAACAGATAATGTTGGCAGAGCATGGAAAACTGTAAGAACAACTGCGTCGAATGTGTTTGAGCAGATTGGGGTAACTCTTCGCGCCTGGGCCAATCAGGTTATCGATATTTTTGAATTAGTAAAAGCATCGATTAACGACCTATTCCTCAACATCACTTCTCTGGATGCCAAATTTACCGGGACGATCGCTGGTTGGGCAGAAAAAATACCTGGTGGGGGCGCCTTAGCTAATTTCCTCGGCATGGATATCGCGGCTATGAAAAAGGCCGGTGCAGAAGCTGATAAGGAAATTGAAGCGAACAGAAAGCGCTATGACATTTTGTGGAAGCGCATCACCGCACCTAATGCACAGGCAAATTATGAGGCTGAAGCTCGAGGTTCTGGTGTAACGGGAGAGGGGGGAGCCAACAGAGAATCCCGTAGCGCAGTAAGTAAGCTTGCTGACGAATCAGAAAGAAAAGGAAGAGCTGATAAGATCAGTATTGATGCCGCAACCCGAATGCTTCAGGAGTCTCGACAACGCCTGGCGGTATTGCGTCAACAGTCATTGCAAACGGAATCAATGACTGATGGTGAAAAACGATTGTTGGCCTTCAATCAGCAAATTGCTGATCTCAAGGAGAAGAAACAACTCACAGCTGATGAAAAATCTATTCTTACGCACCAAAAGGAAATTCGGCTGAGCATCGAGAAAGAGGCCAGTTTATCCCGGCAGATTGAGCATCAGAAGAAGATGAACGATCTGATGGACAGTGCACAGAAGTTGCAGCGTCAGCAAGAGGCTAAACGTGCCGAGGTTGCCTTACTCGCTACAGGTGGATCATCTCGAGATGCTCAGAGATGGATGGAACTCGATCGTATCGAGAAAGAGTATGCCCTAAATCCTAAGGCTCAGACGAAAGCCCTTTCTGAAATGCGCAAAACCTATAAAGCGCAGGACTCGCTTGAACAGAACTGGCGAGCTGGTGCTGTCAATGGGCTGAATGAATATCTTCAGACGGCGCAGAACGTTTATTCCTCAGTGTCGCAGGCAGCGCAAACTGCCCTCGGAGGTATTTCCGACATGATGACCAGCCTTGTCACAACAGGAACGGCATCTTTCAGACAGTTTGCGGCATCCATCCTCAAAATGATTGTTGAGATCATTAACCGATTGCTTGTGGCTTGGGCGGTACAGAAAGCTCTTGGTTGGATTTCTGGCTCATTCAATCCTCAAGGCGGCGGGGAAGGTAGCCCAAGTTTCGTTGGTCCGATACAACAGAAATGGGATGGCGGATACACTGGCGATGGCGGAAAATTCGAGCCAAAAGGCATCGTTCACGGCGGTGAGTTTGTATTCACCAAAGAGGCAACGTCTGCATTGGGTGTGGGTAATCTTTATGCCCTAATGCGTAATGCTCAGGGCTATGCAGATGGCGGGTTCGTTGGCCGTGCGCCAATGTATGGGCTAAACAGCGGTACGGGAACAGGCGGTTCTGCGCCAGTAATCAGTACAGTCGTAAACGTAGAGACCAACGGGAATGCTTCTGCTCAAACTAATGGTTCTGGTGATGCTATGGGCCGAGCGCTCGCAGATGAAATGCAGAATGCAGCCACCCGGGTTATCCAGAAACATCTTAAACCGGGAGGTATGATCTACACCTTCAGCAAAGGTAGATAGCCCGCTTCGGCGGGTTTTTTTATGGAGCAAATATGACAGTTGAAACATACAGCTGGCGCTCGCAGCTCGGTGCTGGCGCGATTGAATATAGCCAGGCGGTACGCGCAGCGCAGTTCGGTGATGGCTATGAGCAGGTGGCCGATAACGGTATTAACTCCACGGCTATTCAGATCCCTATGAAGCACACAGGCGCAGAATCGGAAGTGGACAGGATTCGTGATTTTCTCCTTGCTCATACCGTTAAAGCTTTCATCATTACGCCGCCAGGCGAGGAGAAGGGGCTTTACCGCGTCGTAGCAGATTCGGTTCGTAAAACGCAGATCAGCAGCAAATATGCTGAGTTGGCGTTCACCATCAAACGGGCTTACGGAGTGTACGCATAATGGCATTAGTCGATCAGGCGGCGATGCTGGCGCCGGGTGGCAGGGTCCGCCTGGTTGAAGTTGACGCCTCAGAGTTCAGTGGCGGGATCCACCGATTCCACTACGCACCTTTCCCCCATACACCCGAAGAGATCGATGTTGCCAATGGAGATGAACAAAAGCTCGGACCCAAGCCAATCGTCTTCGGTGGCAACACCTACGATTTTTGGCCGTTTCAGGTTTCAGGCCTGGAGCTATCAACAGAACAGGCGGCGGAGCCCACTCTAAGCGTCTCAAACCTTGACGGCCATATCACTGCGCTGTGCCTGCAATTTAAGGACATGGTTAACGCTAAAGTAAGCATTATCGATACCTATGCGGTTTATCTCGATGCCGTGAATTACCCTGGCGGTGTAAATCCTACAGCTGATTCGTCAATGTTCACGCTTCAGACCTTCTGGCTTGATACCAAAACCTCCGAAGATGATGAGGTGGTTACCTGGGCACTCAGTAGCCCGGCCGATTTGCAAAGCCTTGTGATCCCCACCAGACAAATCACATCGCTTTGTGAATGGGCGCTGCGCGGACAGTACCGTAGCGGCGATGGATGCACCTATAACGGTACTGCGTATTTTGACGCGAAAGGAAACCCAGTGTCAGATCCTGCCCTTGATGTTTGTGGCGGTTGTCTCAGTGACTGCCGTAAACGATTTGGCGCTGGCCTGACCGATCCTAACTCTGCAATCCTCGATTTTGGTGGCTTCCCGGCAACCGTTCTCTTCACACGATAACCGGACGTATCAATGAATAAAACCATAATGGCAGCTATCCGGACACATGCGCGGGAGGAATCCCCGCGTGAGTGCTGTGGCTTCGTTATTCAGTCTGGCCGTCGCCAGCGCTACATCCCCGTGCCGAATACCCACGAAAATCCGACAGAGCATTTTCGCATCGACGGCGAGCACTGGGCTAACGCCGAAGATATCGGGACGATTATTCGCGTTATCCACTCCCACCCGGGCGATGGGGCCCGGCCCATTCCGTCCGATTTTGACCGCCAGCAGTGCAACAACTCCGGCGTGGTCTGGGGTATTTACGCACCGGACAGCGATGAATACGCCGAGATAACGCCGGAGGCGGTGCCGCTTATTGGGCGTCCGTTTATCCTGGGCTCGAATGACTGCTGGGGGCTGATTATGGACTGGCATGCCATCCAAGGCGTCAAGCTGAACGATTTTCGCGTCGACTACCCGTGGTGGGAAAGCCAGTACCCTGACAACCTCTATTTCGAAAAGTGGGAGCGGGAAGGGTTCGTCGAGTGCGATCCGGCACCTGGCTGTATGGTCATTATGCAGGTTGATTCTGATAAGTGGAACCACGCGGGCATCATCACTGAAGAAGGTGAACTGCTCCACCACCTTTACGGCCAGCCTTCCTGCATTACCCCGTATGCCCGAGGCTATTTCAAAGACCGCACGATGATCTGCGTTCGTCACAAAGACCTGCCGCAGGAGATAAAGCCATGGCGCGTTTAACCACCATTCGTCTGTATGGCGGACTGGGCGCCCGCTTCGGGCGTGTGCATAAACTGGCAGTGCAGACATCTGCCGAAGCGGTAAAAGCCCTGTGCATCAATTTCGACGGGCTGGAAGACTATCTGATGAATGCCAAAAAAAACGGCATGACCTTCGCCGTGTTCCGCGGGAAAAGGAATATCGGCACTCAGGACTTCCAGGAGCTGACAGGAGACAGTGATATCCGCATTGCGCCGATTATGGAAGGTTCGAAAAAAGCCGGAGTATTTCAGACCATCCTGGGCGCTGTGATGGTGGTGGCTGGCATCGCGATTTCTTACTTTAGCTCCGGGGCTTTAGCTACCTTTGGCACAGGGCTTGCGATGTCGGGCGCGTCAATGATGGCCGGCGGTATTTACCAGATGCTTTCGCCCCAGCCCAAAGGGTTACAGGGGCGAGACGACCCTGACAATAAACCCTCTTATGCCTTCGGTGGCTCGGTGAATACCCTTGCGATGGGTAACCCGGTCGCGCTTCTTTATGGTGACCGCGAGATTGGTGGCGCCATCATCAGTGCGGGCATAGTCGCCGAAGATATCTGATAACACCTTTCTGAATATCAAGCACCCAGTCGGGTGCTTTTTTTATGGATGTAATATGGAAGCGATCACTGGTGCAAAGGGTGGCAGCCAGAAGCAGCACACACCTGTAGAACAGCCTGATTCGGCGCAGTCAATGGCGCGCTGCCGCATGCTGCTGGCGCTCGGGGAAGGTGAGTTTGCTGGTGGTCTGGATGCGACCAGCATTTTCCTGGACGGTACGCCGCTGGGAAACGCCGACGGTACGATGAACTTTGAAAACGTTTCCTGGGAATTTCGGCCGGGCACACAGACCCAGACGCCGATTCTGGGTTTTCCCGCTGTGGAGAACGAAACTACGGTTGGCGTATCGCTGACAAAAGTCACGCCCTGGACGCGCGCGCTGAGCAACACCCAGATTGACGCAGTTCTCGTTCGCATTGGTATCCCGGGTTTGCAGCAACAGGAAAACGACGGGGATATTGTCGGCACTACCGTAAAGTACCATATCGATCTTGCTGTAGATGGTGGTGCGTTCTCTACGGTCATGACAAGGACCGTGACAGAGAAACTCAGTTCGCTCTATGAACTCACCCATCGCATTAATCTTCCGAAAGCCAGTACGGGCTGGCAGATTCGTGTGGTTCGCGACACCGACGACAGCACCAGCCAGATGTTGCAGAACAAAACGCAGGTACAGGCGATCACTGAGGTGATTGATGCGCGCCTGCGTTATCCCCACACGGCGCTGCTGTATGTGTCGTTCAACGCCAAATCGTTCAACAATATCCCGAAGATTTCCTGTAAACCAAAGGGGCGTATTATCCGCATCCCTTCGAATTACGATCCGATAGCCCGAACCTATAGCGGCACATGGGACGGGACATTTAAGTGGGGATGGACTAATAACCCAGCATGGATCTGGTTCGATGTACTCACTGAGCCACGCTTCGGGCTTGGCCGACGCGTCACGGCGCAGATGCTGGATAAGTGGGAGCTTTACCGTATCGCCCAGCGTTGCGATCAGAAAGTACCTGACGGGAAGGGGGGAGACGGTACTGAGCCGCGCTTCATGTTTGACGTTTATATCCAGTCGCAGGCTGATGCGTGGCAGGTAATCAAGGATATCGCCGCGGGGTTCAATGGCATGACGTTCTGGGGCAACAACATGTTCAATGTTGTCTCTGATATGCCGGCGGACACGTCGAAGCTGCAAATCCTTACCCGCGCTTCGGTGGTGGGCAAACCGGTTTACTCGAGCGGCAGTGAAAAGACCCGCTTCTCCAGCGCGCTGATTAACTTCAGCGATCCTGACAATCACTACCAGGACCGCACAACAGCGGTGATGTTCCCGGACCTGGTCAAGCAGTTCAAGTTTAAGCAGACGCAGATCACCGCAATCGGCTGTACGCGCGAGAGCGAAGCACAGCACCGGGGCGGATGGGCGGTGTATTCCAACTCACTCGACCGGATTATCACGCTACAGACCGGGCTTGATGGCTATGTCTACGTGCCTGGTACCGTGTTTGCATTTGCTGACGAACGCCTTTCAGGGCGTGTTTATGGCGGGCGTATAACGGGATATAACGCCGGGCTGAAGGCCGTGACAACCGATAGGGGTACCAATGCCGTTGCGGGTGACACACTGATGATCCGAACACAGGGCGGTACCGTTGAAAGCAGGGTGATCCAGGCCGTAAATGGCACGCAGTTGGTGGTCGCCACGCCTTTCACGGCAGCGCCGTTACCCAACGCTGTATTCGTTATCGATGCCGGGCAGTTGCGCCTGCAATACTTCCGCGTTACGAACCTGAGATTTGATGATGAAGAAAACACCTTCACGATCACCGGGGCCGAATATAACGCATCAAAATATGATGCGGTCGACAACAATGCCCGCCTGGACACGCCGCCAATCAGTCTGATACCAACCGGCCTCGTTAACCAGCCGACCAATATCGCGGTATCGAGCTATGACGCAGTGCGCCAGGGGCAGCGAGTGGCTACCCTGACGGCATCCTGGGATGCGCCGGTCGACAAGAACGGCAAACCACAGGCGGATGTCATAGCCTATCGGGTGCAGTGGAAGCGCGGCGACAATGAGTGGGTTAACGTACCGGAGACCGGTCTTCGCAATATCGAAGTGCCTGGCATCTTCGAGGGTGATTATCTGGTCCGTGTACGCGCGATCAACTCCGGCGGTGCGTCGAGTCTCTGGGCAACTTCCGCGCTTACTCATCTGAAGGGACGCGCGGGTGATGTACCCAAACCTGTCGGGCTTAAAGCCTCCGAAGACGTCGTATTCGGAATTAACGTCACCTGGGGATTCCCGGCGAATACCGGCGACACCCTGAGCACTGAGCTGCAATACAGCATTGCCGCTGACGGTTCGAATCCTATGCTTTTGGCATCTGTACCGTATCCGCAGAAACTTTATCAGCAGATGGGGCTGAAGGCGGGGCAGGAATTCTGGTACCAGGCACGGCTTGGCGACAGGATCGGGAATCAGAGCGGGTGGACCGACTGGGTGCGCGGACAGGCCAGCATCGATGTATCCGATATCACCGATGCAATCCTGGAGGACATGAAAGGCTCCGATACGTTCAAGGACCTGATCGAGAACGCGGTGGACAGCAATGAAAAAATTGCTGGCATGGCTAACGATATCAAACAGGCCAATGACGAACTGGAGCAGCAGGCTCAGGAAATCGCCAAAAACGCCCAGGATATTGGGAAAGTTCAGACCAGCGTTACAAACCTGTCGAGCACGGTCGGAAATGTGTCTTCTTCTCTGAGCGAGCTTGAGCAGACAGTGGCGACCGCTGATACCGCGCTGGGTCAGCGAATCGATAACATCAGCGTGTCTGTGGACGGTATGACGGGAGGAGTGAAGAACTCTGCCATCGCGATTATTCAGGGCAATCTGGCGCAGGTAGCGGCGCGCAAAACGCTGTCGGCATCGGTCGCCGGTAACAGCGCGCAGCTGGACCGCATTGATGAGGTGATCGTCAACGAGAAGGAGGCAACGGCGCGTTCGCTGCTGAGTTTGCAGACTGACGTGAACGGCAATAAGGCATCCATCAACAGCCTGAACCAGACGTTCTCCGATTACCAGCAGGCCACGGCCACACAGATAAACGGCATCACAGCGACCATCAACGGACATACCTCAGCCATTACCACTAACGCTCAGGCCATTGCGAACGTCAACGGCGACCTGAAGGCGATGTACAGCATCAAGGTCGGGTTATCCAGCAACGGCCAGTACTACGCCGCAGGGATGGGGATAGGCGTGGAGAATACGCCGTCCGGCATGCAGTCGCAGGTTATCTTCCTCGCTGATCGCTTCGCCGTAACGCACCAGGCCGGAGCGACCGTTACCCTTCCTTTCGTTATCCAGAATGGGCAGACCATAATTCGGGATACGGTCATTGGTAACGGGACCATCAGCAACCTCAAAATCGGCAGCTACATCCAGTCGACAACCTGGGACGGCACCGGGAACGTTGGCTGGCACATCAACAAATCAGGCTACGCGACGTTCAACAACGTGACCGTTCGCGGCTCGATTTACGCCACAAACGGTAATTTTTCTTTCAATGGCTCCGGCAACACAACGGTGATCAATGGCAACGGTGTAACCGTCAACATTCCCGGTGGTGGCCGCATCGTACTTGGGAGCTGGTAGTGCTATGCCTTCAGGACTTCTGATTGATCTTAATGACGGCGGTAAGCCCATGGAAATTACCGCAGGACTGCGCTGCCCGTCTTATGGCGGCGCAATAACGGGCGGTGTAGGGAAGAGTACTACGGCCACCGTTTCGGGGTATGTTGCAGGTTCAACAGTGCTGTTCATACCTTATGAAACAGTAATAAGTGATTACGGGATATTCATGCTGCAAAGTGTGTCCATATCCGGCGCAACGGTGACGCAGAAATGGAGTGGTGCATCCAGCCCTGGTCTTCCCAACCCGGCGCAAGTGGCCTTCTCCGGTACGATCTGGCAGATTCTTCCCGTCAGTCAGTCTTCAAATATCGGATTGCTCATTGCCAACAGCACGGATTTTACGTCAATTACAACCGCATCAAACGTGGGTATGTGTATCTATAAGGCAAGGGTTACTGTCGGGACATCCGGATGGAATACGCCTGCGATTTCCGGGTTTGATCGCAGTAAATATCTCGTGTGCTGTAAATGGAACAGCCCGTATACGCTGGACTATAACGGCAGCCGGTTAATGTTCCTGAATGATGGTTCTAACACCACTGACCAGCCTATGACCGGAACGGTGGATGTCGTTATTTTTGCTGGCGGGGTGGCCCCGGTACCGGCGAATCCTGGTCTCAATATTTATAACGCGGCAGGACAGTGTACGTTCTCAACAGCCAAAAGACCTTTTGTGTTTACGGGGAATAAACTGACCCCCTCAACAACAGCACAGACTGTTCCAGGCGGCGGCTACGTTCCGGTGGGGCGCTTTGGGCTGAGGGTACCCAGTTACAGCTCGGGTCAGCGTATTAACCATTATCACTATGGGTTGGTTATGCAGAACGGAACCCTGTGGGTCGGCAGGGGAGCTTATGTTGGCTGGGCCGATCGGCAGTTGGCGAACCAGGGCGTTACCCCTATCTCATTACCAGTAATTCCTGACATGTACGTTTAATTCATCCAACTCGTTATTCAACAAACCTCGCTCCGGCGGGGTTTTTTATTGTCTGGAGAAAATATGCTCTATAACACTGGCACCATCGCCATTAACGGAAATACCGCCACTGGCACCGGCACGAACTGGACGGCACCGGCCAGCCAGATTCGGGTTGGCCAGACGTTGTTTGTTCTTTCTAACCCGGTTCAGATGTTTCAGATCACCGCCATCAATAGTGCGACGTCACTGACGGTTACGCCTGCCGCGTCTCCGGCGCTGAGCGGCCAGAAGTACGGCATTCTTGTTACTGATAGTCTCTCGGTCGACGGCCTGGCGCAGAGCATGTCTCAGCTGATCAACGAGTACGACGAGAACATCGGCGCGTGGGAGACGTTCGCCACCACCTCAGCAAACCAGAGCATCACCGTTACCATCAACGGCGCTCGTGTAACCATTCCGGCGATCGGCAAACTGGTCCAGAAAGCGAGCAATGGAGCGGTTGGAGTTTCGGACGGCGGGACCGGGGCAACGAATGCCGCTGACGCTCGCACAAACCTCGGTTTTGGAAACAGCGCTACACGAGACGTTGATAGTCAGTTTGCCCCGGTGTCATCGTACATAAACGGAGCCGCTGTTATGGCCCAAGTTCATCGTGATTTCCGGCCACTCGCTTCGTATGATCTGATTACTCAATACCCGCTCGGAATGTCTTTCGGCATTCAGCTGGGAGCGAATGCATGGGGCGGAGGAAGCGGTGTAGATGTTTACACTGGCATGTTAACGCTGCGCGGTTGGCATGATGCAACTGGGGGCGGATACACTTCATGGCAGTTAGCTTCAACGTCTCAGGGGCTGAAATATCGTCAGGGAAACGGCACTGTTTCCGGGCTAACTAACGTTGGTTTTTCTACTACGCATACTCTTTATTCAACGCAGAACACCACGAAAGCCAGCGACGGAACGCTCAAGGCTGCATCTCCGATTGCCAGAATCGTAAAATCTCAGGAGGAGAACCAGCGCACCGATATTGATGAAGCTGGATTCACATGGTGTGGATGTGGTACGGCGAACGACGAGGCTGAAGGTATCAAAATCTCGCGGCTCGATGTTGGTGTTTATGTGCTGACTGGTTCGGCAGGCCTGGCGTCTGAGGGATGGAAGTTACTACCTCCAATGGACCCTGGCGGCATGGGAGAGTTGGGAGTTGTAGAAGCTGAGCAAACCGAAAGCGGCGGACTGACTATCCGCCTGTTCAAACGGAAATACATGCTGAGCGATAACGGGGAGATCGTCAAAACGAAAGGGGAACCGATGGACGTGCCGGTGAACAGCTGGATCGATGTTCGCCTTGATATGCCGGCAGATTCACTGTTTATGCAGCGGATGAATCAGGGACTTCAACCATAGCCGCGTGCTGATTCCATATCATGTCAGCCCTGGCCGAGATGGAGAGGGAGTTAATCGTGGAGCGTACCCGGGCAGGATTGGCGGCAGCGCGTGAGAAAGGGCGCGTAGGTGGTAGGCGCTCGAAGTTAACCCCAGAGCAATGGGCGCAGGCGGGGCGTCTGATTGTAAACGGCGTGGACAGGAAGCAGGTAGCGATTATCTATGATGTGGCCGTATGTACTTTGTATAAGAAATTCCCAGCCCTCAAGGGAATCAGCGAAACGTAAATGATTATAGATCATCAGGATTATTAGATGTGCAGATCCCAACTTTAACCAGACAGAATATCATCAATGCCAGAACTATTACGACGATAGTAGAGATTATGAGCGTTATCATAAATGACCTTTATATGATTTTATTTTTTAGACTGTGTGAATCAAAAAATGTTCCAAACAGTTAAAAATATGTGACTTAAGTTAGGATGGTATTGAATGCCGTACTACATAGAATGTAATGAGTGCGGCGGCTGGCTATCCCGCATCAAACTAGCTTACTTAGGTTAGTATGATCGGCTGGACAAAATTCATAATGAGCAATTACCCGAGGGATGAAAACATACATACAAAATTGAG
Source organism: Enterobacter cloacae complex sp. P24RS (assembly GCF_014982165.1). Lineage (NCBI taxonomy): Bacteria > Pseudomonadati > Pseudomonadota > Gammaproteobacteria > Enterobacterales > Enterobacteriaceae > Enterobacter > Enterobacter cloacae complex sp. P24RS. Next base: position 24,523 of record NZ_JADCKU010000005.1, read on the forward strand.
AGTTCTTAAATATCAGCGAATTCGCAAAAGTCTGGCCATATCCTTGAAGCTACCTCACCATTTATTTCATTTTTTACCTTTGAGTCTGGGCACAAATGTAAGGGTTTTTTCTTCTGGTGATATCATCAAAAAAATGACCATAGGCGTAGGCTCTAAATTTTTAATCCTACGGAGAATGCCATAAAGTCGCTGTTTTAACTTGGCTGCGCCGTCTTTTTCAGACTCCCAATCTAAAACCATTTGTTTTTCAATTCCGATGTAGGTGTTTTGAGGAAATCTCACTCCACTACCAGATTTTTCCAAATACTGACGACTACGTAAGAAATCTACAATCAAGGAGTTATCCATTTGATTGAAGGGCTTGCTTTCGAACATTAGCAACACCGTATAACTTATGATTTTCATAGAAATCTCATGGGTAGGTTCAGACCATGTGAACGGTATGTTGGTTAAAATAACGACAATGTGTATTGTTTAACATTAAAGAAATGTATCGTCTGCTATATAAAAAAAAGCCTACACCAGGTAGGCAATGCTGATGATTTCTAATTATTTTTATAATGCTTCTTGTTCAATATCTTCCGCGATGTTGGTAAAAAACACCGAAGCTTATAGATACTTTCGTGCCGCATCAAAAATTTCCTGAGAGGTTAGCTCTCGATCTGATGCAACATAGACAACTTCATGGTCCCCTGTTAAAGAGGGGAAACCGGCTGACATTATCTGAAGATTGATCTCTTCTCCACCAGGGTACTGTTCGAGTATTGATGTTACGCCTTTAAGCACAGTGACAACCTTACTTGGTTTACCATTAAAGAAAATGATTACTTTTTTCATATATCACCATGTATTCAAACGATTTTTAGCGGTCGTGGCTGTTCGGTAAGTGTTGCTTTTTTCTATGTATTGTTTGTTTTTCGAAATTAAAACAAGCAATATTCTGCCTTAGCGTGTACTGTAGTAGCCCATTTGAACTGGAGAAGCCTGTGTCTGCACGTAAAAACAATCAATTCCGCCGAAATTATTTAGTCAAATGCCCTTGTCCAAACTGCTCAAAAGATTCGGAGCATAGTTACAATCGTGTACAAAAGAGATCTCAATTAGTATGCCCTTACTGTAATGCTTTGTTCAAAGCCCCTGAACGTTACTAAAAAACTCATACAATAAATAAGAAGTGATGCTTTTGGAGGCTGCCTAACCTCTTACGCACTTTAATATTTTATAAGCAGTTAGCTTCTGCTTTGAGACTATTCATGCAGCAGTCCTGCATTTCATCACATCGGTCAGCAAACTTGACGGTTCTGAAAATATGCTGGCCTGTTGTAATGATATTCGCAAACGATAAATGACTCTTCTTGTTTTTTAATTCGTATAAGCTTAAACGGCCCTTGAGGGGGTTATTTATCGCAGAGCGTAACATTTGCAGCTGTCGGACCTTTAGTACCGGCAATGATAACAAATTTCACTTTTTGTCCTTCAAAAAGAGTTTTGAATGTCTCTCCCTGTAGTGAAGAAGAGTGAACAAGAATATCTTTACTTCCATCGAGTGGGGAGATAAAACCAAAACCTTTATCTTCGTTAAACCACTTAACAAGACCTATCATTTTTGAAGACATAAAAACTCCCCTTGAACACTTAAGAAGTTACAACTTCATGAAAAGAAACGCATAATGGCATACGTATGGACTCAAGAGAAGGGATATCAGAGATAGCACCTGGTTATGAGGATTACTTAGAAAAAGTCAGATTCACATTGCATCGAACTAACCAGATCATTAAGGCACGTGTTAAACTATTTAGCAAATTTTATTTTAGCCATCTGGGAGGCTATGAAAATTAGATTAGCTAATCCAAATTTTTCCTGTATAGTCAAATTGGATTTCACAAAAGGAAATTATTTGACTCGTAAAATGACAGGCGTTGTCAAAAGTTTTGACTGCAAGAGTGGGAAGGGGTTCATTATACCATCGGATGGGCGTAAAGATGTTTTCTTACACATCTCTGCATTAAACAATAGCGAAAGCCAAACGTTAAGTCCTGGTGTTCGTGTTGAGTTCTATCGTATAAATGGACTCAGTGGTCCAATGGCGGCAAACATATTTATTTCTTAAAAATATGCTATTGTGAGACTAGCTAAAAAGTGCAGGTCTAACTGATATTAGATTTGATTGTTATATGCTCTATCAAATTCCTCCCTTGGTTTTTTACATTTCCAACTGTACGCGTTACCGCATGCCAGTTGAACTTATCGGTGGGCACTGCACCGTCTGAAGCTATCTCTAACGCTTTATTCCCTCCAACGTCCAGCCGCATCCACTCTCTTGCAGCTTGCGGCGACAAAACTAGCGGCCGGCGGTCGTGAATGTCGACCAGACCTTTGTCCGCTGCCGATGTCACGATGAGAAAACCTTCTGCTTCATCGCCGCGTTCGAACGGTGTGCTGCCTATCGCAGCCATGAATATTGGCTGACCATCGGCCCGGTGAATGAAGTAGGGCTGTTTTTTTTCACCTTCCTTCTTCCATTCGAACCACCCATCCGCAAAACAGATCGCCCGACCATGCTGCCAGAGAGGCTTAAACATTCTGCTGGTGGCCGCTGTTTCGACGCGGGCGTTTATTAGTGGCGTTTTTCCCCACCATCCTGTGGCATAACCCCAGAACACAGGATCGAGGTGCAACTGCTCGTCGCGTTCGCTCAGCAACAGGACCTTTGTACCTGGCGCCACATTGTAACGTCCAATAGGCTCAGGGTCGTATGCGATGTCGCGATCACCTTCATCTGCGAGATAAGCCAGGTACTCTTCACGGGTTTGGGCTTGTGCAAAACGTCCACACATAAAAACCTCCAGTCAAATCCATTACTGGAAGTATAGGGCAGGTAGAATAAGTAGCGCGCAATGGATAAATCTTACAATCGGATCTATGAGGATTATGCCGAGGTACATGTGGGCGTAAAGCGGCACGTCGCGAAACTGGAAGACGCTACGCAAGGTTAACTTATGTCTTGAGGCGGTAATCGTTTATTAATTGTGCGAAACACGAGATTTTAGAGTGGGTAAAGGGAGTTTTTGAGTGATTTTCTTCCCCAAAACGATACGCAACCTACTGAATTGCATGAGGTTCTATTATAGGTGGAAATAGCACAAATCAGCGCTTCGATTGCAAGTTAAATTATTGTTTAGAAAGAATAAAAACGACATTTGGATAGTATGCTTCGCCCATATTTTTGGCGGGGGCTACGCGGCAGGGTATTACGCCTACCTGTGGACGCAGATGCTGGCCGACGACGGCTACCAGTGGTTTGTCGAGCAGGGCGGCCTGACGCGTGAAAACGGGCAGACATTCCGCGAGGCGATTTTGTCGCGCGGAAATAGTACTGATTTAGCTGAACTTTACCGGAACTGGCGTGGGCACGATCCGAAGATTGAACCGATGCTGGAGAACCGTGGATTGAGTGCTTAAGGGCTCCCCCTTTGCGCTATTGTCAAAATAAAATATCCACCGTGAATTATTTTGAGCGGAATAATTCAGACAAGAAAAAGGTAAAGCATCTTAAAGACGGCATACAAAAATGTGTAACTAAGGTGTACGGCATGACTCCTGTGGGGGGAAGTAGCCAGATGGAGGCGTAAAACTCTGGTAATATCTCTCAGGATATCACTGAACATTCTCAATCAATTCAGCACCCTGATTTTTGGGATTACCAATGGCACGCGACACTGCGTGCCAGATAAACTTGTCTGCGGACACAGATCCGTCGGCAATGATCTCCTCAGCTTCTTTCCCGCCTACGTCCTGGCGCATCCATTCCCTTGCAGCTTCCGGCGACAGAACCAGCGGCCGCCGATCGTGTATATCAACCAGTCCTTTATCCGCAGCAGACGTCACAATCAGAAATCCCTCGGCTTCATCACCACGTTCAAATGGCGTGCTGCCGATCGCCGCCATGAATATCGGCTGCCCGTCAGCCCGGTGAATGAAGTAGGGTTGTTTCTTGTCACCTTCCTTCTTCCATTCGAACCACCCATCGGCAAAACAGATCGCCCGTCCATGCTGCCACAGAGGTTTAAACATTCTGCTGGTGGCTGCGGTTTCTACCCGTGCGTTAATCAGTGGTGCTTTATCCCACCATCCAGGTGCGTAGCCCCAGAGTACCGGATCGAGGTGCAGTTGTTCGTCGCGTTCGCTTAACAGCAGCACTTTGGTACCGGGCGCCACGTTGTAACGTCCAATCGGTTCCGGGTCATATGCGATGTCGCGATCGGCTTCGTCGGCAAGGTAGGCCAGGTATTCTTCACGAGTTTGGGCTTGTGCAAAACGTCCACACATAGAAATCTCCAGTCAGTCAGACTGAAAGTATAGGGCATGGATAAAAGAAGGATTCAGGTAGTACAATATATTTATTAAAACCCTACCGGACAGCCACAGAATTTTTTTAGGTAAGCTGTCTTTCTCTGCCATTTAATTAGCAATCAAAGAAAAGGTATGGATAACGCCAGTGCGTACCCATACCAAATCACATTACCTCTGGGCGCGGGCAGAGCCAGCGAGTAATAAACCAGCTATATCGATACGGAGAGTCTCGGCAATAAATGGCACAGGTGCTATTGAGGACGCTCTGAATTTATAAGTCGGTCATCTGACAGTCTTTTTGTTATCCCCCGTGCAGCGTGAACTCGTTGCCATGAGTTATTGACTGCGGAAATAATTTCGGCATAATTTTATTCTTGTAATGAATGTTTGTGCCAAGGGGCGTTACAGGCTCTCTGCGGGTATGCGCGTGTCTTTGCTGAATGGGGCAAAGTCGCCGGGAGACACTGCATTCTGTCTGCAAAACGTGTCCCATTGGAAGGGGTTGAAGTGTTTAAGTTTAATTCATCTGTATTCGTTTTTTTCCTTCTGTCAGGTTGTAGTTCTGATCTGGTTCTCAGCTCTCCTGAACAACCTGAATATAAATCAATGCCTGAAATAACCCAGTCTGTGACGCCATCACAACAGCGTGCCATTATGTCTGGAGAAAGGCCTGACTGGTCAGAAAGGGCGCCAGTCAACACAATGAAGCGATATTAATAAATTCCTGCCCTGCGTTATTGTACGTTGATGACAGGGAGACCTGCCATATGCCATAGCGGGTTTCCCTGTCGCTAAACGCTGGTTACTCTTGCGTCAGCCACATGTCCGACTCTTCAAACATCTCCTCAAGCATACGGTTCAGCTTTTCCCGGTCGCTTTTGCTGGCATCGCTATTCAGGCCGTTCGCCTGCATCGGCTTAACCGTCACGCTGGCATCAGGAAAAATCCGGTGCACACGTTTTGTCAGTTCAGCCAGAATTATCTCCCTGGCTCCCTCCAGCCCCTGTACGTTTCGCTTGTCATAAACCAGTTCAACAAACATTATTTTTTCCCTATGAATATTAATTGTGCGATTCTGCCCGCACGTAAAAATACTACTGTATATGGGTACAGTCAAACGGCATTCTGGCTAAAGAAATGCCATGCCGCTCTTCATTTTGTCTGAGTTGATGACAATCTATTCATTTAGCGTTTAAAACGAGCAGTCGAAGCGTTTAATCGTAAAATTTACAAAAACTATAATTTGAAGGCAGAGAGAAACTTACAAACGAAACGGTGAAGGTTTAAACAGTCGCTACGGTTCAGCTGGCTTGCGTGCGCTTCAAAACAAAACTACTGTATATAAAAACAGTAGTAGAGGTATGCGTAATGGAATTTATCAGACCTACAGAACTGCGTGAGATTGTCGCGCTTCCACTTTTCAGCGATTTAGTTCAGTGCGGATTCCCAAGCCCGGCTGCCGACTATGTGGAGCAGCGCATTGATCTTAATGAACTTCTGGTTGCCCACCCCAGCTCGACGTATTTCGTTAAAGCCGCGGGTGATTCGATGATTGAAGGAGGAATAAGCGACGGCGATTTGCTGGTGGTCGATAGTTCCCGAACGGCCGAGCACGGAGATATTGTTATCGCCGCGGTAGAAGGGGAATTTACCGTTAAGCGCCTGCAACTGCGGCCTCATGTTCAACTCAATCCGATGAACAGCGCTTATTCGCCGATTATCGTTGGCAGTGAAGACACGCTGGACGTCTTTGGCGTGGTCACTTTTATTGTTAAATCGGCCAGCTGATATGTTTGCGCTCTGTGATGTGAATTCATTCTATGCATCATGCGAGACGGTATTCAGGCCAGATTTGAGAGGCCGACCGGTGGTTGTCCTCTCAAATAACGACGGTTGCGTGATAGCGCGCAGCGCAGAGGCCAAAGCCGCTGGCGTTACCATGGGGGCGCCATACTTTAAGCAGAAAGACCTGTTCCGGCGCGCCGGCGTGGTTTGCTTCAGCAGTAACTATGAACTTTACGCTGACATGTCCAGCCGGGTTATGACCACGCTGGAGGAAATAAGCCCGCGCGTCGAAATATATTCCATTGACGAAGCCTTTTGTGACCTCACCGGGGTTCGAAACTGCCGGGACCTGACTGATTTTGGCAAGGAGATCCGCGAAACGGTTTTGAAGCGTACGCACCTGAGGATCGGCGTGGGTATAGCCCAGACGAAGACGCTGGCGAAGCTGGCAAATCACGCGGCGAAGAAATGGCAGCAGCAGACGGGTGGGGTAGTTGACTTATCCAATATCGACCGCCAGCGCCGGCTGTTGGCTATCGTGCCTGTAGAGGACGTGTGGGGCGTGGGCAGGCGCATCAGCAAGAAGCTCAACGCGATGGGCATCAAAACGGCGCTGGATCTCTCAGAGCAGAGCACGTGGATTATCCGCAAGCACTTCAATGTGGTGCTGGAGCGAACGGTCCGGGAGCTGCGCGGCGAGCCGTGCCTCGACCTGGAAGAGTTTGCACCGGCAAAGCAGGAGATCGTCTGTAGCCGGTCATTCGGTGAACGCGTGTCAGAATATGAGCAGGTGCGTCAGGCTATATGCAGCTATGCGGCTCGTGGCGCTGAGAAGTTACGCGGCGAGCATCAGTATTGCCGCTTTATCTCGGCGTTCGTTAAGACCTCCCCATTCGCGCTGAACGAACCCTATTACGGCAACAGTGCCTCAATGACGCTTCTCACGCCCACTCAGGATTCCCGCGACATTATCAGCGCTGCGGTAAAGTGCCTCGACAAAATCTGGAAGGAGGGGCACCGCTACCAGAAAGCCGGCATTATGCTCGGAGACTTCTTCAGCCAGGGGGTTGCCCAGCTCAATTTGTTTGACAACAGCGCGCCGCGTGCCGGAAGTGAAAAGTTGATGGAAGTGCTGGATCGTCTGAACGCGAAAGATGGAAAGGGAACGCTTTACTTTGCCGGGCAGGGCATACAGCAGCAATGGCAGATGAAGCGTGAAATGCTTTCGCCGCGGTACACGACCCGCTATTCAGATTTACTGAGGGTCCGATGAATGTTAACGGCTGTTTTGTGCCAAAAGCGGACGTTACATACAAAGAGAAAGGCAGTTCGGGTAGACGACGAACTGCCTGTCTCTTTTATTTTAACGGTGTTACCGCATTCACCCTACGGTTAACTCGTCCACTACCTCCGCTACGCTTTTAACGCTGCGAATATTGCCGATGCCCGTCCCGAGTGAGATATAACCTTCATCGGTGTTACCTTCCAGCATACCTATACGCAGGCCGCGCAGCCCTCCCATCGTTTTTCCTAACTCCTCATTACTTGCTCCGGCTTTATCCATTGATACCAGCGTTGTTGACAGCCTGCCCGGTAACGAGCGGTAATAGTGAGGCAGCGTACGGAACAGCAACAGGTCCAGCCCGTTTGAATCAATGATTTTATCTTTGACAGATTTTGGTACGCGGCTTTCTTCGGTGCCGATAAAGACCGAACCGGCAAAGACCCCTTCGGCGCCGAGCGCGTGCGCCGCTTTTGCGGTGCGGCTGTCGGTAATACCGCCAGCAGCCATTACGGGAATATTCACCACGGAATCGGCAATCAGTGGCACGATTGAAAAGGTACCCAGTGCAGTACCCGGAAGAGTCCCACCTTCGTCAAAACCTGTAGCAACGATGATATCGGCTCCAGCTTCTTCAGCAAGCCGGGTATTTTCAGGCGTTGGGTTGATATCCCTGTAAATTACGGCAATACCCGCCGCTTTTAATTCGTTGAATAATTCGGGTATCACTGCCCCTTCACCATACCCGGTGTATACCACAGCCCTGATGCCTTCTTCTTTTATCACCTGCAAAATAGGTTGAGTCCAGATGTCATTTTCAGGCGTGGGTATCAGGTTTACGCCGAATGGCTTTTCGGTGAGCTTTTTGGTTTTGCGAATTTCTGCACGCATTTTTTCTGCCGTTTCTTCAGGGGTGAAAACAGCGGTTTCCGCGGTTAAGCCAGCGTTCGGACCCAGCACGCCCAGCCCGCCAGCGTTGCTTACGGCTGCAACTAAACGAGCATCGGTCAGCCATGATAAAGGTCCCTGGATGACAGGTTTTTCTATGCCAAGGATTTGGCAGACACGGTTATCTTTCATGATGAAATTTCCTTCATATTAGCTTGCCGCTCCGATCGGGCGGCCTGATATTTACTTTTTCGAAACGGCGTAACGAATGAAGGGAAGTGTAAGCAGGAATATTAGTTAGAAAAATAGCTAAAATTATTCATCACTGTTATAAAATCAGTAACAATCTAACCCGCATGCCTTGCCAGGTAGCAGAAGAACGATATCCTTATGCAAATAAATCTATTTGAATCTATTAGAATTTTTATAGAAATAGTTGAGTCTGGAAGCTTTACTCAGGCGGCAGAGAATTTGGGCATTCATCGTCCCGCCGTTACCAAAGCGCTACAGTTGCTTGAACGGCACAGCGGCACGCGTCTGATGCAGCGAACTACGCGCCGTATCAATCTTACGCCCGACGGGGAAGAATTTTATCGTCGTAGTAAACCCCTGCTGGCACAGGCAGATGAATTGCTGGAGTCCTTCAGCAGCGACAAAGTGTTGCACGGCCAGCTACGTGTAGATATGCCTATCGCGCTTGCAGCGCTGCTGGTCATCCCCCGGTTGCCCGACTTTTATAAAACGTATCCGGGAATTGAAATCATTCTGAGTAGTTCAGACCGTCGTCGGGATATGTTGCGGGATGGTCTGGATTGCATACTCCGGGTGGGAGAACTGGAAGATGGTGATTACATTGCTCACAGGATGGGCGATATCAAAATGACGACCTGTGCAAGTCGTGGCTATATTGCGCTATATGGCAAGCCGGAAACGCTGGAGGATTTGAAAAATCACCAGGCCATCAACTGGGTTAACAGCAGCAGTAGGCAAATTATGCCGTGGACCTTTGCGACGCCAAAGGGGATCGAGGAAATAATCCTGCCAAGTAAACTTGTCGTAGATAACTCCGAGGCATACGTGTCTGCGGGCCTTGCTGGTCTGGGGTTACTTCAGGGAATGAACGTCTTTTTAAAGCCCTATCTTGATAGCGGGCAGTTTGTTGAGGTATTGCCCAGCTATCCCTCTCCTGACCGCAACTTGTCACTTCTTTATCCACACCGCCATCTTTCACGCAGGGTACGTGTATTTACTGAATGGTTAGAAAGCTTATTGTGAAAAAGTTTTTTGCGTCCAGACGTCACATAAACTGTCGGTAAAATGAATAATTTGAAAATTGAGGAAACGTTCCAAATTTAAGGTGAGTCTCCTTAGAGATCCATGTCCGTTCCTCGCTCATAAGAGACAACCATACTCAAATCTCCCATATTGCAGGAGATTCGAGTATGAACACGTCACCGTGGAACAAAGACCGTATCGTCGGCCAAAAAAGACCACTTCAGATATCTCATATCTGGGGAATACGAATCAGGCTTGAACTAGAAGGTAAGACGCGCGATTTGGCTCTGTTCAATATGGCTTTGGACAGTAAGCTACGAGGCTGTGATCTGGTCAACCTCAAAGTATCTGATGTTGCATATAGTAGCTCGGTTTCCAGTAGAGCAACGGTGCTGCAACAGAAAACCGGTAGCCCTGTGCCATAAGAGGACATTCACAAGAGAACGCCGTCGATGCATTCCTGAACAGATGACGCATGATGTTTATTTTCGTAGGGTCACTGACAGCTCTACATTATTTATTTCAGAAAATCAGTTTAAACGGAAGGTACGCCAGTTAGCCCGATGGTTTAATAAAAATTCGCCTGGCGTGTCTGCGCTAATGTACTACTTTCAGTAAAGTGACTTTTACAGGGAGGGTCAATGAAACCATTATCGCTTTTATTATTGTCGAGCCTGACTTTAGTGGGTTGCGGCGCGAACAACACCCCTTCAAATACGCCTGTTCCGGGTGTAAAAACCTCCGTCGGGACGAGCACGCTTGAAGCCGGTGCGCAGCTTATCCAGTCCCGTCCGCCCATTGATGCAATGAGTGCCTACCTGGACGGTTTCCATTTTTATAGCGGGGATAAAAATGGCCAGATGGAAGCCCATCATTATGTAACCGTCTTGAATGAAGACGTGATGCAGGCGGTGATCTACGACGGAAACACCAAAGATGCCCGTTTAATGGGCGTTGAGTACATCATTAGTGAGCGTTTGTTTAACACACTGCCGCCGGAAGAAAAAAAATTATGGCACAGCCATCAATATGAAGTGAAATCCGGCAGTCTGATTGCTCCCGGTTTACCGGCAGTGGCTGACAAAGCATTGATGAGCAAAATTGTGAATACCTACGGGAAGACCTGGCATACCTGGCACACCGACCGCGATAAAAAGCTGCCGCTCGGCATTCCGGCTCTGATGATGGGCTTTACCGGGGAAGGGCAGTTAGACCCCAAACTCCTTGCGGACAGAGATCGACGCTTTGACGTAAGCACGCAAGCCATCAAACAAGAACGTGAGGGTATTGTGGCGCACCCCGTTGCTAAGGGAGCTGATGCCTGGCAACGTGGTGAAGAGATCCAGCTTAAGCGGGTTGAAGGCTCAGGTGAGCATGGCCAGGGAGACACAAGCCATTTCTGATATCAATAACCTTTAGGTATACCCCGGCAACGCCGGGGTTACGGTGAGTTAAATGACCAGCCCTGTTATTTTCTCGTCCTCAGACATCAGAAACGCCAGGTGGCTGAAAGATTACCTGCGATCGAGTCATAGCCAGAACGAAACATTTCGCTTTCAACCCCGATGCCCAATTCGACATCAGCGTTGATTTTATAGCTCATACCTGCCTTAACGCCCAGAGCGTCACGGCCAGTCACCTGATTCCTGGAACTAAACCCTGTGCTTCGATAGTTGGCGAAAGAGGCGTGTTGCACTACGTTGCCATCAAGCAGTTCATGATCCCAGGTAAGCTGCAACTCAGCTGCTATCGACGCCCCTGAAGCGAGGGGGACATTCCAGTTACTATTCATCCCGATACTTGATCTCAGAGAATCGAAGGTCTGCGAACCCAGCATCAGTCGGCTGCCGTCATTGCCGCTTTCCTTCACGCCGGGACGATGTAATGTGGTGTAATTCAATGAAGTTACCGGTCCGGCGTTCACATTATTATTTAGCGCCCATCGATAGCCCCCGCCGGCCGTAACAGAGCCTGACAATCCGGTCCAGGTGGCATGGTGGCTTGCTCCGTAAGTTTCTACATGAATGTTTCTGTCCAGCCAGCTGTCTTCAATACCCAATCGGCCAGTGCCGAATAAATACATTCCTTCGGACCTTTCAGCGCCGTAACGAGCATGAATACCCAGATCGAAAGCAGTGGTTTTTCCGGTTGCGGTTTCCGGTGATTTCACCGTCACCGACTGGCCGCTGATCGCACCATGGAAGCCATAAATCCAGTTGAGATTCTGATCGTTTTGTTTTTCAGCACCGAATACAATGCCATAACTGCTGGCGTCATATCCTACACTGTCACCCTGACGCTGTTGCCAGAAGCCGCCGCCAAAGGGGATGGCAAAGCTGCGCCATTCGCCTGCCGCCAGTTGCTTCGGCATAGCCACAGGATTCGGCCCGCCAACGATCCGTGCTATCTGTTGTTCACGGTGAAGGGAGCTTGCGAACATGGCGCTGTAGGCGCCCGCAGAAAGTTGCGGCAAGGCATTGCTGATACTCCCGCCATCAGTGGCGGAGAAATCCAGAGTACGGTACAGCGGTTGAATATCCGACTTGGCTTCTGCCACAATTTTATCCAGCGCTTGCCCTACCTGCCGCGCATTAGCGTCCTGCGCATACCGGCTGTATGCGTTTGAAGCGCGCAGCATTGAGAGCTGCCATTCATTCTTTCCCTGAGGCGTGGTTTGCAGCGTTAGCGTGGGTGAGCGGAGCACGCTGTTCACGGCACTGAAATTGCCGCCGGAAGAGTCTGTTTTTAGCAAATCTTGCGTATTCAGACGCCAGTTTGTGGCGTACCAGTCCGGCTGCGGCGCAAACGTCAGTTGACCGTCAAATTGTGCGTGACCGTTCACACGCAGAGTATCATGCCTGCCGTGCCCGTCGACTTCCAACAACAACTGTCCGGTATCACCCTGTTGATAAGCACCGGATAGAGTGATTTGCCCAAGGGAATTACCCGGCGCAAGGATCCCGTTATTTACAAAGCGGCCTTCCTCATTAAGCGTGTAGCTGGCGTTGCCGGACAGGCTGGCCCCTGGCGCGATAGTCATGCTGTAAATCTGAAAATCGCCATTAAGCGAGGTTTTCCCTCCGTGCGCGTCCAGTGCCAGATTATTGATACCTTCAATGTTTCCGCGGTAAGTAAAGCTGAAATCAGCATCAGCAGCTTCCGTCGCTTGCCCATACGCATTGGCCTTCCGACCGAAGGTAAGCTGTGTTAACCGCTGTTGGCCATCGTCATCCCGCTGGGCGTAGTCCGAATAAATATCACCTTCCAGCCGGGCACCCGTTAATATATTTATATTACCGACCAGCGCGTTCGGTGAAATATAAATCGCCGCGCCTTTACCGGCAACCCGTCCGCTGATGTCGGCATTATCTACCAGCGCTCCCTGCAACTCGGGTAATAACGCATCGTAATAGCCGTCCACGATATGAAGCCAGGATCCACGGTAATCCACGTCGTTACCCAGGAGGTTATTGCCAAAGTCAAAACTGATAGCGACGCCACGGGCTCCCAGTGCCTGAACGTCGCCACGTTGAATAAGGTTGTGCTGTTTACCGTAGGCAAACATCACCCCACGGCCATTTTCGCCATCGGCATATACCCGTACTCCGGGTTCAATGCTCAGGGTGTTATTTTGCCCATCTATACGGATGCCCGCGCCGCCACTCCCTGATGTCATCAGGTCCGCTTGTTGAAAGATATGGTTATTACTGCCATACACATGCAGGCCAACCCCCAGATTAGCGGTATTATATTGCCCCGCCAGATAGCCATCCGCCTGCTGATTACGCAGAAAATATCCATTGCGGTTAATGAGAGTTTGCCCGTTGCCATACAGCGAAAAACCGAAAAAGTTACGACGGTCAATCTGATATCCCATATCTTGCAGCAATGCCAGTTCCGCTTCCATAAACGTTGTGTAATTGCGGTAGTTCTGATGGCTCATCATGCTGTTTTTCAGCTCGATATGGCTCATGTAGTTATCATCGACGGAACCGTCGTCTGCTAACATTTTCACCGGTACGCCAGGCATGGCGCCTGCAAGTACTTCATCCACGTGCCTGCCGGTGAAATAGCCTTTATCGCGCCGTACATCAAAGCCTTGTGGATCCCAGGTGTTATTGCATCCATTACACAATATTACCTGCCCTGGTCGGGCAGGATTGCCACGGTCATCACGCAGATGGCTGGTCCAGGAGCCAAAAGGCACGGTATCAAAAGCGGGCGTGAATGTCCCACTGCCTTGCAGATCGGTAACCATATTGGATATTCCCAGGCCATGGGCCAGCTCATGAACAGCGACGCTGACCAGATCGGCCTTTCCAGTGCGCGGCAACTGCGAAGGCACATAGGGAACGTTATCAAAATCCAGTTTGCCCATGATGAACTGGGCATGGGAGCCAAAGGTCAGCTCTCCGGTATCAATGCCGTTCAATGCTCCCTGCAACTGCGTCAGACTCATGATGCCGTCGGTAACTGAATCGCTGGAACCTGCGGCATTCTCATCGTTAAACGTCCCCACATTGATAATGGCGGGCAGTTGCCCTGGGCTGGGGGTAATAACCTCAGCCCAGTAACGCATGGCATCAAGTATTTTTTCTTTTTGCTGCTGGCCAAGATCCCAGGTTGACTCAGACGCATTCGGCCAGTCCGGCATAAAGGGGCCGTCGCCAACATTAAAGAAACGCACTTCAAATACCGCAATATTGTGTGGGTTATAGACCAGATAGCTTTCGCCTGCATACAGATTATTACTGACAAATAAACCCGTTAATGCAGCCGTCATAAAAACCCTTTTCATATTAATCATCCTTGTCTAAAAAAGTATTGCTTACGTCCCTCAATATAAATTCACACCTGAGTTCAATAAAGCATAAACGAATATAATAATTATCGATGTGGCTTGATAATTTATAATAACGAGTGACCTTACCCTGTTATAGCCTCGTTTTTCAGGATTTTATAAACGGTGGAGCGGGCGATCCCGGATCGCAATAAACAGAAATGTACCGACATATGCAGGGGAATTAACGGATAGGGTCTGGTGCCGTGGCATAATCGACATAAGCGTGAGGCTTTACGTTACTCCACGGCACCAAAAACGATCGGACGGCTTATCAATTAAAGCCAGCGAGAGCGTTTAAGTCGTAGCCACAGTAATACACAGGCGCCCAGCGTGACAGCGATCGTAGCCGGATAGCCATAGAGCGTCTTCAGTTCCGGCATATTGTCGAAGTTCATGCCATACATGCTGAAGACTACCGTCGGGATCACGAGTATGGCCCCCCAGCCGGCCAGTTTCTTCACAACTTCGTTTTGCTGCACTGAAACCAGTGCCAGGTTAACGTGCATCGCGCTGCTAAGCAGTTCACGCATGTCATTTACATCCGTGACTACATGGCTTGCGTGGTCCTGAATATCTCTGAAATACGCCCTGAGGGGTTTTGGAATAAGTTCTTCATGTATGCGGATAAGCTCGGTACAGATTTCTTCTACTGGCTGAGCGGCGTTGCGAAGCCCGAGCAGATTACGGCGGAGGGAATACACGTCCTGAATAGCTTCACGGTCAAATTCACTGTGAAAAAGTGTCGCTTCTATATCACCAATTTTGGTGTTGAGGCGCGCAGTCAGCTCTGCATAACTGTCTACAATGAAATCCAGAATACAGTAAAGCGGATACGCCGGACCGTACGAAAGCATGTCCGGGGCGTCAGCAGCACGGGCGCGTATAGGCGCATAGCTCTCTGAAGCACCGTGGCGCACCGTAATAAGAAAGTTGCGCCCCACAAATAAATGCGTTTCGCCAAACTCAATGTTGTCACCCTGTCCACTGACGGTCTTTACAACGATAAATGCCGAGCTGCCATAACGCTCTATCTTAGGCCGCTGATGTGCGTTAAGCGCATCCTCAACGGCCAGATCGTGCAGACCGAACTCCTCCTGGACTTTATACATAAACGCCGGTTCAGGCTGCCAAAGCCCCAGCCAGATAAACGCATCGGTATCCTGGATGATTTCGCTGATATCCTCGATATCCACGGTTTCGGCAGGGCGGCCTGAACGGTAGACCATACAGTTAACAATCATTTTTTTGGCTATCCCTTAAGCATGTTCTGAGAAGCTTAACCCTTTCCGTTAAATTTCCAAATGGTGATGACTTCTAGTGTCCCCAAATCAGAGCCATGCCTTCGCTTTCAGGCCGTACGTTCTTAAAACCGAACTTTTCATATAGCGCGGGAACATTGGCTATCAGGGTAATATAGGCACCGGCGGGCACATGCTGTTCAAACCATAACATTAAATTTTGCATGATTTCTCGTCCCAAACCTTTTCCCTGATGCTCCGGGTCAACAGCAATATCAACGATCTCGAAGTTCAGGGCACCATCACCAACAATACGTCCCATCCCTACAGCATTTCCGGCACACACAATGTGTACTCCATAACAGCTTGCAGGAAGTGCGCGTTTTGCCAATTCAAGTGGTCGGGGAGTCAATCCGGCGATGATGCGTAAACGGCAAAAATCTTCTGGAAGAGGTACTGTTTCAATTACTTCATAGTTTGATTGCATAATTTAACCTAAGCAGTAGCAGGGATAATTGAAATTAACACAAGTCATGCATTAATAAAGTCTGCCAACCGGAATAATGACAACATATCGCGACTGATGCTCCGCTTCTCGCTCATAGCGGACCTTCAGCATGAGCCTGCCCACTTTGTGCCAGCCGCGGAAAACACCCTGCAAATACTCAGAAGGCCATGTTCACGCGTCGGATAAACGTCCCTTAAAAAAATCCTCTTCTATACTCAGTAACGTTTAGTGAAATATGCCGCCGTTCTTCACGCCGCATTGTTTTAATAGCGATTGTACGCGCGAACAGCAGGGGCATATATCCACGAAAACGCTTTACGTTGGTCCATTTTGCATTTTTTAGAGGGGGATCCCTGGTATGTTGCATTCTCAATCTTCGCGCGTCGGCAGTATTTTGCTGCTGCTGGCCGCGATAATAGGCTTCGCGGTGGCGCTATACGCCTGGTGGACGCCGCTCACCGGCGTCACAGGCACCATTGGCGCACTGGGCGTGGCCATTGCCAGCGCGGTGCTGGCGATACTGACCTTTATGTTACGTGCGGCATCGGGGCGCGGGGCGCGTGTTTTCATGATGATTATCACCCTGGTCGTGTTAGTGGGTATTGGTTTTGCCGCCGCGCTGCTGCACCAGTACATCATAACGGCAGCCATGGTGGTCGGCCTGATCGGTCTGATTATGCTGAGCAGCAATTCCGCCCGTTACAAACATTCCGTCCGAACCTGAGGAGCCGCCCGTGCATAACGATAAGCATTATCCCTTCATAAAAGTCGGCATGACGGCGCTGGCGCTGCTGGTCGCTCCGTTCGCGCTTCAGGCGCAGGATAAAGCCGCTGAGGCCTCTCAGGGAACCCAAGACTCGCTTAACATTGATGCCGCCGATCAGCAGGCACCCGGGACCACAAAAACCACAGACGATGCCTCAACCGGCAACGGTGACGGGCAAAAAGTCGCCTCGGCGAACCAGCCAGCGACGCCGCTGGTGCCCGGCACCGCCACCTGGGACAGCTTCCATGGGCAGCTTAACGCGCAGAAATACAGCCCATTAACCCAGATCACGGCGGATAACGTCGGTAAATTAACGAAAGTGTGGGAGTTCCATACCGGCGACGTCTCGGATGGCAAAGGCGATACGCCGGCGACCGTATGGTCCGCAACGCCCATTTTCGCTAACGACACGCTCTATATCGGCACCCCTTTCGATCGCCTGATTGCGCTGGATCCGGGCACGGGTAAAGAGAAGTGGCACTATGACACCAAATCGTCGCGCAAGGCGCTGACCCAGCCGGTGCTCAAAAACCGCGGCGTTTCCTACTGGCAGGCAAAACAACCGGTGAACGGTCAGGCATGCCAGAAAATCGTCTATATGGGCACCGTTGACGGCAAGCTCTTTGCGCTGGACGCCGATTCAGGCAAACCGTGCAGCGACTTTGCGGACAACGGCGTGCTGGATCTGAACCAGTGGAACACCGTTAACGCCAAGTATCCGCTCTCTGTCCTGCAACCGCCAACCGTCGTCGGCAACCATCTGCTGGTAGGCTGGGCCGGGAAAGACTGGGCCTATGCCGAAGCGCCTCCTGGCACCGTATTTTCATTCAACGCCCAGACCGGCGAGCGTGAATGGACTTTTGACGCGATCCCGGAAGAAATCCGCAAGCGTACCGGTACGGCCAACGTCTGGACGCACATGTCTGCCGATGAGGCCAACGGCCTGGTCTATCTCCCGGTCTCGTCTCCGTCTCCCAACTACTGGGGCGGTAACCGCGTCGACGCTATTCCGCTTGGCACCTCCACCACCGCGCTGGACATCAACACCGGTAAAGTGGTCTGGTCTCGCCAGTGGGTACACCACGACGTCTGGGACTACGACATCAACTCCGCGCCAACGCTGATGGATATCACCGTAGACGGCAAACAGATCCCAGCGCTGGTTCAGGCCACCAAGCAGGGCTTCCTGTTTGTGGTTAACCGCCTGACGGGAGAGGACGTATGGCCTATCGAAGAGCGTCCGGTTCCGCAGGGCGATGGTTCGGTGCAGGGCGAAGTGCTCTCGCCTACGCAGCCGTTCCCAACCAAACCTGCGCCGCTGCTCGACCAGTCGAAAAAGCCGGAAATCTGGAAGCTGGCGGATATCGTCGGTGGCGGCCAGTGTTCCCGCCTGTGGGATAACCTGACCTATGAGGGAATGTACACCCCGCCGACCACCAAAGGCGAAGGCACGCTTACCTATCCCGATAGCGCCGGCGGCGTGCAGTGGGGCGGGGTGGCGTTCGATCCGCAAAAACAGATCGCCATCGTCAATACTTCGCATATCGTCCAGTACGTGAAGCTTTACAGCCGTGAAGATTACGATAACGCGGACAAAGACTCCGGCAACGAAAGCGGTTTTGCCCCACAGGAAGGCGCCCCGTACGGCATGCGTCTGCTGGTGGCGAGCAACTGGCTGGGCATGCCGTGCTGGAAGCCACCGTTTGGCGAAATCGTGGCGCTGGATATGCACACGGGCGATGTGAAATGGCGTCGTCCGGTTGGCGCCTCACAGCAGTATGGCTTCTTCATGCCGGAAAGCTGGGGTTCGCCTACCATTGGTGGCCCGGCCGTGACGGCGGGCGGCGTGATCTTCATCGGTGCCTCTATGGATGCCAAAGTGCGCGCCTACTCGGTAGAAACCGGTGAAGAGCTGTGGTCCGATCAGGCAGAAGCCCCGGCGGTAGCGAACCCGTCCATCTATGAATATAAAGGCCGCCAGTACGTGGCCTTCGTGGCGGGCGGAAACACGATCCTGAAGGACCAGGTAGGAGACCAGGTAGTGGTTTACGCGCTGCCTGAATAATGTTGCCCGGGAAGGGGGAAATAAGCGTGGGGCCTGCGGGCCCCACTTTATTTTGCCTCTGCCGTTTTACCGGCGCGCTTATTTATCGGCTGATGCCCCGGCGCGGGTGGACATCTGCTCTGCGGACTTCAGGTGCTGCTCAACGACCGGAGTGTGCTCGTTGGCCAGGGCCTTCACATCCGGATCGCTGATTTTACTGGCGTCGCTCTGTAGCTTCGACAGCACGTTCTGGTGGTCTTTCACACCGGCGTATTCCATATACATCTTGTCAAAGGCGTCACCGCGCTGGTTTTCCAGCCTCGACGTCAGGGCCTTATGCGCGGCGTCGGGCTCGGTCGGCAGCTCTACGCCCTTTTTCTGGGCCACGGCCTGGACTTTGGTCAGGGCGGCGCCGTGATCGTCGACCATTTTCTGGGCGAATGTTTTCACGTCGCTGGTTTGAGCCTTGTCGAGGGCGAGCCTGGCGGCGGCAACTTCATTGATATTTGCCTGCGCCATGTCCTTCAACGCATTTTCGTCGCCGGCGCTGAGTTTAGCGTCTGATTGAGCCTGGCCCGCAGCGCTAGTCTGCGCGGCGCCTGTCGTCTGAGCGTGTACGCCAACGGTGCTGAACATTGCTGCAACTGCTGATACGGCTAGCAGCCTTTTCAGGGTTTTACTCGTGTGCATATTGTTCTCCTGATGGTCATGGTACAGGTGAGTTTGAGTTGCTTTATGCGCAACCGGGCAGATAAGTGATAACTACCCCGGTCAGTATAGTAGATGAACCTGCTGCGCCCGCAGTTTACGCGTCAGCATGGCCGGTAATCATGATCAATGGCGCGCTTCTTATTGCTCAATTCTTCTACAAAATTGATACGGATCATTTACATATTTGGTGCTAATGTTAAATATATAAATTCATCAACAGGAGGAATGATATGAAAAAAGCACTATTAGGGACTGTATTGGCTTTAACGGTAGCAAGCTTTGGCGCATCTGCGGCAGATATGATTTCCAAGGATGAAGCGCACCACTTCAAACTGGAATATCTGGGTAACGTATCTGTAGGGGCTTCAGGTGGGCAAATTTCTTCACCTTCAGATCTTCATGAAAAACTCTCAAAACTGGCAGACGAGAAGGGCGGGAAATACTACGTCATCATTGCTGCTCGTGAGCATGGTCCGAACTTCCAGGCCGTAGCGGAAGTTTTCAAATAATCTTCACGATTAACATGCAAACCCGCTTATGGCGGGTTTTTGCTTATTTACTGCCAAAAAAATGCCCCTGATGCGGGGCGAGTTTGAGTCAAATCTTTTCTTATGTTTATGTGCTCTAAGGCGTTGGGACAATAACACCTTGAAGAAATAATGCAATCTAAATGCATATTTTAAATGCAAGGCTCAGCTGGAGGCGAAGGCAGCAGACGTAACGCAGATAGTCTACGCTTTACATAAGCTTATGGTAAAAGCCAGTTAGAAAATGGAAACAGTAAACGGTCGCAAGAGGTAAACATGAAAGTTGACGCAATGACGCAAAAGGCAGAAGAAGAAATTTCAGCGCTTATAGCCAAAAAAATTGCAGAGCTACGAAAAAAAACAGGGCAGGAAGTGTCTGAAATTGAGTTTACTGCGCGTGAGGCCATGACAGGCCTTGAAGGGTATGAGGTAAAAATCAAACTCCTGTAATCGTCTTTTCCTGAAATGGTCGCTCATGTGGCCTTTTCTATAACCGTAAAAGAGAACCGGGCATAGCGCCCGGTTTTTTATGGATAATCAACGTCTTTATGAGCGAATAAATGCCAGAATATCGGCATTTATGGTATCGGCATGCGTGGTATGCATCCCGTGCGGGAAGCCTGGATAAATTTTAAGTTCGCTGTTCGCAAGCAGCTTGTCCTGTAGAAGGGCGGCATTTTTATACGGTACGACCTGATCGTCATCGCCCTGCAACACAAGGACAGGAACCGTGATGGCTTTGAGATCGTCCGTCTGGTCGGTCTCTGAAAACGCCTTAATGCCTTCATAGTGGGCTTTGGCGCTACCGATCATACCCTGACGCCACCAGTTCTGGATCGTGCCCTGCGAAACCTCAGCTCCGTCCCGGTTAAATCCATAGAACGGACCGCTGGCGACGTCGAGGTAAAACTGGGCGCGGTTAGCTGCCAGCGCCTGGCGGAAGCCGTCGAACACCTCAATGGGCGTTCCGCCGGGGTTAGCGTCGGTTTTGACCATCAGCGGTGGAACGGCGCTAACCAGTACCGCTTTGGCCACTCGCCCCTGAGGCTGACCGTACTTCGCAACGTATCTGGCGACCTGGCCTCCGCCGGTGGAGTGGCCGACGTGCACGGCATTACGCAGATCGAGGCTTTCAACCACGGCCGATGCGTCGGAGGCATAATGATCCATATCGTGACCTTCACTCACCTGATCGGAACGACCATGACCGCGACGGTCGATGGCGATGACGCGGAAGCCTTCGGCAAGGAAAAAGAGCATCTGGTTATCCCAGTCATCGGCGCTCAGCGGCCAGCCGTGATGGAAAACAATAGGCTGCGCCTCTTTCGGACCCCAGTCTTTGTAATAAATACTGACACCATCTTTCGTTGTTACGAATGCCATATTTCAGACTCCTCTGCTAATGGCAAAAATGTGTGAAGGCTAAGTAAATAGCCCAGCATTTAAGAACGTAATAAAATTGACTTATATTAACCTTATTACCGATATATCCGCTTAAAGTGTAGAAGGGTTCCTGAAAACAGTTATAGGTTTATTTTATAAGGTCATTATAAATTTTAAACGAAATAGCCCCTATACATGCCGGGGCACTGTTATTTTTCCGATGGGCTTATTATTGGCCGGGCAGAGGTCACCGCCGCCCGGCCTGACGGGCTTAAACGATCGCGTTAGGGCACGGTTCGCCCTTATCAAGCTGCTGTAAATTGCCCAGCGTGGTTTCCGAAATGCTGATCAGCGCTTCGGCGGTCAGAAACGCCTGGTGTCCGGTAAACAACACGTTGTGGCAGGCCGACAGGCGACGGAATACGTCGTCCTGGATCACGTCGTTAGATTTATCCTCAAAGAACAGATCGCGTTCGTTCTCATACACGTCCATACCCAACGCGCCGATTTTTTGCGTTTTCAACGCTTCGATAGCGGCCTGAGAGTCGATCAGTCCGCCGCGGCTGGTGTTAATGATCATCACGCCGTCTTTCATCTGGTCGAACGCCGACTGGTTAAGCAGGTGATAGTTTTCAGGCGTCAGCGGGCAGTGCAGGGAGATGACGTCCGACTGGGAGAAAAGCGTCTTCAGATCGACATACTCCACCCCCAACTCCAGCGCAGCGGCGCTTGGGTACGGATCGAACGCCAGCAGGCGCATGCCGAAACCTTTCAGGATGCGAAGGGCGGCCACGCCGATTTTGCCGGTACCGATCACGCCAGCGGTTTTACCGTACATGGTAAAGCCGGTCAGCCCTTCCAGAGAGAAATTAGCGTCACGGGTCCGCTGATAGGCGCGGTGAATACGACGGTTGAGCGACATCATCATGCCAACGGCGTGCTCTGCCACCGCTTCCGGAGAATAGGCCGGGACGCGCACGACCTTCAGGCCCAGCTCTTTGGCGGCATCAAGATCGACGTTGTTAAAGCCCGCGCAGCGCAGGGCTATGTATTTCACGCCCTGTTTCTTCAACTCTTCCAGCACCGGTCGGCTACCATCATCGTTAACGAAGATACATACGCCTTCACAGCCGTGGGCGGTTTTAGCCGTCTTTTCAGTCAGCAGAAAGTCGAAAAATTCAAGATCGAAACCGTACGTCTCGTTAACATGTTGCAGATACTTTTTGTCGTACTGCTTTGTGCTATATACCGCGAGTTTCATAAGACTTTCTCCAGTGATTTTGGAACCACGTTAGCATGTTTAAAATTATCTTACAATTTTTCAAAATTCATTGAAATCAATAAGTTCTATGAATTATTGTAGAGCATCTACTCTTAAAAATGGCATAACCTTCAACTGCCTGGCTAAACATGCGACAATGAGCGGCAAGAACGGCTTATTTATTTCGCAAAATCAGGATATTAACTGCCCATGAAGGGTAAATACAAAGCCGCAATCGCGCTATTACTGCTGCTGTTACTCGTGCCGCTGACGCTGCTGATGACGCTCGCCCAGTGGGTGCCCACACTCGCCGGGATCTGGCTTCCCGTTGGAACGCGCATCGCGTTTGAAAAAAGCCCGCGGCTAACGCGCCACGCCCTGATTATCCCCGATCTTCGCTATCTGGTAGAAGAGTGCGAAATTGCCCGCGTCGAAAACGTGACCCTGTCACACCCAAGCCGCTGGGATCTGGATATTGGCGCGCTTGAACTCAACTCTGTCTGCCTGAGCAAACTACCGCAATCAGCGCCTTCGACGGTGGCGCCGAAAACGCTGGCACAGTGGCAGGCCATCCTGCCCAACACCTGGCTGACCATCCACCGCTTTACTCTTTCCCCCTGGCAGCAGTGGGAAGGTGAGCTGCATGCCTCCCTGACCCCAGCCCGCCAGGACATCACCTATAAGGGGGAGCAGGTGAGTATTAAGGGGCAGCTGCGCGGCCAGACGCTTTCTGTAAGCCAGTTCGATGTACAGCTGCCGGACCAGCCTCAGCCCGTGAAGCTGGTGGGTGAATTTACCCTGCCGCTGGTGCCGGACGGCGTGCCGGTGAAGGGGCATACGGTCGCCACCTTTAACGTGCCACAGTTATCCTCGCTGGTCGATGCCGATCTGGACTGGGAGGGCAATCAGGGCCAGCTGGTGGTGATGGCGCGGGAGAACCCCGAGCCGCTGCTCGATTTACCGTGGCAGATCACCGCCCAGCAGCTAACGATCAGCGACGGACGCTGGAACTTGTCAGCCTCCGGTATGCCGATGAGCGGACGCGTCGGTCTGAAGGTGGATAACTGGCAGCAGGGGCTGGAGAAAGCTACCTTCACGGGGCGCCTCAACGTGCTGACCCAGGGGGATGCGGGTAAGGGCAACGCGGTGCTGAATATCGGTCCCGGCTCACTCAGCATGGAAAACAGCGCGATGCCGCTGCATCTGAGCGGGGAAGCCAAGCAAAACGATCTGATCCTGTATGCCAGACTCCCGGCGAAACTGACCGGCAGCCTTTACGATCCGCAGCTTACGTTTGAGCCCGGCGCATTATTGCGCTCGCGCGGGCGCATCATCGACTCGCTGGATATCGATGAGATCCGCTGGCCGCTGGCGGGCGTGAAGCTGACCCAAAAGGGCGTGGATGGACGCCTGCAAGCCATTTTGCGGGCGCATGAAAACGAAATGGGCGATTTTGAACTGCATCTGGACGGCCAGGCTAACGACTTTTTACCCGATAATGGTCTGTGGCAGTGGCGCTACTGGGGGAAAGGGAACTTCACGCCGATGAACGCGCGCTGGGATGTCCGGGGAACCGGGGAGTGGCGCGACAACGTTATTGAGCTGACGGATCTTTCCACGGGGTTCGACAAATTGCAGTACGGCACGATGCTGGTCAGCAAACCGCGCCTGGTGCTGGATCGCCCGGTGCGCTGGTCGCGCGACCCGGCTAACCCTGGCTTCAGCGGCGCGCTCGCGCTCAATGCCGGGAAAACGAGCTTCTCGGGCGGAAGTGTGCTGCCCCCGTCCGTATTGACCTTCAGCGTTGAGGGGACAGACCCGACGGTGTTCCAGTTTAAAGGAGATCTTCACGCGGACGACATCGGCCCGGTACGGGTAAATGGCCGCTGGGATGGCGAACGCCTTCGCGGTCAGGCCTGGTGGCCAAAACAGTCCCTTACGGTGTTCCAGCCGCTGATCCCGCCAGAGTGGAAAATGACCCTGCGCGGCGGTGAAATGTACGCTCAGGTGGCCTTCTCGGCGGCGCCCGATCAGGGCTTTGAGGCAGGTGGGCACGGGGTGCTGAAAGCGGGCAGCGCGTGGATGCCGGATAACGAGATTAACGGCGTTGACTTTGTCCTGCCGTTCCGCCTGAGCCAGGGCACCTGGTCGCTGGGCACGCGGGGGCCGGTAACGTTACGTATCAGCGAGGTGAAAAACCTGGTCACGGCCCGAAATATTACTGCGGATCTCCAGGGCGATTATCCGTGGACCGAAGCAAACCCGCTCCTGCTCACCAACGTGAAGGTCGAAGCGCTCGGCGGGAAAATCACCATGCAGCAGTTGAGAATGCCGCAGCACGATCCGGCGTTGCTGCGCGTGGATAATATTTCCTCCAGCGAACTGATAAGCGCGGTAAATCCGAAGCAGTTTGCCATGTCCGGCCCGGTGAGCGGTGCGCTGCCGTTCTGGCTGGACAATGAAAAATGGATCATTAAAGATGGCTGGCTGACCAACCCGGGGCCGATGACGCTGCGCATCGACCAGGACACGGCGGATGCCATTGTGAAAGACAACGTGGTTGCCGGGGCGGCGATCAACTGGCTGCGCTATATGGAAATTTCGCAGTCGTGGACGAAGCTCAATGTGGATAATCTGGGGGTGTTGACCATGCAGGCGGCCATCAAAGGCATCAGCCACGTCGAGGGCAAAAGCAGCTTCGTGAACCTGAATTACACCCATGAAGAGAATATTTTTACCCTCTGGCGCAGTCTGCGCTTTGGGGACAATTTGCAAACATGGTTTGAGCAACATGCGGCGATACCTCTTCTCCGCAGTGCGACAGGCAAGGAAAGTGAGGAACAACGATGAAAAAGAGGGCTGGTGTACTCACCGTGGCCGTCGTCGCGCTGCTGTCAGGCTGCACGCCGCGCATTGAAGTGGCGGCGCCCAAGGAGCCGATCACCATCAACATGAACGTGAAAATCGAGCATGAAATCCATATCAAAGTGGATAAAGACGTTGAAGCCCTGCTGAAGTCCCGCAGCGATCTGTTCTGAGGATGCCATGAAACGATTAGTTCTGATGTTACTGGCGCTGGGGATGAACGTTCACGCCGCCACGCTGACGCTCAACGATGCGCGCGCCCAGGGACGCGTAGGGGAAACCCTGAGCGGCTATCTGGCACCCGTTCAGCACGACGCTGAAACGCTGGCGCTGGTGAACCGTATCAACGCCGCGCGTACGGAAAGCTATCAGCAGCTGGCTGACGATAATAATTTGCCCGTCGACGAGGTGGCGAAAATGGCGGGACAAAAGCTGGTGGCGCGCGCCCAGCCGGGCGAGTACGTAAAGGGGATTAACGGCAAGTGGCTGAAAAAATAGCTAGCGGTAACGCTTACGGTACTCGCCCGGCGAAACCCCGAAACGCTGCTTGAACGCGGTGGAAAAATGGCTATGGTCGGTGAAGCCCCAGCTGTAGCCAATTCCCGCCAGCTTTTCATCGTCGCTGATGCCACGTAGCGCCTGCGCGCACAAATCGAGGCGACGGTTCTTAATGTACTGCGCCACCACCAGCCCTTTCTCGGCAAACATGCGGTACAAGCTGCGCACGGACATGCCGCTCTCTGAGGCTATCCATTCCGGTCTTAACGCCTCAGACTGAATGTGGTCATCAATTAGGGAGAGAACATGCAGGAACTGACGCTCCTTGCGCGGCAGCGCCTCGTCACGCTGCTGGAACGCCGGACGCAGCAGACACACCATTGCCTCCAGCGCCGCTTCACTTTCTCTGACGCTCAGATCGGCATTCCCCATACTCTCCTGCAACAGACGGTAGCTCAGCTGCACCGTAGGCAGGCTGCGGGAGAGGGGGAGCGCACAGCGTACTTCCTGAAAACGTGCGTATTGCTCAATGATTTGTCGCGGTAGCAGCAGCGAAATCTGGCGGGAGCGCTCCTGCCAGTAAATGGAGCACGGGCGGGAGGCGTCAATCAGCGTGATATCCCCGGCTTTCAGCACCGAGCGTCGGTCGTCCTGTTCGATTCCCGCGCTGCCTTCCAGCTGAAATACGGTGTAGAACCAGGCGTCATTGCCGCTTTTGATCTCCTGACGGGTGCGAAACAGGTTAACCCCTGCGGTGGTTACCGTGCTCAACTTCAGACTTTGGGTGTAGCTGGTTTCCAGTTCGCCGAGAAACGCTCCCTCTAACGGACGCGCCGCAAAGCGCCCGCAAACCTGGTTAATTTGCGCCAGCCACTGCTGAAAATTGTCCTGTTCGCTTGCACATGCCATTGCTTTTCTCGCTGCACCGTCACCGTTTTCGCATTGTTGCATTTATGTTGCATTTTGTCTGGGCTACGAGGCTGACTATAGGAAAGAACGCTTACCGGTGACAGCGTTATAAGCGGGAATTATCACGATTTGCGGAGCCTGTCACAGCTGGCAAAGCGAATGTCACACAGACAAAAGCAGGAAGGCGAAACCCCTCTTAGACTGCTTACACACCCTGCGAAGCATAACGAAGGAGTACCCTATGTCCGAATCACACGTCGCCGTCCTGCCGGGCGTGCAGCAGTTTTTAGACCGTCAGCACGGCCTGTGGATTGAAGGGCGTCAGGCGGCATCCGACAGCGAAAAGCGTCTGAACGTCTACAACCCGGCAACCGGAGAGGTGATTGCCTCCACCGCCGATGCCAGCGTCGACGATGTCGATCGTGCGGTGATGTCCGGCTGGCGCGCCTTTGTCGCCCGAAGCTGGGCCGGGCGCCTGCCGGCAGAGCGGGAACGCATCCTGCTGCGGTTTGCGGATCTGGTGGAACAGCACGGCGAAGAGCTGGCGCAGCTCGAAACCCTGGAGCAGGGGAAATCCATCAATATTTCCCGCGCCTTTGAGGTGGGTTGTACCCTGAACTGGATGCGCTACACGGCGGGGCTGACCACCAAAATTGCCGGCAAAACTCTCGATCTCTCTATTCCTCTGCCGCAGGGCGCGCGCTATCAGGCGTGGACGCGCAAAGAGCCGGTTGGGGTCGTGGCGGGGATTGTGCCGTGGAACTTTCCGCTGATGATTGGCATGTGGAAAGTGATGCCCGCGCTGGCGGCGGGCTGTTCCATCGTGATCAAACCCTCCGAAACCACGCCGCTCACCCTGTTACGGGTGGCGGAACTGGCGAGCGAGGCGGGTGTCCCGGATGGCGTGTTCAACGTCGTAACCGGAAGTGGCGCTGTCTGCGGCGCGGCGCTGACCTCGCACCCGCGCGTTGCCAAAGTGAGCTTTACCGGTTCGACGGCGACGGGCAAGCAGATAGCCCGCGCGGCGGCGGATACGCTAACGGGCGTGACGCTGGAGCTGGGAGGCAAAAACCCGGCCATCGTGCTGAAAGATGCCGATCCGGCGTGGGTGATTGAAGGGCTGATGACCGGCAGCTTCCTGAATCAGGGGCAGGTCTGCGCGGCCAGCTCGCGCATTTATATTGAGGCCCCGCTGTTTGACACGCTGGTCAGCGGGTTTGAACAGGCCGTGAAATCCCTGACCGTCGGGCCGGGCATGTCGCCCGAGGCGTTTATCAATCCGCTGGTGTCGCGCGCCCACTGCAATAAGGTCCAGGCGTTCCTGGATGAAGCAAAGGCACACAATGCGGAGCTGATCGCCGGGAACCGGGGACCAGACGGCAAAGGCTATTACGTTTCGCCAACGCTGGTGGTCAACCCGGATAATCATCTGCGCCTGACGCGTGAAGAGGTGTTCGGGCCGGTGGTCAACCTTGTCCGGGTTGCCGACGGGGAAGAGGCGCTTCAGCTGGCGAACGACACTGAATATGGCTTAACGGCCAGCGTCTGGACGCAGAACATCAGCAAAGCGCTGGAGTACACCGACAGGCTACAGGCCGGAACCGTGTGGGTGAACAGCCACACGCTGATCGACGCCAACCTGCCGTTCGGCGGCATGAAGCAGTCCGGCACCGGGCGCGATTTCGGCCCCGACTGGCTGGATGGCTGGTGTGAAACCAAGTCGGTGTGCGTGCGGTATTAAAAAAACGTCTTACCGGCCTACGAAACCGATCCCGTAGGCCGGGTAAGGCGTAGCCGCCACCCGGCGTAACTTACAGCGACCACCGGTCCCGCCCGGCCTCTTTCGCCCGATATAGCGCCGCATCGGCGCGGGCGATGATTTCCGGACCGGCAAGTCCTGTGCTATGGGCGGCAATCCCCATGCTGACCGTCACATATTCACTGACCTTCGACGCACCGTGCGGAATGGCTGCCGTGCGCAGGCCTTCCTGGATCCGCGCAGCGACTTTTTCAGCAACGTTTTCCGCGCAGTCAAAGAGGATCACCACAAACTCCTCGCCACCGTAGCGGGAGACCACATCCTCCGGGGTACGCACCGAGGCGTTCAGCACCTCTGCAACCCGCGCGAGGCAATCGTCTCCTGCCTGGTGACCATAGGTGTCGTTATAGAGCTTGAAGTAGTCGACATCCAGCATCAGCACCGCAAAGCGTTTGCCTTGCTCCACCGCGTTTTCCAGCACCAGCTCCATCGCCCGGCGGTTGGCCGTTCTCGTCAGCGGATCCTGGTGGGCCAGCGCATCCAGCCGTGAAATTAAACGCTGATTCTGCTGGTTGCGACGCCATGCCTCTTCAAACCAGCTCAACAGGATGTAGCGTCCGCAAACGAGAATGAAGGTGAAGACCACCCACAGCCCGACAAAGCGAAGGTTAATCTCGTGATTCAGTAGCATGCTGGCAACGGGCAGAGTGATCCACAGCGGCGCGATAAAGCACACCAGCCCCACAGGATGAAAATAGAGCGCGGTCATACCGGCCATCAGCAGGGTAACGAATACCGGCCAGGGATGAGGAAGCTGGATCACAGTGATAAACCAGTAACAGCTTATCGACCACAGCAGGCTGCACATAAACAGCACGGCGCTGACGCCGCGGATGTGGCGCCAGGCCATGATGACCAGCGCCACGGAAAGAATGACTACTCCCAGCATGGAAGCGTCAATCATCTGTCTGAGAGGCGGGTTGATGTGCAAGAGGGCGTCAAAATGGCCGAACAGGGAATTGCGCAGCAGAACCATCAGCGCAAAGCTCGCATTGACAAAGGCGAGCCAGGGCAGATTCACGGCCAGCCCGTGGACAACCATTGATTTACGGGTAGACCATGTCGCAGGCTCGGGTGTCGTTGGATGTCTTTTTTCCATTAAAGAGAATTTTCCTTGAGCGGGCGGAAGATCCGCCCGCGTGTGCATGCCGTTACGGGGTCACAATGTTAAACCAGAATTCAAATTTATCCATATAACCGAGCATGGCATCGAGCTTGGCGGCATCGCCGGTCACTTTGATATCGCCGTTATCCTGCGCCTGTTTTAGCGTCACTTCTTTCAGGATAATTTTATTCAGCGTATCGCGGTTGAGGGTTACGGTCGCGTCAGCGTCTTTCGCTTCGGCGTTCGCCGTGTGGTTCAGCACGCCGTTTTCCAGCTCCAGCTTGTATTTGCCGCCGTCGCTGCCGAGGTCGATGTTAAACACCGATTTAGCGTCCGCCGCTTTTTCGCCGTTGATGTGCACCGCCAGATAGTCAAAGAACATTTCTGGCGTCATTGCGCGCACGGTATCCGGGCTGGCGGTGTTCGGGGTAGGGCCTTTCACCACGCCGTTGCGCAGTTCCTGCGCGCCGGTCAGGTAGAAGTTACGCCACGGGCCTGATTCAGCCTGATAACCGAGCTGCTCCAGCGCGTCCGCTTCCAGGTTTCGCGCAGCCTGATTGTTTGGATCGGCAAAGACCACTTTGCTGACAACCTGAGCCACCCAGCGGTAGTTCCCCTGGTCAAAGTCGGTTTTGGCTTTGCTCAGGATGGCATCCGCGCCTCCCATATACTCCACAAATTTCTTCGCGGCTTCTTCAGGCGGCAGTTCGTCCAGGGTCGCCGGGTTGCCGTCAAACCAGCCTAAATAGAGCACGTAGGTGGCTTTGACGTCATGGCTGACGGAACCGTAATAGCCCCGGTTGGCCCAGGTATTGGCCAGAGAATTTGGCAGCTTGAAGTTGGCGGCGATCTCGTCACGCGTCAGCCCTTCGTTCGCCATGCGCAGGGTCTGGTCATTGATGTAGCGGTAGAGGTCGCGCTGGCTTTTCAGCAGGTTAACCACATTTTCGTTGCCCCAGGTCGGCCAGTGGTGCTGCGCCATAATGACGTCGGCCTTATCACCCCAGCGTACAATGGCCTGGTTGATGTATTTCGACCATGGCAGCGGTTCACGAATTTTCGCGCCGCGCAGGGAGTAGGTGTTATGCAGCGTATGGGTGACGTCTTCCGCAGACTCGATCAGCTTTTTCTCTTCAATATACCAGAGCATCTCGGAAGGTGCTTCGGAGCCCGGCGCGAGCATAAAATCGTAGGTCAGGCCGTCGATGACCTCTTTCTGTCCATCTTTCTCGATGATATTGGTCGGGGCAATCAGGGTTACCGTCCCGGCGGAGGTGGTGGTGCCGAGACCCGCGCCGACCTGGCCTTTCGCATCCGGCTTCAGCAGGTTGCCGTACATATAGCTGGCGCGGCGGCTCATGACGTTACCCGCCATGATATTTTCCGCGACGGCGGCCTCCATAAATCCGGCTGGCGCGTAGACTTTGACCTTGCCGGCCTTCACGTCGGCTTCGTCCACCACGCCGCGCACGCCGCCGTAGTGGTCAACGTGGCTGTGGGTGTAAATCACGGCGACGACAGGTTTCTTGCCGCGATTTTTATAGTAAAGATCCATCCCGACTTTGGCCGTTTCCGCTGAAACCAGCGGGTCAACGACGGTAATGCCTTCTTTACCTTCGATTATGGTCATGTTTGACAGGTCGAGATTACGGATCTGGTAGACGCCCTGGGTGACTTCAAACAGGCCGCTGATGTTAATCAACTGGGACTGACGCCATAAGCTCGGGTTAACCGAATCGGGCGCTTTATCGCCTTCTTTGATAAAGGCGTACTGCTTCGGATCCCAGACGGTGTTGCCTTGTTCACCTTTGATCATTTCCTGAGGAAGAGGGGCAATAAACCCTTTGTGGGCGTTCGTAAAATCGGTGTTATCGGAGAAAGGGAGCTGGTTGAAGAGTGCGTTGTTGGCCTGTTGCGTTGCTGCGGTTGCGTCCTTGGGTGCTTCGGCTGCCCAGGCTGAACTTGCGGATGCAACACATCCTGCCAGCACCAGTCCTCTGACTATCTGATTGATTTTCATCCTAAAACCTCTCGATGGTGTTTCGCGTCGTTTGTGGAAACTTCGGTTGCTGCAAAATGTTTCAAGAGTTGCAAAAGGATTAAGCGAAGTAACATTAACTATAATTCGGGAGGGGGATTCAGCAAGTAAGCGGATGAAAAGCCGGGCATTGCGCCCGGCGGTTGCTTATTTTTGCTCGGCTTTTTTCTTGCCGAGCGTTGGCGTCTCGTCAAAAAAGTTCCACGGCTTGAGCAACGTGTGCACCCATTCCGTCGGCATGATCGGCCACTCTTCGGCGCGGGCGACGTGGGTAGTGCCGGTAGTCATCCAGATGACGTTATCCTGGTCGTTGAGCGACTCGTTATCTTTGCTGTACTGCCCGAGGCCCGTATCGTGGGTGGAACGGTTCGGGTATTTCCCTTCAGGGTACATTTCGTCAGGATGGTAACGGGTCACCCACAGCTGTTTATCCATAAAGCTCAGGCGGTGGTAAATCCACTCGTCCGGAGCAAACTTCGCGCCCGTCGCCACCGGGTGGGTGCCCCCCGCGTAAGGGATAATCTGATACGAAACCGGGTTGCCCATGCGGTTCTCTTTGCGGGTGTTGCTCAGCAGGCGGATGGTGCCCGGGTCGAACTTCTGGGCGGCCTGCTGTTCGGTATCAATATCATACTGATTAACCTGCATGGTACTGGTGCGCGGGCCGCCAGCGGCGTTTGGTTTGACTTCCGGATCCATGGCCACCAGCTTGTTGTTAATACCATCCACGTCCATATCCAGACGGAAATTATAGATGTGCTGGTGCGTGGTACCGACAATGTTATGGTCGATCAGCGTCCCGTATTTCGTGTCATCTTTCGCGGTGGCGTCATGCATCGTTTTTGTCTGTACGCCTTTTACCGCTTCAATGCCCGTGGCACCCGCATCAATGCCGATGGTGCCGTTTTCATGGAACACCCAGTCGAAGATGTAATCGTAGTTACCCACGGTGCTGACCCAGCGCACGACCAGCTCGCGGCGTTCGGTGCTGACGTTGGGTTTACCTAACTCCTGGTGCTTATATTCTGGCCCGGCGTAACGCTCAAAAATAGCGATCGCCCGGGGGATCTCCATTGGCGCACCGGTGTAGTCCGGGATAGTTTCGTTGAGCATCACGGCGTTGGACGGCGCGTCTTTACCGCGCACCAGCGGGGAGGTCAGGGTACCCATGCCGTAGTCACCGGAGTCCAGGTAGGCTTTAAAGTACCAGCCGATATCCGGGTCGCCGTATGGCACGATCATTCCGCCGAGCGAACCCTGATACATCACCTGGCGCTTTTTGCCGTTGTCGTTATAGGTCACGGTGGAGATCATCGGGCCGACGCGTGAGTCCAGGCTCAGATGAAAATCCCAGTTCTGCCAGTGCACCCTATCCCCGGTGATGGTGTAGTTCTTGCCTTCCGGCTCGATAATATCCAGCGGTTTTTTCTCCGCCTCAACGCGGTCGCGGCCATCATACGGGCGCGGGGTGAGCGGCACCGGCACGACCGGGCCTTGCTCAATTTTCTGAATTTTCTTCTGCTCAAGATCCACCACCGCGACCAGGTTTTCAATCGGGTGCGCCCAGTAATTACCGTCGCCCACGTCGAGATAGCTGATCACTTTCAGCAGGCGATCTTCCTGTTTCAGCCCATCCTTGCCGTCAAAAAAGCCGACGGTAAGCGGCGTGGTGATCACTTTTTTTGGATCGTTAATGCCGCGCTTTTTCAGCACCGCGGCAAACTCCGGGCTCTCACTGACGATCTGCTGCACGGTGTTGAAGTCATCCAGCAGCACCATGCCGTGCGCGTCTTTGATCGGCGCCCAGTGGAGGATCTTTTTGTCCTTCAAATCCACCCGGCTTTCGACGATGCGTTTGCCGTCAAGCATGATGATATTGGCCTGGCGGGGCGCATCCACCGCCGTGCCGTTCAGCACAAAGTCCCAGACTTTGGCTTTATCTGGCTCCGCCAGCGCGATCTGGGTAAAGCGGGTATTGGGCTTAAAATCCGCAGACGCTTTCACAATCTCCACGGCCTGCTTGATTTCATCAGCCGTCAGCGCGTTTAACGGATGGGGGCTTTTTTCGACCTGAAAGGTCCGATCAAGACCGGACTGAAAGATATCGTTGATAAAGGTCTCCGGGATATACGCCTTGTTGTCCTTCATCACCACGGGCACCTGTAGCGTCAACGGCGTGCCGTTAACAATGGCGGTGTTTGCGCCGGGTTTGACCTTCACAAAGGCACCGTCTTTAACGATGGTAAACATCTGGGCATAATCATCCCACTGCACGTCAGCCCCGAACGCCTGGAGCGTTTTGTCCATCGGAACCATATGCGCCTCGCTGCCGTGCGCGTAAACAGGGGATTGCCAGGCGCAACAGAGCGTAACGGCCATGGCCAGCGCCGTTCTACGGGCAGAAAAAGAAGAATAGCTTCCCATCGCAGACCTCATCTTGTTGTGTTTATTGTGTTGTGTCAGCCTTATCCTGACAGGCGGGCACGAAAAGCGTTTGCCTGCATCTGCCAGGTTGTTTGTCAGTCTTGCCAGGTTAAAAAAAGACCGGGGAGAATCACACCCCGGTCAAGCGGTTGTAGGCCGGGTAAGCGGAGCGACACCCGGCAGGAAAGAGGTACGTCAGAAATCACCCTGCTGGCGCGCCACCAGCGTAAGGATGGAGTAGAGCGCCACGGCCTGCTGATGCTGGTTGAAAATCTCAACCGCCCATTCCACCACGCCGGTGGGCCTTTCATCGGCAGCACGCTGTTTCTTCAACGTTTTACGTTTGCAGGTCAGGCGCACCTGAATGGTGTCGCCCGGTTTAACCGGCTCGATAAAGCGCAGGTTTTCCATACCGTAGTTGGCAATAACCGGCCCAACCCCGGCATCGACAAACAGCCCCGCCGCGGCGGAAATCAGAAAATAGCCGTGCACCACGCGCTCGCCAAAAATCGACTCCGCCGCGCCAATTTTGTCCATATGGGCATAGAAGTGATCCCCGCTCAGGCAGGCAAAATTAACGATATCCGCTTCCGTCAGGGTACGGCGCGGGGTCAGCAGGCTGTCGCCCGGCTGTAACTCTTCGAAGTATTTACGGAACGGATGAACGCGATCTTCCTGCACCCCGGCGCCACGCACCCACTGTTTGCCGATGGCGGCGAGCATGGACGGGCTGCCCTGAATGGCCGTGCGCTGAAGATAGTGCTTCACGGCGCGCAGGCCGCCCAGCTCTTCGCCGCCGCCCGCACGTCCCGGACCGCCGTGCACCAGCTGCGGCAGCGGGGAACCGTGTCCGGTAGACTCTTTGGAAGA
This sequence comes from Enterobacter cloacae complex sp. P24RS, assembly GCF_014982165.1. NCBI lineage: Bacteria > Pseudomonadati > Pseudomonadota > Gammaproteobacteria > Enterobacterales > Enterobacteriaceae > Enterobacter > Enterobacter cloacae complex sp. P24RS. The sequence goes on from NZ_JADCKU010000005.1 coordinate 59,916, forward strand.
TTCCTCGTTGAGGATCTGAATACGTCCGTGGGCGCGTGCTGCCCCGGCAATAAACTGCCGCGCCACGTTTGAATCTGCCGTGACCAGCGTTCCCGCCAGGCTGCCGCCGCCCGCTCGCGCCAGCTGCATGGCGTGTTCGGTATTGCGATACGGCATCAGGGTGGCGACGGGGCCAAAGGCTTCGGTGGAGTGAACGGCCGGCGTCTCGTCCGGCTGCGGGCAGAACAGCAGGGTGGGCGGGAAGAATGCGCCAGCCGCCTGCAAATCGGCGTTACCACCCAGACGGATCTGGCAGCCCGCGGCAAGCAGATGATCGACTTTTTCCTGCACGTCGGCGCGTTGCTCATGGTTGACCAGGGCCCCCATTTTCACCCCTTCCTGCGCCGGATCGCCGACGACCACGTTCTCCAGCCGCGCAATCAGCGCCTGGCTGACGGCCTCAACCTGCGCTTCCGGCACGATGATGCGGCGGATGGCGGTACATTTTTGCCCGGCCTTGGCGGTCATTTCGCGCACCACTTCACGGATAAACAGCGCAAACTCCGGCTGCTCCGGCGTTACGTCTTCACCGAGCACGCAGCAGTTCAGGGAATCCGCTTCCATGGTAAACGGAATGGAATGGGCGACGATATTCGGGTGCACGCGAAGGCTCTGTCCGGTGCTGGCCGATCCGGTAAACGTCACCACGTCCTGGCTGTCGAGCTGGCTCAGCAGATCGCCCGCGCCGCCGCAGATCAGGCTGATGGCGCCGTCCGGCACCAGACCGCTCTCGACAATCGCTTTCACCATCGCCTGCGTGACCTGCGCGGTGGCGGTGGCGGGTTTGATGATGGCGGGCATCCCGGCAAGCCAGGTCGGGGCAAGTTTTTCCAGCATCCCCCAGCACGGGAAGTTGAACGCGTTGATATGTACCGCCACACCGGACCTGGAGGTCAACACGTGGCGCGCCGCAAAGCCGCCTTCTTTCGACAGCGGGATCAGCTCATCTTCTGGCCACAGGGTATCGTCCGGCAGTTCGCGGCTGCCGAGGCTGGCGTAGGTGAAGAGGGTGCCGATACCGCCTTCAATGTCCACCCAGCTGTCGGCCTTCGTTGCGCCGGTCTGGGCTGAAAGGGCGTAAAACCGATCCTTCTGGCTCAGCAGGTGTTTGGCCACCGCCTTCAGCATGGCGGCACGCTCGATAAAGCTCATTGCGCGAAGCGCCTCCCCGCCGCGTTCAATGGCGTAACGGCGTGCGGCCGCCATATCCAGCCCTTCGCTGGTGACTTCAAATAGCGTTTCCCCGCTGATAGCGTGGGTTATGGTGCGCTCGCGGCCCCGGCCTGACTGCCAGGTGCCGGACAAGAAGCTGGCTAACTGCTGCATTTCTTCTCTCCAGATGTTTCGTGATTTCACTATAGATAGTTTGATCATGAATCATAAAAATCAAGCTGAGTTTTAATGAATTGTTAACGTTGTGATCTGCATTGCTCAGCTTCGTCATGAAAAACCCGCGCTATTCCTGCTGTTCAAGAAAACCCTTGCGAGCGTCGTCACAAAATAAGCAAACGCTTCTTGGGGTTATATTTAACCTTTGTGTAACTTTTAAGAAAACAAGTGATTCACCATTTTGCTACATGTGGTGATCTAACGAATCATAAAGGTGGTTATGTGACGCAAGAACAACGCTTTGAGCAACGCATCGCGCAGGAGACGGCCATCGAGCCGCAGGACTGGATGCCGGAAGCTTACCGCAAGACGCTGATCCGCCAGATTGGACAGCACGCCCACTCTGAAATTGTCGGCATGCTGCCGGAAGGGAACTGGATCGCCCGCGCGCCGACGCTGCGCCGGAAAGCCATTTTGCTGGCGAAGGTGCAGGACGAAGCCGGACACGGCCTCTACCTCTACAGTGCGGCGGAAACGCTGGGCTGCGCCCGGGAGGACATCTATCAAAAGATGCTCGACGGCAAGATGAAATACTCCTCCATCTTCAACTATCCGACCCTGAGCTGGGCCGATATCGGCGTTATCGGCTGGCTGGTGGACGGTGCGGCCATCGTGAACCAGGTGGCGCTGTGCCGCACGTCTTACGGCCCGTATGCCCGGGCGATGGTGAAAATCTGTAAAGAAGAGAGCTTCCATCAGCGTCAGGGTTTTGAGGCCTGCATGGCGCTGGCGCAGGGCAGCGAAGCCCAGCGTCAGATGTTGCAGGACGCCATTAACCGCTTCTGGTGGCCAGCGCTGATGATGTTTGGACCCAATGACGACAACTCGCCAAACAGTGCCCGCAGCCTGGCCTGGAAGATCAAGCGCTTCGGCAACGATGAGCTGCGCCAGCGCTTCGTTGATAACACGGTGCCTCAGGTGGAAATGCTCGGCATGACCGTGCCGGACCCTGACCTGCGGTTTGATGACGCGAGCGGCCACTACCGCTTCGGCGATATCGACTGGCAGGAATTTGACGAGGTCATCAACGGGCGCGGGATCTGTAACCACGAACGTCTGGCCGCAAAACGTAAAGCCTGGGACGACGGCGCGTGGGTGCGTGAAGCCGCGCTGGCGCATGCCGAAAAACAACGCGCCCGCCAGGCCGCATAAGAGGAATCAACCATGAGCAATGTTTACTGGCCGTTATATGAAGTGTTTGTCCGGTCTAAGCAGGGGCTGTCGCACCGTCACGTGGGCAGTCTGCACGCTGCCGACGACCGCATGGCGCTGGAAAACGCGCGTGACGCTTATACCCGCCGCAGCGAAGGCTGTTCCATCTGGGTGGTAAAGGCGATCGAAATCGTCGCCTCCCAGCCGGAAGAGAGCGGTGAATTTTTCGATCCGGCGGAAAGCAAGGTCTACCGCCATCCGACGTTTTACACCATCCCTGATGGCATTGAGCACATGTGAGGGTAGGGATGAACAACGTATCTGCATATGCCCTGCGACTGGGCGACAACGGTCTGGTGCTCTCCCAGCGTCTGGGCGCCTGGTGCGGCCACGCGCCGGAGCTGGAGATTGACCTGGCCCTCGCCAACATCGGCCTCGACCTGCTCGGCCAGGCGCGCAACTTCCTGACCTACGCCGCTGATCTGGACGGTACGGGGGATGAAGACACCCTGGCCTATGGCCGTGATGAGCGTCAGTTCAGCAATCTGCTGCTGGTGGAGCAGCCAAACGGCAGCTTCGCCGACACCATTGCCCGTCAGTATCTTATGGATGCGTGGAACGTGGCGCTGTACGAGCGACTGATCCACAGCAGCGACGGCCAGCTTGCCGCCATCGCCGCAAAAGCCATTAAGGAGGCGCGCTATCACCTGCGCTTTAGCCGCGGCTGGCTGGTGCGTCTGGGCGACGGAACAGAAACCTCCGCCCAGAAAATGCAGCAGGCGGTGGATAGCCTGTGGCGCTTTACGGCCGAGCTGTTCGATGCCGACGACGTCGAGCTGGCGCTGATTGACGCCGGCGTGGCGGTCGATCCCCGCACCCTGCGCGAGCCGTGGGAGCGCGAAGTGTTCGACGGGCTGGCGGAAGCCACCCTCCGCGTGCCCGAAGACGTGGCGTATCGCACGGGCGGCAAGAAGGGGCTTCATACCGAACACCTGGGGCCGATGCTGGCAGAGATGCAGTATCTCCAGCGCGTCTACCCCGGCCAGCAGTGGTGAAGGAGAACGCTATGCAACGCCTCGTCGACATTGCGCCTGCCCAAATCCCGCAGATTTGGGCGCTGCTAAGCCAGATCCCCGACCCGGAAGTGCCGGTGCTGACCATTACCGATTTAGGCATGGTGCGCAGCGTGAAGGCGCAGGGGGAAGGCTGGGTTATTGGCTTCACGCCGACCTATTCCGGCTGCCCGGCAACGGAGCATCTGCTGGGGGCCATCCGCGAAACCCTGACCGGGAACGGCTTTTCCCCGGTACATATTGTGCTGCAACTGGAGCCCGCCTGGACCACCGACTGGATGACCGACGATGCGCGCAGGCGCCTGCGTGAATATGGTATCAGCCCGCCTGTCGGCCATAGCTGCCATGCCCACGCTCCCGCAGAGGTGAGCTGCCCGCGCTGTGCGAGCACCGATACCGCGCTTATCAGTGAATTTGGTTCGACGGCCTGCAAAGCGCTCTACCGCTGCAATACCTGCCGTGAGCCCTTCGACTATTTCAAATGTATTTGAGGCCGCCATGACAACGTTTCATTCATTAACAGTGGCAAAAGTAGAACCTGAAACCCGCGACGCGGTGACCATTACCTTCGCGGTGCCGCAGGCGTTGCAGGAGGCGTACCGCTTCCGCCCCGGTCAGCATCTGACCCTGAAAGCCAGGCTTGGCGGTGACGAACTGCGCCGCTGCTACTCCATCTGCCGGAGCACCGCACCGGGGGAGATCAGCGTAGCGGTCAAGGCCATCGACGGCGGGCGCTTCTCCCGCTACGCCCGGGACGAGATTAAGCAGGGCATGGCTTTAGAGGTGATGGTGCCCCAGGGGCAGTTCGGCTACCAGCCGCAGGCTGAACGCGAAGGCCACTATCTGGCAATCGCCGCCGGGTCCGGGATCACCCCGATGCTGGCCATTTTATCCGCTACGCTGGCCACGGAACCGCACAGCCACTTCACCCTGATTTACGGCAACCGCAGCAGCCAGAGTATGATGTTCCGTCGGGCACTGGCAGACCTGAAGGACAAATATCCGCAGCGCTTGCAACTGGTCTCCATCTTCAGCCAGGAGACGCTCGACAGCGATCTGCTTCATGGCCGCATTGACGGCGAAAAGCTCCAGGCGCTGGCAAAAACGCTGATCAATTTCCGCCAGTACGACGAAGCCTTTATCTGCGGCCCGTCGGCGATGATGGACGAGGCCGAGGCGGCGCTGAAAGCGCTCGGCATGCCGGAAAAAGCGATCCATCTTGAGCGGTTTAACACGCCGGGCACTACCGTGAAACGGACGCACAGCGTGCAGGCCGAGGGGCAGAAGGTCACCGTCCGTCAGGACGGACGCGATCGGGAAATTACCCTGACGGCGGACGATGAGAGCATCCTGGACGCCGCCCTGCGTCAGGGCGCGGATCTGCCGTATGCCTGCAAGGGCGGCGTATGCGCCACCTGCAAATGCAAAGTACTGCGCGGAAAAGTCGATATGGCGACCAACTACAGCCTGGAGCCGGACGAGCTGGCTGCGGGCTATGTGTTGAGCTGTCAGGCGCTGCCGTTAACCGCCGACGTCATCGTCGATTTTGACGCGAAGGGGATGGCATGAGCGAACTGATTGTCACCCGTCATGGCCGCGTGTTGCAGCTAACGCTAAATCGTCCGGCGGCGCGCAACGCGCTCAACAATACGCTGCTGATGCAGCTTGCCGAGCAGCTTGAGGCCGCCGCAGCGGATGCTGAAATCGCCGTCTGCGTGATTTCTGGCAATGAACGCTGCTTTGCCGCCGGGGCCGATCTGAACGAAATGGCGGAGAAAGATCTGTCCGCCACCCTGAATGATATTCGCCCCCGGCTGTGGGCACGGATAGACGCCTTCAATAAACCGCTGATCGCCGCCGTGAACGGCTACGCATTGGGCGCCGGCTGCGAGCTGGCGCTACTCTGCGACGTGGTGATTGCCGGCGATAACGCCCGTTTTGGCCTCCCGGAAATCACCCTCGGGATCATGCCGGGCGCAGGCGGCACCCAGCGGCTGATCCGCAGCGTGGGCAAATCCCTGGCCTGCAAAATGGTGTTGACGGGTGAAAGCATCACGGCGGTTCAGGCGCACAGCGCCGGGCTGGTCAGCGACGTCTTCCCGGCCTCGCTGACGCTGGAGTACGCCCTGAAGCTGGCGGCACGGATGGCGAGCCACTCGCCGCTGGCGCTACAGGCGGCGAAGCAGGCGCTACGCCAGTCGCAGGAAGTCCCTCTCCAGGCCGGGCTGGCGCAGGAGCGTCAGCTGTTTACGCTGCTCGCGGCCACCGACGATCGCCGGGAAGGTATCGACGCCTTCTTACAAAAACGCACCCCAGACTTCAAAGGACGCTAATTGTGGAATGTATTCTGAGCCATGTTGAGCAGGGCGTAATGACCATTACGCTGAACCGCCCGGATCGCCTGAACAGCTTTAACGATGTCATGCACCAGCAGCTTTCCGAATGCCTGAAGCAGGCCGAGCGCGATGACGCCATTCGCTGTCTGCTGATCACCGGGGCGGGGCGCGGTTTCTGCGCCGGGCAGGACCTTAACGATCGTAACGTGGATCCCAACGGTCCCGCGCCGGATCTGGGCATGTCCGTTGAGACCTTTTACAACCCGCTGGTGCGCCGCCTGGCGAAGCTGCCGAAGCCGGTGATCTGCGCGGTTAACGGCGTGGCGGCGGGAGCGGGTGCCACGCTGGCCCTCGGCTGCGACATAGTGATTGCCGCCCGTTCAGCTAATTTTGTGATGGCCTTCAGCAAGCTCGGACTGGTGCCGGACTGTGGCGGCACCTGGCTGCTGCCGCGCGTGGCCGGACGCGCCCGCGCCATGGGGCTGGCGCTGCTGGGCGATAAGCTCAGCGCCGAACAGGCGCAGGCGTGGGGGATGATCTGGCAGGTGGTGGACGATGAGCAGCTCTCTGACACCGCCCGGCAGATGGCGTTGCATTTTGCCTCTCAGCCTACCTTTGGCCTGGGCCTGATCAAGCAGGCGATTAACGCCGCCGAAACCAACACCCTTGATGCCCAGCTCGATCTGGAGCGCGACTACCAACGTCTGGCCGGACGCAGCGACGACTACCGGGAAGGCGTCAGCGCGTTTCTGACAAAACGTACGCCGAACTTTACGGGGAAATAAGATGGCGACCAACCTTCATACGATCGCCGTGATCGGCAGCGGCACCATGGGTGCCGGCATTGCCGAAGTGGCGGCCAGCCACGGTCATCCGGTGCTGGTGTACGACATTGACGCAGCGGCGATTTCCCGAGCCGTTGACGGCATTCGCCAGCGCCTGATCTCTCGCGTTTCGCGCGGAAAACTTTCTGCCGACGCCGCGGAGCAGATCCTGTCCCGCCTGACGCCGGTGACGACTATCAATGCCCTGGCGAAAGCCGATCTGGTGATCGAGGCGGCCTCCGAACGGCTTGAGGTGAAAAAAGCCCTGTTTAGCCAGCTGGCAGAGGTCTGCCCGCCGCAGACGCTGCTCGCCAGCAACACCTCGTCCATTTCCGTTACCGCGATTGCGGCGGAGATTAGCCACCCTGAACGCGTCGCCGGGCTGCACTTCTTCAACCCCGCGCCGGTGATGAAGCTGGTGGAGGTGGTCAGCGGGCTGGCCACCTCGTCCGAAGTGGCCGATGCGCTGTGCGAGCTGGCGCTGAGCTGGGGAAAGCAGCCGGTACGCTGTCAGTCCACGCCGGGGTTTATCGTCAACCGCGTGGCGCGTCCGTTCTATTCGGAAGCCTGGCGCGCGCTGGAAGAGCAGGTGGCAACGCCCGAGGCGATCGACGCCGCCCTGCGAGACGGCGGCGGCTTCCCGATGGGGCCGCTTGAGCTGACGGACCTGATCGGTCAGGACGTCAACTTTGCCGTGACCTGCTCCGTGTTTAACGCCTTCTGGCAGGAGCGCCGTTTTCTGCCGTCGCTGATGCAGCAGGAGCTGGTGCTGGCGGGGCGTCTGGGCAAAAAAAGCGGGCAGGGCGTTTACCGCTGGCAGGAGGAAAAAACCGCCGTCAGCTGGCTCGACCCGGTCAGCGACAGCTTCAGCCCGATGCGCGTACAGCGAAGAAGTGACGGTGTCACGGAAATTGACGAACTGCTGCTGATTGAAACGCAGGGTGAAACCGCGCAGGCGCTGGCGCTGCGCCACGGCTGCCCGGTGGTGGTAGTCGACCGTATCGAGCGGGATGTGGCCGTAATTGCCGCCGCGCCCGGCAATCCGCGCTCCGCCACGCAGAAGGCCATTTACTGGTTGCAGCATCAGGAGAAGCGGGTGTTACAGATTGCGGATTACCCCGGCCTGCTGGTCTGGCGCACGGTGGCGATGATTGCCAACGAAGCGCTGGACGCCCTGCAAAAAGGGGTCGCCAGCGAGCAAGACATCGATACCGCCATGCGCTTAGGGGTCAACTATCCCTGCGGTCCCATCGCCTGGGGCGAGCGCCTTGGCTGGCAGCGTCTGTTAACGCTGCTGGAGAACCTGCAACGTCACTACGGCGAGGAACGCTATCGCCCTTGTTCCCTGCTGCGCCAGCGTGCGCTTCTGGAGAGTAGCTATGAGTCATAACGCCTGGCATAACGCCCGCGCGATGTACGAACAAGACGCCTGCGCGCAGGCGATGGGGATGGACATTATCGACATGGACGAGGGCTATGCGGTGGTGACCATGACCATCACCCCGCAGATGCTTAACGGGCATAAAACCTGCCACGGCGGACAGCTGTTCTCGCTGGCCGATACCGCCTTTGCCTACGCCTGCAACAGTCAGGGGCTGGCGGCGGTAGCCTCAGGGTGCGCCATCGACTTTCTGCGACCGGGCTTTGCCGGAGACAAGCTGACCGCCACCGCACGGGTGAAGCATCAGGGCAAGCTGACCGGCGTATACGACATTGAAATTCAGAACCAACACCAGAAAACCGTCGCGCTTTTTCGCGGGAAATCCCACCGCACCGGCGGCAGTGTGACAGGAGAAGCCTGATGCGTGACGCATTTATTTGTGAGGGGGTGCGTACCCCGGTCGGCCGTTACGGCGGAGGGTTGGCCAGCGTGCGCGCCGATGACTTAGGGGCCGTGCCGCTGCGCGCGCTGCTGGCGCGTTATCCGCAGCTCGATCTGGAGCGCATTGATGACGTGATCTTCGGCTGCGCGAATCAGGCCGGGGAAGATAACCGCAACGTGGCGCGCATGTCGGCGCTGCTGGCCGGGCTGCCGCAGACGGTGTCCGCCACCACCATTAACCGCCTGTGCGGGTCGGGTCTGGACGCGATTGGCTTTGCCGCACGCGCCATTAAGGCGGGCGACGGCGATCTGCTGATCGCCGGCGGCGTGGAGTCGATGTCCCGAGCGCCGTTCGTGATGGGCAAAGCCACCGCTGCGTTTCAGCGTCAGGCGGAGATCTTCGATACCACCATCGGCTGGCGATTTGTGAATCCGCTCATGCATCAGCAATACGGAACTGACAGCATGCCCGAAACGGCAGAGAATGTAGCGAAATTGTTAAATATCAGCCGTGCCGATCAGGACGCGTTTGCCCTGCGCAGCCAGCAGCGCAACGCGCGGGCGCAGCAGAACGGCGTTCTGGCACAGGAAATTATTCCGGTACAGGTGGCGGGAAAAAAAGGGGCGGTGACGGAAGTGAGCGTGGATGAGCATCCGCGCGCCGAAACCACCCTTGAACAGCTTGCCGCGCTGAAAACCCCGTTCCGTAAGAACGGGGTGGTGACGGCGGGGAACGCCTCCGGCGTGAACGACGGCGCGGCGGCGCTGATTATCGCCAGCGAGCCGATGGCGCTTGCCCAGGGGTTAACGCCGCGCACGCGCATAGTGGCAATGGCGACCGCGGGCGTCGAGCCGCGTCTGATGGGGTTAGGCCCGGTGCCCGCCACCCGCAAGGTGCTGGAGCGTGCCGGGCTGAGCATCACCGATATGGATGTCATTGAGCTGAACGAAGCCTTCGCCGCCCAGGCGCTGGGCGTGCTGCGCCAGCTGGGTTTGCCGGATGACGCCGGGCACGTCAATCCGAACGGCGGGGCGATCGCGCTAGGTCATCCGCTGGGCATGAGCGGTGCCAGACTGGCGCTGGCGGCAAGCAATGAATTGCACCGACGCGGCGGGCGCTACGCGCTGTGTACGATGTGCATCGGTGTGGGTCAGGGCATTGCCATGATCCTTGAGCGTGTTTGAGCGAACAATAATGTGAGTACCCTGCGATGATAAATACAACAAAGCTTGATCCGATCGAAACCGCGTCCGTTGATGAATTACAGGCGTTGCAGACCGCGCGCCTGAAGTGGACGCTGAACCACGCCTACCACAACGTTCCGATGTACAAACGCAAGTTTGACGCCGCGGGCGTTCACCCTGACGATTTTAACGAGCTGGCGGACCTGCAAAAATTCCCGTGCACCACCAAGCAGGATCTGCGCGACAACTACCCGTTCGATACCTTTGCGGTGCCGATGGAGCAGGTGGTGCGTATCCACGCCTCGTCGGGCACCACCGGGAAGCCGACCGTGGTGGGATATACCCAAAATGATATCGACAACTGGGCCAATATCGTCGCCCGCTCCCTGCGCGCCGCCGGGGGCAGCGCAAAGGATAAAATTCACGTGGCCTACGGCTACGGGCTGTTCACCGGCGGGCTGGGCGCGCACTACGGTGCCGAGCGTCTGGGGGCGACGGTGATACCGATGTCCGGCGGCCAGACGGAGAAGCAGGCGCAGCTGATCCGCGATTTTCAGCCGGATATGATCATGGTGACACCCTCTTACTGCCTGAACCTTATCGAAGAGCTGGAGCGTCAGATGGGCGGTGACGCCAGCGCCTGTTCCCTGCGCGTGGGCGTTTTCGGCGCCGAGCCGTGGACGCAGGCGATGCGCGGCGAAATTGAAAAACGGCTGGGCATTACCGCGCTGGATATCTATGGTCTTTCGGAAGTGATGGGGCCGGGCGTGGCGATGGAGTGTCTGGAAACCACGGACGGCCCGACCATCTGGGAAGATCATTTCTTCCCGGAAATCGTTAACCCCAATGACGGCACGCCGCTGGCCGACGGGGAGCAGGGCGAACTGCTGTTCACCACCCTGACCAAAGAGGCGCTGCCGGTGATCCGCTACCGCACCCGCGACCTGACGCGCCTGCTGCCGGGCACCGCGCGCACCATGCGCCGGATGGATCGCATCAGCGGGCGCAGTGACGACATGCTGATCATTCGCGGCGTGAACGTCTTCCCGTCACAGCTGGAAGAGGAGATCGTTAAGTTCGAACACCTTTCGCCGCACTATCAGCTGGAGGTCAACCGCCGCGGACATCTTGATTCACTTTCGGTGAAGGTCGAACTAAAACAGAGCAGCTTAACGCTGACGCATGAACAGCGCTGTCAGGTCTGCCACCAGCTGCGGCACCGTATTAAATCGATGGTGGGGATCTCAACGGACGTGACGATCGTGAACTGCGGCAGCATACCGCGCTCCGAAGGCAAAGCCTGCCGGGTATTTGATCTGCGTAAGGTCGCGGCTAACGGGTGAAGGAACCTCACAACATGACGGCCCCCTCTCCCTTGAGGGAGAGGGCTGGGGTGAGGGGGGAAACCCAAATTCCTGTGCTATGATTCATCCAGGAAAAAAATATCAACAGAATGAATCACATGAATAAACTTGACGCTTTTATCCAGCACGCGGTCAGCTCGGTTCCGGTGAGCGGAACGTCGCTTATCTCCTCGCTGTATGGCGACGCGCTTTCCCATCGCGGCGGAGAGATCTGGCTCGGCAGCCTGGCGGCCCTGCTGGAAGGGATGGGATTTGGCGAGCGCTTTGTGCGCACCGCGCTGTTTCGCCTCAACAAAGAGGGCTGGCTGGATGTGTCCCGAATAGGTCGCCGCAGCTTTTACCGTCTCAGCGACAAGGGGCTGCGTTTGACCCGTCGTGCGGAAAATAAAATCTACCGTGCGGAATTGCCGGCCTGGGACGGTAAATGGCTGCTGCTGCTCTCCGAGGGGCTGGATAAAACCACGCTCGCGGATGTAAAAAAACAGCTTATCTGGCAAGGGTTTGGCACGCTGGCGCCGAGCCTGATGGCCTCGCCGTCGCAGAACCTGGCGGATGTGCAGTCTCTGCTGCATGACGCGGGCGTGGCGGAAAACGTCATCTTCTTTGAGGCCCATTCACCGCTGGCCTTATCACGCGCGGCGTTACGAGCCCGCGTGGAAGAGTGCTGGCAGCTGACTGAACAAAACGCGATGTACGAAACGTTTATCCATTCATTTCGTCCGCTGCTGCCGCTTCTGAAGGAGGCGTCGCCGGAGGAGTTAACCCCGGAGCGCTGCTTCCAGATCCAGCTGTTACTCATTCATTTTTATCGTCGCGTGGTGCTGAAAGATCCGCTGTTGCCGGAGGAGTTACTCCCTGCGCACTGGGCGGGACAGAGCGCGCGGCAGCTGTGCATTAACATCTACCAGCGCGTGGCGGCGGGCGCCCTGGCGTTTGTCAGCGAGAAGGGCGAGACCTCCGTGGGCGAGCTGCCCGCGCCCGGCACGCTTTATCATCAGCGCTTTGGTGGTCTGAATATCACATAAGGAGAGGGTATGCCTGTTTATCAAATTGATGGTCTGACGCCGGTCGTGCCTGAAGAGAGCTATGTTCACCCGACGGCGGTGCTGATTGGTGACGTCATCCTCGGAAAAGGCGTTTACGTGGGTCCCAACGCCAGCCTGCGCGGTGATTTTGGCCGAATCGTAGTGAAAGACGGCGCGAACATTCAGGATAACTGCGTGATGCACGGTTTTCCGGAGCAGGACACCGTGGTGGAAGAGGACGGGCATATCGGCCACAGCGCAATCCTTCATGGCTGCGTCATCCGCCGTAATGCGCTGGTGGGGATGAATGCGGTGGTGATGGACGGGGCGACGATCGGCGAAAACAGCATCGTCGGGGCGGCGGCGTTTGTGAAGGCGAAAGCGGAGATGCCGGCGAATCATTTGATCCTTGGCAGTCCGGCAAAAGCGATTCGTGAGCTGAGCGCGCAGGAAATCGAGTGGAAAATGCAGGGCACGCGGGAGTATCAGGTGTTGGTGGACCGCTGTAAGCAGACGCTGCATCAGGTGGAGCCGCTGCGCGAAGAAGAGCCCGGACGCAAGCGGCTGGTCTTCGATGAGAATTTGCGGCCAAAATCGGCTGGTCGGGATGATTAATCGCCGGTTGTGCGCGTCTTTTAAATCCGTGAGGCCGAGCTTAATACGCTTCCGGCAACGGCCGGTCAATCGACACCAGCTTTCCGCGCTTCACGGTGATATACCCCCCGGCTTTCAGATCTGCCAGCACGCGAAAAACATGCGTTCGCGACAGGTTGGTGCGCTTGATGATAAACAGCGCCAGGCCTTCATTTTCGCCCGTGTGGGTTTCCTGCCGATAGAGATAGCGGTACAGCATGTGTTTGATGGTCTGGTAGCTCGTGACCTGTCCGCGCTCGTTGTGCAGATCGATAGTAAAAATCGACATGAAGGTCAGAATAGTGGTCAGCGCCTGCACGCGTTCTGGCCCGCCGTGCAAAAATAGCTGGTCGAAATCGGCGTAGGGAATTTTTACCAGTTTAACCTTCGCACTGCTGCGATATTCAAATTTCGCTAGCGGGCAATAGCGTTCCATTAGACCGATGGGCATATATTCAATGGTATTGCCAATATTCAACCCATCTTCAGGCATTAATATCGTCAGAGAACCTTCGGTACAGAAATAAATATAGCCGGGCTCGACGGCTAACTTTTTATTTGCGGCAACGGTTAGCGCTTCTCCTGAAGACAGGATTTGTGGAAAAAAGCGCCCAATATTGAGCTGCTGATAATAGGTATGGATGTCCTGAAAATTCACGCTAGGCCTCGTCCCGCAACGTCTGTCGTCGCATCGAGTATAGCAGGAGTCGCGTCCTGATGACGAGACAACCTCATACCAGTCCCATATGGGACTATGATGGGAAAGTATTCTGTTTAGAATGGTCCTCAATGAGTTCGCATTAAATTATCCGCCAGCAGTAAATATCCGGGCGGCGCAATTAATCTATGAGGCCATTTAATGAAATTAACGATAATCGCTAAGCAACTGGCGCTGGCCGGTGTGTTAACATCGCTTTCGCTTTCTGCATGGGCTGAAGTGCAGCCGCAGGATGCCACACCCACAACCCAGCAGGCTAATAACGCCCTGTATAATAAACTGCCCTTTGCCGATAAAACCGATTTTGAAAACGCCCATAAGGGCTTTATCGCCCCGTTGCCGCAGAACATGATCAAAGGCGAGCAAGGAAACGTTATCTGGAACCCGGCGAAGTATGACTTCGTGAAAGAGGGTGAAAAAGCCCCGGATACGGTGAACCCGAGCCTGTGGCGCCAGTCACAGCTGATCAACATTGGCGGACTGTTTAAGGTCACCGACGGCGTGTATCAGATCCGTAATCTCGATCTCTCCAACATGACAATCATTGAGGGCGAGAAGGGCATTACCGTTATCGACCCGCTACTAAGCGCTGAACCGGCGAAAGAAGCGCTGGATCTCTACTATGCAAACCGCGGCAAGAAGCCGGTGGTGGCGGTGGTGATCACCCATAGCCACGTTGACCACTACGGCGGCCTGCGCGGCGTGGTTGACGAAGCCGACGTGAAGTCAGGCAAAGTGAAAATCTACGCGCCGGATGGCTTTATGAAAGAGGCGGTTTCCGAAAACATTATGGCCGGGAACGCGATGAGCCGCCGTGCCAGCTATATGTACGGCAACCTGCTGAAGCCGGACGCAAAAGGCCAGGTGGGTGCGGGCCTTGGCACCACCACCTCTGCGGGTACCGTCACCCTCATCCCGCCGACCAACTACATCACCCATACCGGTCAGGAAGAAGTGATCGACGGTTTGACCTACGACTTTATGATGGCGCCGGGTTCAGAAGCCCCCTCGGAGATGCTGTGGTACGTCAAAGAGAAGAAAATGATCGAGGCCGCAGAGGACGTGACCCACACGCTGCACAACACCTACTCCCTGCGGGGCGCGAAAATTCGCGATCCGCTGGCCTGGTCTAAGTACATCAACGCCGCCATTGAGCGCTGGGGCGCGGACGCGGAAGTGATTATTGCACAGCACCACTGGCCGACCTGGGGTAACGAGAATATCGTCAAGCTGATGAAAGGCCAGCGCGATATGTACCGCTACATCAACGACCAGACCCTGCGTATGGCCAACAAGGGCCTGACCCGCGATGAAATTGCCGCAGAATTTAAGCTGCCGGAATCGCTGGAGAAGCAGTGGGCGAGCCGCGGTTACTACGGCTCCGTTAGCCACGACGTCAAAGCCACCTACGTGTTTTATCTCGGCTGGTTCGACGGCAACCCGGCAACCCTCGACGAGCTGCCGCCTGAACAGGCAGCGAAGAAGTTCGTGCAGTACATGGGCGGCGCTGATGCCATTATGCAGAAAGCCAAAGCGGATTATCAGCAGGGCAATTACCGCTGGGTTGCCCAGGTGGTGAGCAAAGTGGTCTTTGCCGATCCTAACAACCAGGCGGCACGTAACCTGGAAGCCGATGCGCTGGAGCAGTTAGGTTATCAGGCGGAAGCGGGCACCTGGCGTAACTTCTACCTGACCGGCGCGCAGGAGCTGCGAAATGGCGTGAAAAAGCTGCCGACGCCGAACACCGCCAGCCCGGATACCGTGCGTGCGATGACGCCAGAAATGTTCTTCGATTACCTGGGCGTGCACATCAACGGGGTGCGTGCCGGTAACGCCAAAGCGGTGTTTAACGTCGACCTCGGTAAGGATGGCGGTAAATACAAGCTGGAGCTGGAAAACGGCGTGCTGAACCATACCGCCAACGCGCAGGCGAAGGATGCCGACGCGACCATCGCGCTTGACCGTACCACACTGAACGACATCATCCTGAAGAAAGAGACGCTGAAGCAGGCAGTGGACAAGGGTGACGTGAAGGTGAGCGGAGACGGGGCGAAGCTGGAAGAGATGCTGAGCTACATGGATACGTTTGACTTCTGGTTCAATATCGTAACGCCGTAAGTTTAGGTTTCATCCTCTTAATCCTGGCGCCTTAGAAATAAGGCGCCATTTTTTTATTCACGCATCGCCAGCGCGCTCGCGCTTGCGGGGTCGAAGAGCGAAATACTCTCAATCTGGTCCAGCATAATCACCTTACGGAAATCCATGGCGCTTTTTGGCTCTGAGTCGAGCGTAACCTCATGCTCGGCGTACCATTTGCTGTAGTTGTGTTCAATGCACAGCTGCATGTTTTTCCCGTCACGATAGCCGCTCAGCATCGGAATAAGCACAATATTGGCGGTTTTTTCATACTCCAGCGTGGCGGTATGGATCATGCCAATATAAATCCGCCGCGATTTCAGCGTGACGTGCGCCAGCTCGCCTTCTTCCATGCACTGATAGAGGAGCTGTTCGATACCGCTCGACTGCGCCAGCCGCTTGTACAATTTTTTCCGGCCTTCGCCGTCGAGCCGCGCGCTGCCGGCCCAGTTCGAGCGGTAGAGACAGAACAGGATCGCAAAGGCCAGCATTACCACTACCGGAGCCTGAATACCCAGGAAGCTCCAGTTCATAAAATCAATTTGCCAGTCGGCATATTTCGCAGACGTGAAATGGAAAGTGTTATCGGCGGCGGAGAGGGCGAACAACAGCAGCCACAGCAGGCCGGTGGCGATTACCCCCTGAAGGACGAAAATACAGCCATACAGCGCCACGAGAAAATAGACGTCCCAGCCGAAAGAACGCTTAATTTTGAATCGCGTTGACAGGTCGCGGCTGGTGTACCAGTACCCGCATACCATCAAGACCATAAAAATTGCCGTTCCCATCTCAGGCCCTCTTTAGCGCGTTGACATGGCGCAGAAAGTCCTGCCGTACCTCGTTGCTTTTGTAGTTAACCGAGGCGTTTCCATCCTGGTCGATAATGATGCGGTCGCCATCCTCTACGGCTTCGATAATTTCCTGGTGACTCATGACCTGCAACAAAGATTCCGGGCTGGAAAAGAGCGCCATCAGTAAATTTTTCATCGCGTGACATCCTTATGAATTAAAAGGATAAGTCTGGAAGATAAATGGCACTTTTGCCTTAAGGTTATCCCTAAAAAAGCTGGCTTCGGTGAGGGTGTCTAACTTTTATCAAAAAATGGCGCTGCGCGGGCTGCATTTAACCTGTTGAAAATAAGCGACAATAAAAAATATATTCTCCTGAACTTGGACAAATAACGCTAATTGTGTAAGTTTTAATTATGCGATTTCGCTACGTTGTTTACAGCCAGGATGTGACCCATGAGCACGTTGCCGTCCGTCATCAGTCGGTTCGTTGATTACTACACCACGCTGGATACCCAGCCACCCTCGGCGCTGGCGGAGATTTATCGCGCCGATGCCACGCTTATCGATCCCTTTGGCGAACACAGCGGGCTGTTCGCGCTTCAGCGCTATTTCACCCATCTGCTGGCTAACGTTCAGCACTGTCGCTTTACCGTCGATGCACCGTTGCAGCAGGGCGAGCGCTTTGTTGTCACCTGGATTATGCATTGGTCGCACCCGCGTATTGCCCGGGGGGCAATGCGGCAACTACCGGGCTGCTCCGTGGTAGACATGTGCGACGATCGCATTGTTCGCCAGCGCGATTACTACGATGCCGGAGAGATGATTTATGAACACCTTCCGGTGCTCGGCTGGGCCGTACGCGGCGTTAAGCGGAGAGTGAAATCATGAAAACGGTTCTGATTACCGGCGCAAGCTCGGGGATAGGGGCAGGGCTGGCGAAATCTTTCGCTGACGACGGCTACCGGGTGATTGCCTGCGGGCGCGATGCGCAACGCCTGGCGGACCTGCATCAGCACAGCCCCACTATTACGGTGCGCCTGTTCGATATGACGGACAGGGACGCCTGTCGCCAGGCGCTGGCGGACTGTGCTGCCGATACGGTGATCCTCTGCGCCGGAACCTGCGAGTATCTCGATCGCGGCGAAGTGGATGCCGCGCTGGTGGAGCGGGTGATGACCACCAATTTCATGGGGCCGGTAAACTGCCTTGCCGCGTTGCAGCCGCAGCTGGTATCCGGCAACCGCGTGGTGCTGGTCAGCTCGATGGCGCACTGGCTTCACTTCCCCCGGGCCGAAGCGTATGGCGCCTCCAAGGCGGCGTTAACCTGGTTTGCCGACACGCTACGCCTCGACTGGGAGCCGAAAGGGATTGCCGTCACGGTCGTTTCACCCGGTTTTGTCGACACGCCGCTGACCCGCAAAAACGATTTTCCGATGCCGGGCCGGGTTAGCGTGGAGCAGGCCGTCAGCGCTATTCGTCGCGGTCTGGCAAAAGGGAAAGATACTATCGCGTTTCCCGCCGGGTTCAGCCTGGCGCTGCGCCTGCTTTCCGGCCTGCCCAACGTACTTCAGCGCGCACTGCTGCGCAGGATGGTGCGGCCATGAAGATTGCAATTATCGGCAGCGGCATCGCCGGATTAACCTGTGCCTGGCGGCTCGCCGGACATCATCAGGTCACGCTTTTTGAAGCGCAGGCTACGCCGGGCGGCCATACCGCAACGGTAGATGTTGACACCCCGCAGGGTACGTATGCCATCGACACCGGTTTTATCGTCTATAACGACCGCACCTATCCGCGCTTTATGGGGCTGCTCAGCGAACTGGGCATCAGCGGGCAAAAAACGCAGATGAGCTTTTCGGTGCACAACCCGCAGAGCGGGCTGGAGTATAACGGGCATACCCTGACGTCGCTGTTCGCCCAGCGTCGTAACCTGCTGAACCCCGGCTTCTGGACGCTGCTGAAGGAGATCGTGCGCTTTAACCGGCTGGCGAAACAGACGCTTGAGGGCGACGTTAGCGAGTCCGCCACGCTGGAGACGTTCCTGCGCCAACACCGCTTCACGCCTTTTTTTGCCCGTCACTACATCCTGCCGATGGGGGCGGCGATCTGGTCATCGTCGCTACAGGAGATGAAACGGTTCCCGCTGCCGCTCTTTTTACGCTTTTTCGACAACCACGGTTTGCTGGACATCACCCATCGTCCGCAGTGGTACGTGGTGCCGGGCGGCTCCCGGGAGTACATCCGCGCGATGATGGACAAGCTTGGCGATCGCCTGACGCTGCACCTCAACGCGCCGGTTCAGAAGGTTGTTCGCCACGATCGCGGCGTCGACATTGAGCGGGAAGGCGTTACGCATACCTTCGATCAGGTGATCTTTGCCTGCCACTCGGCACAGGCGCTGGCGATGCTCGCCAGCCCGACGCAGGCTGAACGCGAGGTGCTGGGGGATATCGGCTGGCAGCGTAACGAGGTGGTACTTCACAGCGATCCGCGCTGGCTGCCGGTGCGCAAGCGCGCCTGGGCCAGCTGGAACTATCGCCTCAGCGAGCAGGATGATGCCAGCGCCTGCGTTACCTACAACATGAATATTTTACAGGGGCTGCCCGCCGGCAGTCCGCTGTTTTGCGTCACCCTTAACCCGGAAACGCCAGTGGATGAGCGCTTTGTGCTGCGCCGCTTTGTCTATGAGCATCCGCTTTTTAACCCGAAGAGCTGGCATGCCCAGGCCCGGCGCGGCGAGATAAACGGTCGCCAGCGGAGCTGGTTCTGCGGCGCGTACTGGTACAACGGCTTTCACGAAGATGGTGTGCGCAGCGCGCTGGACGTGGTGAATGCTCTCGCGGCCGGGGAGGGCAACTGAGATGAACAGTTGCCTTTACCACGGTGCATTGCGCCATCGGCGTCTTACGCCGAAAGCACACCATTTTACCTATAGCGTGTTTATGGCGTGGCTCGATCTCGATGAGCTGGACGGGCTGCCCTCCGTCGGTGTGCGGCGAAACCGCTTTGCGCCCGCGGCCTTTTATGATGCGGATTACCCGCTGGGCACGCCGCTCAAAGAGCGCGTCCTTGAGCGACTGGAAAAGCTGACCGGAGAGCGTCCGGCGGGGCGGATCATGCTCCTGACGCAGCTGCGATATTTCGGCTTTCATTTTAACCCGGTCAATTTTTACTACTGCTATGACGGCGAAGACACTCTGTGCTGGGTTCTCGCCGAAGTGCGTAACACGCCGTGGAATGAACGGCATTACTACGCCGTGGCGGGGCAGGACGCTCCGCCGACGGAGAAAGCATTTCATGTTTCGCCCTTCAATCCG
This sequence comes from Enterobacter cloacae complex sp. P24RS, assembly GCF_014982165.1. Classification (NCBI taxonomy): domain Bacteria; kingdom Pseudomonadati; phylum Pseudomonadota; class Gammaproteobacteria; order Enterobacterales; family Enterobacteriaceae; genus Enterobacter; species Enterobacter cloacae complex sp. P24RS. The sequence continues at coordinate 79,721 of NZ_JADCKU010000005.1, forward strand.
ATGGACATGGTTTACCACTGGCGCTTCAACAGCCCGGACAGCACGCTGCGCATGCATATTGAAAACCATCAGGAAACGAAGGTGTTTGATGCCACGCTGACGCTACGCCGGGCGCCGCTGACGCGTGGGGCGCTGCGGGCGATGCTGGTGCGGATCCCGTTGATGACCCTTAAAACCGTTTTTGCCATTTACTGGCAGGCGCTCAGGCTGTGGCTCAAGCGCGTGCCGCTGCATAACCATCCCCTCAGCAGGAGTGAACGATCATGACCGATCCCGTCTTTGCGCTTGAACCCGATATCCCGCGCAACGCTCGCGTCGCGCGCTGGTTGCTTTTTCGCCTGCTGAACGGCCTGCGCGGAGGCTCGCTGACGCTCCGTGAAGGGCCCCAGACGTTCCATTTCGGCGACGCGTCCGCCGCGCTTCACGCCGAAGTGCAGGTGCGATCTCCGGGCGTCTACTGGCGCATTTTAACGGGAGGCAGCCTTGCCGCGGCGGAAGCGTGGATGGATGGCGACTGGGAGACGGCCCACCTGACGCCGCTGCTGGAGCTGATTGCGCGCAATAGCCAGATCCTCGGGCAACTGGAAAAAGGGTTTCGCCTGCTCGCGAAGCCGGTGGAGCGGCTACGGCACTGGGCGCGACGCAACTCCCGCGCTCAGGCGCGTGAAAATATTGCCGCCCATTACGATCTCGGCAACACCTTTTACGCCCATTTCCTTGATGAGCAACTCCTGTACTCCAGCGCGCTGTTTACCGGGGAAGAACAGGATCTGGCGGCGGCTCAGCAGGCAAAAATGGCGAGGCTGTGCGACCAGCTGGCGCTCACCGCAAACGATCATCTGCTGGAAATTGGCACCGGCTGGGGGGCGATGGCGGAGTACGCCGCCCGTCACTACGGCTGTCGGGTGACCACCACCACGCTGTCGCAGGAGCAGTACCACTGGGCCACCGCGCGGATCGCGCGGGCAGGCTTGCAGGATCGCGTTGAGGTGCTGCTCTGCGACTACCGCGATCTGACCGGGGTGTACGATAAGCTGGTGTCGGTTGAGATGATTGAAGCCGTCGGCCAACGCTACCTGCCAACGTTTTTCCGCACCTGTCAGGCGCGTCTGCGTCCAGGCGGGAGGATGGCGATTCAGGCCATCACCATTCAGGATCAGCGCTACCGCGACTACAGCAAAAGCGTCGATTTTATACAGCGCTACATCTTCCCCGGCGGCTTTTTGCCCAGCATCACCGCCATGAATGACCTGATGACACGCCACACGGATTTTGTGGTGCGTAACCTCTTTGATATGGGGCCGGATTACGCCCGCACGCTCGCCCACTGGCGGCAGCGCTTCATTCACGCCTGGCAGGAGATAGAAAAGCTCGGGTTTGATGAACGTTTCCGCCGGATGTGGCTGTACTACTTCGGCTATTGTGAAGCCGGGTTTAACGCCCGCACCATCAGCGTGGTGCAGCTCACTGCGGAACGCGTATGAAGCGCTACGGGCAGGTCTTTTTGCTGGCCATCGGGTTCGATCTCTACTGGACGCTGGTGGTGCTGTTTCGCGAGCAGGGTCTGGTCATCTGGATCGCGCTGGCGGTGCTTGCCTGGCTGCTGTTACCACCTTCGCACCGGCTATACGCCATTGTGCTGGCTGCGTCGGGCGCGCTGCTTGACGCCCTCTGGGCGCTGACCGGGCTGATTGCCTTTACCGGTGCGTCGCTAATGCCGCTATGGATGGTCGCGCTGTGGCTGATGTTTGCCTGCGTCTGGACGCAGCTAACCCGCACGACAACGCTGCCGGGCTGGCTGCTGACGGCGCTGGCGACCGTGGGCGGGCCGGTGGCCTACCTGATCGGCGAGCGTCTGGGGGCCATAACGTTTCTGGAACCGAGCTTTATCGTCGTCAGCTGGATGATCCCGGGCTGGCTGGTGTTGATGCTGTTTTTCCACCTGCTGATGGGGAGACAACAATGAGAAAACTGTTATTCATGCTCGCGCTGACCGTATTCACCTGTAGCGTGCAGGCGGCTGACTGGCTGATCTGGCGCAAGGTGGGCGACGCCACGCTCACCTGGGGGCCGCTTACCGTCTATACCTCTCAGCTTCTCACGCCCGACGGGCGCTACGCGGGGATAGACAGCGATAACGCGCTGATTATTACCTACGCCCGCGACATTGCTGCCGACGACCTGGTCGAGGCGACCCGCGAGCAGTGGCAGGCGCAGGGCATTTTGCAGCAGGAGCCGCAGAGTGAAGCCTGGCTACGCATGCTGTCCACGCTCTGGCCCGACGTCACGCCCGGCGCGCAGCTTGCGTTTGTGCTGAAGGACGGACAGGGGCAATTCTGGTATCGCTCTACAGCGTCGCAGAAAAACTTTACGCCACTCGGGCCACGCCAGTCGGCAGCGTTTAGCTCGCGCTTTCTGGCGATCTGGCTCGATCCCCGCACCGAGTATCCTGAACTGCGTCAGCAGTTAATCGGAGGACCAAAATGAAACGTTTCCTGTTAATGGCGCTTGCCCTGACGATGCTGGTGGCCGGATGCAGCACCGAGGTGACAGAGTATCGTCAGCAGCAGCCGACGCTGGATATTTTCACCTATTTCCAGGGGAAAACCGAAGCGTGGGGGATGGTTCAGGATCGTAGCGGTAAGCAGATCCGCCGTTTCCACGTCGAGATCGCCGGCGATGTTATCGGCGATACGCTGACCCTGAATGAGCATTTTGTCTACGACGACGGCGAGAAGCAGCAGCGCGTGTGGCACATCCGCCGCGTTGGTCAGAATCGCTACGAGGGCACGGCGGGCGATATTGAGGGTGTGGCGTCAGGCCAGGCGGCGGGCAATGCCCTTAACTGGCGCTACAGCATGAACGTGAAGGCGGACGGCAAAACCTGGCTGTTGCACTTCGATGACTGGATGTATTTGCAGGACGGCAGCCGTCTGTTCAATAAGACCGAGATGAAGAAATTTGGCGTCACCGTCGCCACGGTGACGCTGTTATTTACCCGCAAAGAGGGCGGTTAACTCTCTTCGGGCTGAGGTTTACTGCTTGAGTAGATGAAGAAGAGTGCAATACTCAGGCAGACCACGGCCCCCAGACGGCTCATTGAAAACGGAATGGCTTCATTGTTCAGCCAGCCAAAGTTATCAATCAGCATGCTCATGGCCAGCTGGCCCAGGATCACCGCTACCGTGGCAACGGCGGTGCCGATGCGCTGCACCGCGAGCACCATAATCACGATATAAGGCACGCCGCACAGGGCGCCCAGAAGCTGCCATTTGGGCACATCCATCAGGCTGACCGCCTGTTTCGGCTCAAAGAAGAAGATGAGCAGGGCGGTCACCAGCGCGCCGACGGAAAACGTCAGAAACGCGCTTTTGAAAACCCCCACGCTGTTGCCTAATTGCCCGTTAATGGCAGCCTGAATGCTCAGCGTCGCGCCGCCAATCACGGCCAGAATAATCATAATTACTGTCATAACGTTACCCCTGAGCCACGAGAATGAGCGCCGCAATGATAAACCCCAGCGCAATAATGCGTTTTGTATCGATCCTGCGGTGCGGCGTACCCAGCAGGCCATAGTGGTCAATAATCAGGCTTTTAAATACCTGACCGGCCAGAATGCCAATCATCGTCATCGCGATGCCGATCGCCGGGGTGGCAATGGTGAGAATGATGACGTAAACCGGACCGAGCACGCCGCCCAGCAGGTGCCATGATGGTTGCGCAAAAAATGAGGGGCTGTTGCGCGGGCTGAAAAACAGCATCAGCAGAAACGTCAGCCCCGTTCCCGCGCTGAATATGCTGAACGCAGCCCACAGATCGCCTACCTCCGCGCCCAGCGGCCCCAGCAGCCCGGCTTCCACGGACAGCCCCATGCCGCCGGCAATCACCAGTAAAACTAAAATAATGTGCATAACGCTTTTTCTCCTTTTTCCAGGCGGGAAGATTACGTCTGAACATCATTGAGAAAAATGCCATAATGCAGGAAACACCTGTGCAGGAAATGCATTAATGATGGATGCCGGACATATCAGCATTCGCGCGCTGCTGATCTTCATTGACGTATACGAAACGCAAAATTTTTCCGTGGTCGCGCGGCGGGAAGGGATCTCCGCGTCGCAGGTTTCACGCGTGATCCACCAGCTTGAGGACGCCCTCGGGCAACAGCTGTTCTACCGCAACACGCGGGCGATTATGCCCACAGAGAGCGGACATCTTTTTGTTCGCTATGCGCGGGCGATGGCCGGGAACCTGGAGGATGCGCGACGCGAGCTGGATGAACGCGCCCGCGAGCCGTCGGGCACGCTGCGCATCAATGGCCCGGTCTTTTTCGGACAACGGCACATCGCGCCGGGCCTGCCTGGGCTTCTGGCGCGTTATCCCCGTCTCTCCGTTGAACTTACCCTCACCGACGATTTTATCGATCCTCACCGCGACGCCGCGGACGTTATCTTTCGCATCGGCGCGCTGACGGACTCCTCGTTTCACGCCCGGGTGTTTGGGCAGCAGTTCTACCATCTGGCGGCCTCGCCGGACTATCTGCGCAAACATGGCGCGCCCGAGGAGCCGGACGATCTTAGCCGTCACCGCTGTCTGGTGTACCGCGGATCGTCCGGGCCTAACCGCTGGCTGATCCGGTTGCCGGGCGAGGCGTGGGTTCACTATCCCGTCGTACCGTTGATGACCTCCAATAACGCGGAAACGCTCCTGATTTCGGCGCTGGGCGGCATGGGCATTGTGCTTTTCCCCGACTGGATGGTGAGCGAACGGCTGAAAAGCGGTGAGCTGGTGGCATTGCTGCCGGAGAGGGAGTGTTCAATCAACACGGAGCCGCTGACGATTGCGGCAATTTACCCGAACGCGCGTCATCCGCCCCTGAACGTCAGGGCGGTGATTGATTACTATATTGAACGGTTCGGTACGCCGCTGTACTGGCAAACCTGAGGATTAACGAGCAAGCTCGCGGCGGAGGATCTCTGCCCCGGCGCTTAGCGCCTTGAGCTTACCGTTGGCAACCTGGCGGGAAAGGGGAGCCATGCCGCAGTTGGTCGACGGATAAAGCTTGTCTGCATCCACAAACTGCAACGCCTTGCGCAGCGTATCGGCGACCTCTTCCGGCGTTTCGATGGTTTGGGTGGCGACGTCAATCGCCCCGACCATCACTTTTTTACCGCGGATCAGCTCCAGCAGATCCATCGGCACGCGCGAGTTGTGGCACTCCAGCGAGATGATATCGATCTTCGAGGTCTGCAATTTAGGAAACGCCTCTTCATACTGGCGCCACTCGGAGCCGAGCGTCTTTTTCCAGTCCGTATTGGCTTTGATGCCGTAACCGTAGCAGATATGTACCGCGGTTTCGCACTTCAGCCCTTCAATGGCCCGCTCCAGCGCGGCGATACCCCAGTCGTTCACCTCGTCGAAAAAGACGTTAAAGGCCGGTTCATCGAACTGAATGATGTCAACGCCTGCCGCTTCCAGCTCGCGCGCTTCCTGATTGAGGATTTTAGCGAACTCCCAGGCCAGCTTTTCGCGGCTTTTATAGTGGGCATCGTAAAGCGTGTCGATCATGGTCATGGGGCCGGGCAGCGCCCACTTGATCGGCTTGTCCGTAAGCTGGCGCAGGTACTTCGCGTCGTCAACGAACACCGGTTTCTGGCGTGCTACCGCATCCACCACGGTCGGCACGCTCGCATCATAGCGATTACGGATGCGCACCGTCTGGCGGTTCTCAAAATCCACTCCGCTCAGGTGTTCAATAAAGGTGGTAACGAAATGCTGGCGGGTTTGTTCGCCATCGCTGACGATATCAATCCCCGCGCGGAGTTGCTCGTCCAGAGACAAACGCAGCGCATCCTGTTTCCCTGCCAGTAATTCGTCGTCCTGTAATTTCCACGGCGACCAGAGCGTTTCCGGCTGCGCAAGCCAGGTGGGTTTCGGCAGGCTGCCAGCCGTCGATGTCGGGAGCAATGTTTTCATAAGTAGAAACCTTTTATCCGTATTAAATTAAAGCGTGAAGTGCTGAGACCACTGCTCAAGAAGGGTTTTATAGGGTTTGATAAACCGCTCTTCGGTATATTTCCCCTGCTCAATGGCCAGACGGCTGCGCTCTTCACGGTCATAAACGATTTTGGTTAATGAGTGATCCTGCTGATTCAGGTCGGGCTGATAGCACTGCCCCGCGGCGGAATTAGCATTATAAATTTCCGGGCGATAAATTTTCTGGAACGTCTCCATCGTGCTGATGGTGCCGATCAGCTCCAGATTGGTGTAATCACGCAGTAAATCGCCGGTGAAGAAGAAGGCAAAAGGCGCGACGCTGTTCTCAGGCATGAAGTAGCGAACCTTAAGGCCCATTTTGGCGAAATACTGCTCCGTCAGCGACTCGCCGTCCGGCTGGTACTCCAGGCCCAGCACCGGATGGTGGTTTCCGGTGCGGCGGTAGGTATCTTTGCTGGAGACGCTCAGGCAGATCACCGGCGCTTTTTTGAAGTTCTCCCGATATTCCGCAGAATGCACAAAACACTTAAAAATATTGCCGTGCAGCTCACCGAAATTCTCGGGGAGGGTAAAACGGGATTGATCTTTATTGTGCTCCAGCAGCAGGACGCTGAAATCATAGTCACGGACATAGGATGAGAAGTTATTCCCGACGATGCCCTCAATGCGCTCGTCGGTCTTTTTATCCACAATCGTTGTTTGCAGAATTTCGATGGCCGGGAAGGTAAATTCCCCGCCAATATTCATATCGACCGATACAATCTCCAGCTCGACGGCGTAGCGGTCCGCCTTGGGGTTATCCCAGCTCGCCAGCGCGTTAAAGCGATTGTTGATCATCACCAGCGTATTGCGCAGGTTTTCCTGACGCTTCTCCCCACGTGCGAGATTGGCGAAGTTGGTGGTCGTGCGCGTGTTTTCTGACGGGTTATAGTTTTCATCAAAGCAACTGCGCTTAAGGGTAAATGTGAAAGCCTGACTCATTTTCGTTATGCATCCTAAGTTCATGTTGCCGGGACGTTATCAATGCATAATTTATGCCTGAGTCACTGGCGCAGGGGAAGTGACTTAATTTCACTGCGTCATGAGGGTTCTTCATGAACTGCGCAATTCAGGTATAATCCCCCGACATTTCCAACCGGTTTAAACGATCATGACAAAACTCACCCTACAAGAGCAGATGCTGAAAGCGGGCTTAGTCAGCAGCAAAAAGATGGCGAAGGTCCAGCGCACGGCAAAAAAATCCCGCGTCCAGGCTCGCGAGGCGAGAGAAGCCGTTGAAGAGAATAAGAAAGCGCAGCTTGAGCGTGACAAGCAGCTGAGCGAACAGCAAAAACAGGCGGTGCTGGCGAAAGAGTTTAAGGCGCAGGTGAAGCAGCTGATTGAGATGAACCGCATTACCGTGGCGAGGGGCAACATCACCTTTAACTTTACCGACGGCAACCTGATCAAAAAAATCGATGTCGATAAGCAGACACAAACCCAGCTGATTAACGGTCGTCTGGCCATTGCCCGTCTGGTTATTAACGCGAATGGCGACTGTGAATATGCGATTATTCCGGCGGTGGTAGCGGATAAAATTGCCCAGCGCGATGCAGACAGCATTGTGCTAAACAGCGCGCTGAGTCAGGAAGAGCAGGACGAAGACGATCCGTACGCAGACTTCAAAATCCCTGACGATTTAATGTGGTAAATCTCGTTCAGAATGGCGCGGCGTGACGGGCATTCATGGTTTCGCCGCTCAGCGGATGCATAAAACTCAGAACGCTTGCATGCAGCATCAGCCGGGGCGTTTCTTCGGCGCCCGGCCATTCCAGACCACCATACAGATCGCACCCCATAATAGGGTGGCCTAACTGCTGGCAATGAATGCGCAGCTGGTGGGTGCGCCCGGTCTCCGGGATAAGTTCCACCCGCGTTAACGGCATTTTCGTATCCTGGTTTACACGTTCCACCACCCGGTAGCGGGAGCGGGCGGGTTTACCGGTCAGTGAACAGATCGTCATCAGCGGAAACAGCGCCGGATCTTTGGCAATCGGCGCATCCACTGTCCCTTCATCCTCTTCCACATGTCCGCACAGCAGGGCGGTGTAAACCTTGCTCACGGCGCGCTGGCTGAACTGGTGACAAAGCGCGGCGTTAATCGCCTTGTTACGCGCAATGACCATCAGGCCCGAGGTGCCAAAATCAAGGCGATGCACCAGCGTGCAGCCAGGAAAGGTTTGCACCAGACGATGGTGAACGGAATCGCGGTTTTGCGGATTTTTCCCCGAGAGGCTAAGCAGGCCGGAAGGTTTGTTGATCAGCAGCAGATGTTCGTCCTGCCAGAGGATCTCAATGTCGTCGTGACAGGGTGGTGCAATAAAAGTATCGATAATGACAGACATCAGGCCGCCCGGCTGGAGAGTGGGTGCGGATGATAACGAAATATGCAGGAAAAGAAAAACCCTCCCACCGGGCGGTGAGAGGGAGAGAGCTTAGGCAGCGACCAGGCTGTCGATAGCGGCTTTCGCGTCGGACTGCGCTTTGGTAGCCACTTCCGGGCCGTAAGCGATACCTTCAGCGAACACAAAGTTCACGTCGGTAATGCCGATGAAGCCGAGGAACAGGGTCATGTACGGCGCCACCAGGTCGGTTGGGGTATCTTTGTGAATACCGCCGCGGCTGGTCAGGACGATAGCGCGTTTACCTTTTACCAGACCTTCCGGGCCGTTCTCGGTGTAACGGAAGGTTACGCCAGCGCGCGCCACCAGGTCGAAGTAGTTCTTCAGCTGGGTAGGAATGTTGAAGTTGTACATTGGGGCGTTGATCACGATAACGTCGTGCGCCTGCAATTCAGCAATCAGCTCGTCGGAGAGCGCCAGGGCTTCCTGCTGACGTGGGGATAAAGGCGCATCGCTCGGACGCAGCGCGCCAACCAGCTCGCCGTCCAGCACAGGAATCGGGTTTGCCGCCAGGTCGCGAACGGTGATTTCATCCGCAGTATGCTGTTCGCGCCACTGCTCAACGAAATAGTCGGACAACTGACCAGACTGTGAGTACCCTGCCAGAATACTGGATTTCAACACTAATACTTTGCTCATGGGAAATTCCTGTTTTGTATTTGATTGAAGGGGGTTGCCCCGTTGCTTGTTGACACTTTATTCACAATCCTGCCACAGGGATAGCGCAATATATCGAAGTCTATGTTCGAATTTTTTGAATAAGGCGCTAAAAGCGTTGATGTGGTACTCTATAGCAATCATTAAAAAGAGATTTTATCCGGCAGTGCACTGCCCGTTAACGCTATGACAGAACAACAAAAATTGACCTTCCCGATGCTGATGCAGCAGCTTAATTCGCTGATGCTGCGCGATAAACAGCGGTTTGCGCGCCGCCTGCACGGCGTTAAGAAGGTTAAAAATCCTGATGCACAACAGGCCATTTACCAGGAGATGGCCAAAGAGATTGAACAGGCGGCAGGGAAGGTTGTGCTGCGCGAAGCCGCACGCCCGGAGATTACCTACCCGGAAAACCTGCCCGTCAGCCAGAAAAAACAGGACATTCTTGAGGCCGTGCGCGACCACCAGGTGGTGATTGTCGCGGGCGAAACCGGTTCAGGTAAAACCACCCAGCTGCCGAAAATCTGCATGGAGCTGGGCCGCGGGGTGAAGGGGCTGATTGGCCATACCCAGCCGCGTCGTCTGGCGGCGCGCACCGTGGCCAACCGTATTGCCGAAGAGCTGCAAACGGAGCCGGGCGGCTGCATCGGCTACAAGGTGCGATTCAGCGATCGCGTCAGCGACAACACCATGGTTAAGTTGATGACCGACGGTATTCTGCTGGCGGAAATCCAGCAGGATCGTCTGCTGATGCAATACGACACCATCATCATCGATGAAGCGCACGAGCGCAGCCTGAACATCGACTTCCTGCTCGGCTACCTGAAAGAGCTGCTGCCGCGCCGTCCGGATCTGAAAATCATCATCACCTCCGCGACCATCGACCCGGAGCGCTTCTCAAAACATTTCAACAACGCGCCGATTATTGAAGTGTCGGGCCGCACCTATCCGGTGGAAGTGCGCTATCGCCCGATTGTTGAAGAGGCGGACGATACCGATCGCGACCAGCTTCAGGCCATCTTTGATGCCGTCGACGAGCTGGGCAACGAGAGTTCGGGCGACATTCTGATCTTTATGAGCGGCGAGCGCGAAATTCGCGACACCGCCGATGCGCTCAGCAAGCGCGACCTGCGCCATACTGAGATCCTGCCGCTGTACGCGCGCCTGTCGAACAGCGAGCAGAACCGCGTGTTCCAGCCGCACGGCGGGCGCCGCATCGTGCTGGCGACCAACGTGGCCGAAACTTCGCTCACCGTGCCGGGCATCAAATACGTGATCGACCCTGGCACAGCGCGCATCAGCCGCTACAGCTACCGTACCAAGGTCCAGCGCCTGCCGATCGAGCCGGTATCGCAGGCGTCGGCGAATCAGCGTAAGGGGCGCTGTGGCCGCGTGTCGGAAGGGATCTGTATTCGTCTCTATTCGGAAGACGATTTCCTGTCGCGCCCGGCGTTTACCGACCCCGAAATCCTGCGCACCAACCTGGCGTCCGTTATTCTGCAAATGACCGCGCTGGGGCTGGGCGATATCGCCGCCTTCCCGTTTGTGGAAGCGCCGGACAAGCGCAATATTCAGGACGGGGTGCGCCTGCTGGAAGAGCTGGGCGCCATCACCACCGACGAGCAGGCGACGGCCTACAAGCTAACGCCATTAGGCCGTCAGCTTAGCCAGCTTCCGGTCGACCCGCGTCTGGCGCGCATGGTGCTGGAAGCGCAAAAGCATGGCTGCGTGCGCGAGGCGATGATCATCACCTCGGCGCTCTCCATTCAGGATCCGCGCGAGCGCCCAATGGACAAACAGCAGGCGTCGGATGAAAAACACCGTCGCTTCCACGATAAAGAGTCTGATTTCCTGGCCTTTGTGAACCTGTGGAACTATCTCGGCGAGCAGCAAAAAGCGCTCTCTTCGAATCAGTTCCGCCGTCAGTGCCGGGTGGATTTCCTCAACTACCTGCGCGTGCGCGAGTGGCAGGATATCTACACCCAGCTGCGCCAGGTGGTGAAAGAGCTGGGCATTCCGGTGAACAGTGAACCGGCGGAGTACCGCGAAATTCACATCGCCTTGCTGACCGGCCTGCTGTCCCATATCGGGATGAAGGATGCCGATAAGCAGGAGTATACCGGGGCACGTAACGCGCGATTCTCCATCTTCCCGGGCTCGGGCTTGTTCAAAAAGCCGCCGAAGTGGACCATGGTTGCCGAGCTGGTGGAAACCAGCCGTCTGTGGGGGCGAATTGCCGCACGCATCGATCCGGAGTGGGTTGAACCGGTGGCGCAGCACCTGCTGAAACGCTCGTACAGCGAGCCGCACTGGGAGCGCGGGCAGGGCGCGGTGATGGCAACCGAAAAAGTCACCGTCTATGGCCTGCCGGTGGTCGCTGCGCGGAAGGTTAACTACAGCCAGATCGATCCGGCGTTAAGTCGCGAGCTGTTTATCCGCCATGCGCTGGTGGAGGGCGACTGGCAGACGCGCCACGCGTTCTTCCGCGAAAACCTGAAGCTGCGCGCCGAGGTGGAAGAGCTTGAGCACAAGTCCCGCCGCCGCGACATTCTGGTGGACGACGAGACGCTGTTTGAGTTTTACGACCAGCGCATCAGCCACGATGTGATCTCGGCGCGCCATTTCGACAGCTGGTGGAAGAAAGCCAGCAAAGAGACCCCGGACCTGCTCAACTTCGAAAAGAGCATGCTGATCAAAGAGGGCGCGGAGTCGGTCAGCAAGCTCGACTACCCGAACTTCTGGCATCAGGGGAACCTCAAGCTGCGGCTGACCTATCAGTTTGAGCCGGGCGCGGATGCCGATGGCGTGACGGTGCACATTCCGCTGCCGCTGTTAAACCAGGTGGAAGAGAGCGGGTTTGAGTGGCAAATTCCCGGCCTGCGCCGCGAGCTGGTGATTGCGCTGATTAAGTCGCTGCCGAAGCCGGTACGGCGCAATTTTGTGCCAGCACCGAACTACGCCGAAGCCTTTTTAGGCCGCGTCACGCCGCTGGAGCTGCCGCTGCTGGACGCGCTTGAGCGCGAGTTCCGCCGTATGACCGGGACCACCATTGACCGCGAGGACTGGAACTGGGATCAGGTGCCCGATCACCTGAAAATCACCTTCCGCGTGGTGGACGATAAAAACAAAAAGCTGCTTGAAGGCCGCTCGCTTTCGGAACTGAAGGACGCCCTGAAGGGCAAAGTGCAGGAGACCCTGTCTGCCGTGGCGGACGACGGTATCGAGCAGAGCGGGCTGCATATCTGGAGCTTTGGTCAGCTTCCGGAAAGCTACGAGCAGAAGCGCGGGAACTACAAGGTGAAAGCCTGGCCTGCGCTGGTGGATGAGCGCGACAGCGTGGCGATTAAGCTCTTTGACAATCCGCAGGAGCAGCAGCAGATGATGTGGCGCGGGCTGCGTCGACTGCTTCTGCTCAACATCCCATCGCCAATTAAGTATCTGCACGAGAAGCTGCCGAACAAAGCCAAGCTGGGGCTGTACTTTAACCCGTACGGCAAAGTGCTGGATCTGATTGACGACTGCATCTCCTGCGGCGTGGATAAGCTGATCCACGAGGCGGGCGGTCCGGTCTGGACGGAAGAGGGCTTTGCTCAGCTTCATGAAAAGGTTCGCGCCGAGCTGAACGACACCGTGGTAGAGATTGCGAAACAGGTCGAGCAGATCCTCACCGCCGTGTTCACTATCAACAAGCGCCTGAAAGGGCGGGTGGATATGACCATGGCGCTGGGGCTGTCGGACGTCAAGGCGCAGATGGCCGGGCTGGTCTATCGCGGTTTTGTGACCGGCAACGGCTTTAAGCGGCTGGGCGATACGCTGCGTTATTTGCAGGCGATTGAAAAACGTCTGGAGAAAATGGCGATCGATCCGCATCGCGACCGGGCGCAGATGCTGAAAGTCGAAAACGTGCAGCAGGCATGGCAGCAGTGGCTGAACAAACTGCCGCCGGCGCGTCGGGAGGATGACGACGTGCAGGAGATCCGCTGGATGATCGAGGAGCTGCGCGTCAGCTTCTTCGCTCAGCAGCTGGGCACGCCGTACCCGATTTCGGACAAGCGTATCTTGCAGGCGATGGAGCAGATCTCCGGCTAAAACCTTTGCCCGGTGGCGCTGCGCTTACCGGGCCTACGGAAGCATGTGTATGCCTAGTGAGGCGTGGCCGCGTTCCACCATCACCAGACATGTAGGCCGGGTAAGGCGTAGCCGCCACCCGGCATGTTTTCACGCACTGGCCCAACCGCCGCCCAGCGCTTTATACAAATCAATTTGCGCCAGCAGCAGGTTATTTTTCACCTGTACCACGCTGGTCTGCACCGAGAATAAGGTGCGCTGCGCGTCAAGCACATCCAGATAGGAAGAGTACCCGTTGCGGTAGCGGTTTTGCGCAATCCGCAGCGTCTCCTGCGCGACCTGCTGCTGTGCCAGCAGCTCGGTAAGCTGTTCCTGATAGCGGGTGATGGCATCAAGGCTGTCATTCACCTCGACAAACGCGTTACGAACGGTTTTTTCGTAGCTGTACAGCGCCTGATTGCGCTGGGACTGAGAGATATCTACCTGTGCATTCAGCGCCTGACGGTTCAGCAGCGGCGCAAGAATACTGCCGCCCACGCTCCAGAGCTGTAGGGGGTTATCCAGCAACCCCGACAGCGTGCGATCCTGCACCGATCCCGTGGCCGTGAGGTTGATCGACGGCAGCAGGCTGGCGCGCGATGACGCCAGCGTCGCGTCCGCCGCAACGAGCTGACGTTCCGCCTGGACGATATCCGGACGTCGGTTAAGTAACGTCGACGGCAGTTGTGAAGGCAGTTTCAGCGGCGTCAGGGCGTCGAAGCTTTCACCGCGCGGAACGTCACCCGGATTGCCGCCAAGCAGCAGGCTAAGCGCATTCTCCTGTTGCGCAATCTGGTGCTGTAGAAGTGGAACCTGCGCGCGGGTGGCGCGCAGCTCAGAATCCGATTGCATCAGCTCAAGGCGAGAGCTGTATCCCGTCTCAAACTGCCGTTTAGCAAGGTTAAATGCCTCTTCACGCGACTTCAGCGTGGAACGGGTCACGCGAAGCTGTTCATCCAGCGACAGCAGGGTAACGTACCCGGAGGCCACCGACGACGCGACGGTAAGATCTGCCGCCGCAGCCGCCGCTTTTTGTGCCTCCAGCGATGCTTCAGCGGCACGGGCGGTGCCGCGGTTTACGCCCCAGATATCCACGTCGTAGCTGGCGGTCAGGCTACCTTTATACAGCGTACCGTATACCGGAAGCCCGGTGGCGGCGGACTGCGAACGCCCGCGCGTTCCCGTCACGCCCGCATCTAGCGACGGAAACAGGCTGCCGTCGGCAGCGTACACCCGGGCCTGATACTCATTAATCCGCTCGCGGGCAATCAGCACGTCGCTGTTGTTCTTCAGCGCCTGATCCACATAGCGGTTCAGATTGCTGTCGTGAAAATTGCGCCACCAGAGCTGCTCTGCCGGGCTGGTCGGCCCCGACGTGGCGCGCCACTGGGCCGGAATGTGCAGTGACGATGTGGCGGGCTCAACGTCTACCGACTGGCAACCCGCCAGGATAGCCATCATCAGCAGGCCAGCTATCGGGCGAAGCGTCATTGTTTCGCCTCCCGCGTGTCGATGGTGACCTGCACCGACATGCCAGGGCGCAGCAGCTGGTACTCCTCCGCCTCACCGAGAACCTCAATGCGCACCGGGATGCGCTGGGCGATTTTGACAAAGTTGCCCGTGGCGTTATCCGGGGTGATAGCGCTGAACTCCACGCCAGTGGCCGGGGAAATGCTCTCTACGCGCCCCTGATAGGCTTTATCGTTTAACGCATCGACGGTGAATTTCACCGGCTGGCCGACGCGTATATTCGCCAGCTGCGTCTCTTTGATGTTGGCGATCACCCAGTGCTGCGGCGGAACCAGCGTGGTCAAGTGCGTCCCGGCAGTGACGTACGCCCCCAGACGCACCGCAACCTGCCCGAGCTGGCCGTCGCGCGGGGCGACAATTCGGGTGTTTTGCAGATCGATCTGCGCCAGTTCAAGGGCGGCTTTGGCATTTTCAACGTCCGCTTCCAGCGAACCGCGATTAACGATGACCGTTTGTAAATCCTGGCGCGACATCTCAAGCGTCGCTTTTGCCTGATCGATATCGGCGCTACCCTGCGCGGCACTCGCCAGCGCTGCATCGCGCTCGCGGATGGACAGGGAGCCGTCTGCGGTCAGATCCTTCACGCGCCTCAGATCCGCCTGGGTTTTCAGGCTTTGGGCACGGGCGTTTTTCAACGCCGCCTCGTTTCTGGCAATCACCGCTTCCGCACTTTTACGCTGTTGCAGGTTGTTGTTCAGGGCAGCGATTTTCATTGCCAGCTGCGCCTCGGCCTGATGGACGCGCTGGCGATAGATCCGGTCATCAATCTGCAACAGCAGATCGCCTTTTTTAACCTGCACGAAATCCTGAACGTGTACCTCGGTAATGTAGCCGTTTACCTGTGGACTGATGAACGTTGTCTGGCCGCGCACGTAGGCGTTATCGGTGAACTGCGCGTGACGCGTGAACGGAGGCAACTGCCAGGCATAAAGGATCACCAGCACCCCGACAATACCGATGGCCGCGGCGGTGAAAATGGACACGACGCGCACGTTTTTACGGGTGTTGGCCTGCTCTTTGGCGGCATCCTGCTGACTCATAACCTCTCCTGAAAAATAATCATGACTTATTGCCGGTGGCGTTCTTAAGGGCCATACGGGCGGTAATGCGCAGGCGCAGCAAGCGCCATAAAATCCAGACCAGCGTGGCAGTGGCAATGCTCGCCGTCAGTAAATAAGTATCGTTGTAAGCCAGAATATTTGCCTCAAGCGCCGTCACCGTCTGGAGCTGGGTAATGGCCTGGGTGCCCAGCAGGGAACTGTCGCCAATCAGGCTTTTATACATCTGGGTGTAAAGCTGAATACGTTCGTTCACCAGCGGGTTCAGGGTGGTGAGCTGGTCGGCCAGCAGGCTGGAATGGTACTTCTCGCGCCAGGTCTGGAAGGTGCCGAGGATCGCGGAACCCAGCAGGCCCCCAAGGTTCTGACTCATGCCAAACATCACGGAAAAGCTGACCAGGTTGCGCGGGTCGGCGATCACCCCGCCAATGGCGGCCAGCATCGCAGGCGCGAGGAAGAAAGCGCTGCCGAAGCCCAGCAGGAACTGGCTGAACATTAGCTGATCCGGTCGGGTCAGGTTGTTAGACTGGCTGTCCAGCAGCGAGGCGATAATCATCAGCGCCAGCGAGGTGATAATCGGCCAGGCCAGTTTAGTGGGTTTTATCGTCAGGCAACTGGTGACGATACCGCAGACAATCCCGGCGAAAATAGCCCATGCCAGATGGGTCATCTGTTCATTCTGTAGGCCTACATATTGCAGCCAGCCGATGACGCCGGTGTTCTGCTCCGCCAGCACGATGCGGATCAGCAGCATAATCAGCCCCAGACGTACGATGCTGCCGCTGGAGAGCCAGCGGGTATTGAGCAGCGGGTTGCTGCGGTTATGCTCAAACACAATCGCTGAGACAATCAGCACCAGCGAGAGGGCCAGCGCCCAGCCGATCCACGGCGCTTCAAACCACCAGTCCAGGCGCCCTAACGACAGAACCGCGCACAGCAGCGCCATGCCGGGTGCCAGCAAAAAGAAGGTGATGAAATCTTTCTTCTCGAAAACTTTGCGCCGATCGCCCGGGGGCAGCTTTAGCACCATCACGCAGGCCAGCGATATCAGGGCCAGACCCAGTTCGAAGAAGTACAGTCCACGCCACTCGTCAAGCTGTAACAGCTCGGTGGAGAACAGCCGCGCCAGCGGGATCGCCAGCGACGATCCGGTAATGCCGATGGTCAGCGCCTTCAGTCGATGCTTCGCGGGCCAGGCCTGTATCTGGTAATAAATGCCGAGCGAGCTGAGCGCGGCGGCGACCATCCCGTGCGCCGCACGCACCATCAGCGCCGAGCTGAGATCGTTCACAAACAGGTGGAAAAAGGTGACCAGCACATACAGCACCAGGAAGCCTTCCGTAAACGCGCGTAAACCGTACTGCTGGCGAAACTTCACCAGCAGCAGGTTTATGGAGACGTTGGTCATAACATAGACCGCAGGCAGCCAGGCGATTTCGGTCGACCAGGCGCCGAAGGTGCCTTGAAGATTTTGCAGATTGGCGGTGACGACCGCGTTACCCAGCGCCCCGGTCAAACACACCAGCAGGCCGACCACGCCATAGGCGATCCGTTTTGGGGTGGGATGTTCCGGGGTGGAAGGGGAACCCAGCAGGGCGGGTTTCTCGTGTGGCTGCCACTCGCGAGGAGCATAAGGATCGCGTTGGGGCAGGCGCATAACGGGATTTACCTTTCAAAAAGTTGAATTGTGAGCGGGCTAATGATTCTACGGTTGCCGCAAATCATAATTCAAGTGAATACGATTATTGTATGTTAATCGAATGTAGAGGGAGTAATGAAGAAAAAGTGCGGCTCGCGAACGGAGCCGCAAAAATATTATCGCTGTTCCGGCTGCGCCTGAAGGTGGCGTTCACGGTTGATGCGGCTTGCACAAAAAATTGCAACGAGGGAGATAGCAACCGTCACGCCCAGATACCAGGCCACGGGTACCCAGTCGCCGTCGTATTTCGCCAGCAGTCCGGTAGCTATTAGCGGTGCCGTTCCACCCGCCAGCGCGGCCCCAAGTTGATATCCCAGCGTGATACCGGTGTAGCGAACGTTGGCACTGAAAATTTCAGAGCAGAGCGTCCCGAGAACTGCCGTCACCGGTGCCCACAGTACGCCAAAAGCGATAACGGTCGCGAGCACAATTCCCCAAGTGGTACCGGTATTCAGCAGCATAAACCAGGGCACGATAAACAGGCCGAGCATGAAGACACTGACGGAGTACATTCGCTGGCGGCCAACCCTGTCGGAGAGCAGCCCCATCAGCGGGATCATGATAGTGGCGACCAGTGCGCCAAGAGTTACTGCCTCCAGCGCCTGGGATTTCTGATAGGTCAGGGTGGTAGTGGCGTAGCTCACGACAAACGTGGAGAAAATATAGAACGGTGCTGTCTCAACAACCTTAAGCCCGGCGGCAATTAGCACTTCACGCCAGTGGTGTTTTAGGGTGTCGCGCAGCGGAGCTTTCGCAACCTGACCGGATTTTTTCACTTTCTGGAAATCAGGCGTTTCGTCAATATCTTTCCGGATCCACAGCCCCAATAATACCAGCACGGAACTGAGCAGGAACGGAATGCGCCAGCCCCAGGAGAGAAAATCCTCTTCGCTGAAGAGCGTCATTAGCGAGACGATAAATGTTGCCATCAACATGCCGATGGTAACGCCCGCCTGCGGAATACTGCCGAAGAAGCCTTTGCGTTTTTCTGGCGCATACTCGTAAGCCAGCAGCAGCGCGCCACCCCATTCACCGCCGATACCCATCCCCTGAATAATACGCATCAGGATCAGCAACGCGGGCGCCCACATCCCGATCATGTCGTAGGTGGGCAGCAGGCCAATCATCACGGTTGCACCTCCCATCAATGAAAGGGTGAGGACAAGCGTTTTTTTGCGACCGATACGATCCCCGATATGTGCAAAGAGAACGCCGCCAATGGGGCGAATAAAGAAGGTCAACGAGAAGGAGAGATAGGAGAGGATCAGCCCGATTACCGGGTCGACCATCGGAAAGAAAATCTTGTTAAACACCAGGGCGGCAGCGGTGCCATAGAGAAAATAATCAAACCATTCAATAGAACTTCCCGTAAGACTGGCAATTAATACCTTTTTGTTTTTCCGCAATACCGTTGTCGTGCTCTCATGTTGTGTCATGACTCAAAACTCCGCCACGTGGATGATAATAGAGGTGTTACCTGGCGCGCTTCAGGTGCAACCTGTCGGTGTGTAATGGTTGTTAAATTGTTAAGAAACTTAGGGTTGGATGTTACATTTGGCAAGTCAGCCAGAACTAAAACGGGTCAGATCACGCTGGATTAAGCAGCAACAGGTGCTTTTTCAGCACGCTGTTTTGGCAGGATGTATTGAAGGGCAGATAATCAAAAGCACAAACCCAGGGTGCAACCCAATTGTTTTTGGATGTTTCTGGTTATTTCATCAAAATGACAAATATGCCGCGTAATGAGCACCTCCGCTTTCAGAGTGATCTCCTTTTCAACCCCGTTGCGTGAAGTACTCTAAAGATGAATGCTGTAAGGAGGTAACGATGACAATGGCACTTTTCCCCTGTCTGCCTGGCACAACCCTCGACGCCGTGAATACCGTCGGGGCGTGGCTTGCTCAGGATGACTATCAGGACAACCAGCCCGTTGATCTGGTGATTCTGGCGGGTAACGCGGTTATTCCCGCGATTGATGCTGCCTGTAAAATCGCGGCTGAACAGGGTGTTCCTCTGATCATCAGCGGCGGGATCGGTCACTCGACGACCTTCCTTTACGCCGCGATTGCGAAACACCCCCGCTACAACAGGATACCCACCACCGGGCGGGCCGAGGCGGCTATCCTGGCCGACATTGCCCGCGAGTTCTGGAATATTCCGGCTGAGAAACTGCACGTTGAGGACCAGTCCACCAACTGCGGGGAAAACGCCCGCTTCAGCTGGGCGTTAATGAAACAATCCGGCCTGAACGCCGCACGGGTGCTGGTGGTGCAGGACCCGACGATGCAGCGTCGCACAATGGCTACGTTTGCCCGCGTATGCCGCGACGAGAGCGTATCGCCCGCCTGGGTGAGTCACCCCGGCCTGACCCCGGTGCTGCAAAACAGCGACGACGGTCTGGTCTTTAGCGGCCCGGTTGAGGGGTTATGGCCGGTAGAGCGCTACCTGTCGCTGGTGCTGGGTGAACTTCCGCGATTAAGGGACGACATTAACGGCTACGGTCCGGCGGGGCGTGACTTTATTGCCCACGTCGACATCCCCGCCGAGGTGGAGTCGGCGTGGCAGACCTTGCGAAACGACGTCATCCTCACCGACGCGCTGGTGAGCCGTTCTCTGCTGTAGCGATCTGCCCGTTTGCGCCATCTTTTACGCAAACGGGCATCTCATGTTGCCGATTTGTAATTCCTTAAGCGTGCTGACCCGTTTCTTTTATGAGATATCTCACAAAAACAGGCTCATACAGTAGGCATTTGCCCCGGTAATTATAGTTTTTAACAATAAGTTTACTTGTTGAAAACAGTGTAATTACAGGAGCAGGTTATGACAGTACCCGTACAACATCCTATGTATATCGATGGACAGTTTGTTGCCTGGCAGGGTGATGCATGGATTGACGTGATCAATCCGGCCACGGAAGAGGTCATTTCCCGTATTCCCGACGGCGGCGCCGAGGATGCCCGCAAAGCCATTGATGCGGCAGAGCGCGCGCAGGCTGGCTGGGAGGCGCTGCCTGCCATTGAACGCGCAGGCTGGCTGCGCAAAATTTCCGCCGGGATCCGCGAGCGCGTCAGTGAAATCAGCGCGCTGATTGTGGCCGAAGGCGGCAAGATCCAGCAGCTGGCGGAAGTGGAAGTGAACTTTACCGCTGACTATATCGACTATATGGCCGAGTGGGCGCGCCGTTATGAAGGGGAAATCATTCAGAGCGACCGTCCGGGCGAGAATATTCTGGTGTTTAAACGCGCCCTCGGCGTGACCACCGGCATCCTGCCGTGGAACTTTCCCTTCTTCCTGATCGCCCGTAAGCTCGCCCCCGCGCTGATCACCGGCAACACCATCGTTATCAAGCCGAGCGAATTTACCCCAAACAACGCCATTGCGTTCGCCAAAATCGTCGACGAGATTGGCCTGCCGAAAGGCGTCTTTAACCTGGTGCTGGGCCGCGGTGAAACCGTTGGACAGGAGCTGGCCGGGAACCCGAAAGTGGCGATGGTAAGCATGACCGGCAGCGTCGGGGCGGGCGAGAAGATCATGGCAGCGGCTGCGAAAAACATCACCAAAGTGGGGCTGGAGCTGGGCGGTAAAGCACCGGCTATCGTGATGGACGATGCCGACCTCGAGCTGGCGGTGAAGGCCATTGTCGATTCACGCGTTATCAACACCGGACAGGTCTGTAACTGCGCTGAACGTGTTTACGTCCAGAAAGGGATCTACGACCGCTTTGTCAATCGTCTGGGCGAGGCCATGAAAGCCGTCCAGTTCGGCAATCCGGCGGAACGAACCGACATTGCCATGGGGCCGCTGATCAACGCCGCCGCGCTGGAGCGCGTGGAGCAGAAGGTGGCGCGCGCGGTGCAGGAAGGGGCAAAAGTTGTCCTTGGCGGTAAGGCAGCAGAAGGCAAAGGGTATTTCTATCCCCCAACGCTGCTGCTGGACGTGCGTCAGGACATGACCATCATGCACGAAGAGACCTTTGGTCCGGTGCTGCCCGTGGTGGTTTTCGACACGCTGGAAGAGGCGCTGAAAATGGCCAACGACAGTGACTACGGTTTAACCTCGTCTGTTTATACGCAGGATCTGAACGTCGCCATGAAAGCCATTAAAGGGCTTAAGTTCGGTGAGACCTACATTAACCGCGAAAACTTTGAAGCGATGCAGGGCTTCCATGCGGGCTGGCGGAAATCCGGTATCGGCGGGGCGGACGGTAAACACGGTCTGAATGAGTATTTGCAGACGCAGGTGGTCTATTTGCAGTCGTAATCAAGAGCCCCCTCCGTGCGAGGGGGTTCACATTTTCAGGAAAGGTGGTTATGTTGGCGCGTTAGTTGTTATTTATCGGGAAACGACATGCGCACAAAATATACGGGTCTGCAAATCAGCATTCACTGGCTGGTTTTTCTGTTAGTTATTATGGCCTATTGCGCCATGGAGTTCAGGGGATGGTTCCCGCGAAGCGATCGTCCGCTCATTAATATGATCCACGTTTCCTGCGGGATCAGCATCCTGGTGCTGATGGTGGCGCGCCTGCTTATTCGCCTTAAATTCCCGGCTCCGCCTATTCAACCGAAGCCAAAAGCGATGATCACCGGGTTGTCTCATCTGGGGCACCTGGTTATCTACCTGCTGTTCATTGCGCTGCCGCTGATCGGCATCGTGATGATGTATAACCGGGGAAATGACTGGTTTGCCTTTGGCCTGACGATGCCGCATGCGGCGGAGGGGAATTTTGACCTGGTGGACAGCCTAAAAGAGTGGCACGTGACCCTGGCGAATCTGGGCTATTTCGTCATTGGTTTGCACACCTTTGCCGCGCTAATGCATCACTACTTCTGGAAAGACAACACGCTACTGCGCATGATGCCGAAAAAGCGTCAGTAAACGATAATGCCCTGCCAGTCCGCAGGGCATTTTTTTCGCTGTTTATTGCAG
The DNA here is from genome assembly GCF_014982165.1 of Enterobacter cloacae complex sp. P24RS. NCBI lineage: Bacteria > Pseudomonadati > Pseudomonadota > Gammaproteobacteria > Enterobacterales > Enterobacteriaceae > Enterobacter > Enterobacter cloacae complex sp. P24RS. Next base: position 102,136 of record NZ_JADCKU010000005.1, read on the forward strand.
CTGCGCGCGCTCCTGCGTCGTTAACTCCAGCGTCTGGGTTGAACCCGTTTTCGACGATTTGACCGCCGCTTCCAGCACCGCCATCACCGCCAGCGCTTCCACCGGATGGACCGGATTATCAATCTTGCCGTTCAGGGCATCGCGCACGTTGATATAGTACTGTCGCTGATCGCCTTTTGGCGCAGGGATAGCGCTGGCCTCCCCCTGAGCATTAAACAGCACCATATCGTCGCTATCTTCACCCCAGCTTTCGCTGCCTGGAATGACGCCCGCCAGCAGCTGGGCTTCCTGCTGGTCGATGCGCGCTTTCACTACGCTCGCTTTGTCGCCGTGGACCGTAAAGCGTGAAACGCCGCCCGCCACCAGCATGCTGCAATGGAGGATCACTTTGTGTTCAGGATAATTCAGCACCACGTGCGCCCAGTCGTTAATCTCTGCGCCGTCACGCAGCGTGGCGATGTTGCCCTGCACCGACTGTGGCAGTCCAAAAAGCTGTAGCGTTTGGTCAATCATGTGCGGGCCTAAGTCGAACCACAGGCCGCTGCCGGGAACGTTTTGCTCTCTCCAGCGCACGCGAACCTCCGGGCGGAAACGATCGATATGTGACTCAAGGTGTTTTACCTTGCCGATGCTGCCTTGCGCAATCACCTGCTTAATGCCGAGAAAATCGCTGTCCCAGCGGCGGTTATGGAAGACAGAAAGCAGCAGCTGTTTTTCTTCAGCCAGTGCAATCAGATCCCGCGCTTCCTGCATATCCAGCGTGAACGGTTTATCTACCACCACGTGCTTGCCGGCGTTCAGGGCCAGCGTAGCCAGCGGCGCATGGGTCGCGTTGGGGGAGGCGATCACCACCAGGTCGATATCCGGGTGCTGAATGGCCTCTTCTGGCGTGGCGACAACGAGGACGTCGGGCAGATCGCGTTTGACCTTCTCTTCATCCCGGGATGAGACCACCGCCAGCTTCAGGCCATCGACGGACCGGATCAGCGGGGCATGAAACGTCTTACCTACAAAACCATACCCGATCAGCGCAATATTGATTGTCTTCACTTTATTCATGACCTTCTCCACGTTAATGCGCGCAAACGGTAACCTGCAAGGCGCCAGGGTCCCCGAGCTCTGCCCAGGGACGATCTAAAAACAGTTGATGAATCTGGGATAACCCCGAAACCAGATACGGTTCGCACTGGTTGAGCTTAAGGTGATCGGCGACTATCCAGCGCGCCTGGCTTGCGGCCAACATGGCTCGCTTTACCTCGGCATCCGCCTCCTGACTGGCGCTTAACCCGAGCTCGGCATGAATGGCGCATGCGCCAAGAATGGCGATATCTGCCCGATAGCGAGAGAGCAGGGAAAGGGTGGCACTTCCGGCAAACAGGCGCTGTTTCTGATCCCACTTTCCACCGAGCAGGATCAGATCAATATCCTCCCGAGCGCTAACCAGCTGGGCGATATCGAGAGAAGGGGTAATGATGGTCAGCGGCCCCTGAAGGAAAGAGGCAACGGCCAGTATTGTGCTTCCCGCGTCCAGAAAAAGCGTCGAGCCCGCAGGCACATGTTGCGCCACCTGTTTACCCAACTGCTGCTTAATTTCAGGAAGCAAGGTATTCCTGCTGACACGGGTCATCGTCGAGAGATTGAGTGCGATGGCTCCGCCATGATTTTTTTGCGCAAGGCCCTGCTTTTCCAGGTCGGTCAAATCGCGACGGATGGTGTCAGCCGATACCAGTAGCCTTTCTGCCAGCTCGGTGATGCTGGCCTGGCCTTGTTCACTAATAATATCAAGCACATATTTCTGTCTGGCGGTTTTATGCATGAGGGCACTATCCTGCAAAATGTCGCAATATCTCGCAGTTTACAGCATTTTGCAGGAAAAGAAATGAGGCAGGTGTGCAATGTTATCTAAAAACAGTTTAATGAGGTTATTATTGATATCGCATTAATCATTCTTCAAAAACATGTATTTAACTTTTATCCAGGTTGTTATCGCTATGTTTTACATAGGAATTTGGGTTAAGTCGCCAGTTTGCAGGCGGTAATTGGTTTTTTTATCTAATTTATAATTAAAAAATAGTGCTTGTATCTATATAGGTTCAGGTGAATAGTATAATACTTCAATTTTATCCGCCGAATTACTTAAATTGACACTTCTTTGAAAATCTTTGTGTCTGATTCAAGATGAAATTAACGCAAAAATGTACATCAGGGCATTTCGGAATTTTCCTTAAATTACAGGGGTTTTATAAGTTTCATTTAAAACGCGTCTTATAGCGTTTTGTCCAGAAACCCCATCTTTTTTCTTGTTTGCAACACCACGTTAACATTGCGGGTGTGGTTGCACATATCACATTTTGTTATGCTGCAAATCAATTAATTTTTAAGTAAATTCTTAAAATAAAATAGACGTAGTACGGCTCTCATCTCAAATGAAATGGGTATGGGGAACTATTACCTGAATTTATCAAACAGGAGTGGGGGAATATTTGAAAAAATATTTATACCTCTTCATGGGTAATTATTTAGCCATTGCCTGGAGTCGGAGGAGATAATGAAGATGAAATGCAATAACAGGTTGCTTAAATTATCTGCTTCACTGACCTTCATTTCGCTGGTGGTGACTGCGGCGCATGCAAATAACGGCCCGGTGGGAATATCGCCCGTTGCGGCAATGACAATGAAAGAAAGTATTCTTTTCGCACTGGACCGCGATCCGTCGGTGAGCCAGCAGGCGGCACAGCTGGGGATCGGCCAGGCGCAAATAGATGAAGCGCGCAGTGCCTGGATGCCACAAATTGCTCTGAACGGGAGCACCGGTCACAGCCAGACCACCGATTCGAGCGGCTCGTTGCGAAATTCCGCTGCCTGGGGCCTGAGCCTGACGCAGCTGGTGTACGATTTTGGCAAGACCAACAACAGCATCAGCCAGTCTTCAGCGCAGCGTGACAGCTATCGCTATCAGCTGATGGGCACGATGTCTGCCGTCGCGGAAAAAACGGCCCTCAGCTATGTGGAGGTCAAGCGCTACAGCGATCTGTTGCAGGCGGCAACAGAGAACGTGCAGGCGCTTAAAAACGTCGAGCAACTGGCAAAACTCCGCGCCGATGCTGGCGTAAGCTCCACCTCTGACGAGCTTCAGACCCGTACCCGTATCGCCGGTATGCAGGCCACGGTAGAGCAGTATAATGCGTCCCTGAATAGCGCCCGCGCGCGGCTGGCGGTATTAACCGGCATACAGGCTGAACGCTATTCACCGGTACCTGGAAGACTGGCCGTGGAGCCGGGTTCTCTCAATCGTATTGATTATTCACTGATTCCTGCGGTGATGGCCGCACAGAACATGGAGCGTTCCGCTCAGTATGGGGTCGAAACCGCGAAGTCTCAGCACTGGCCGACCTTGAGCCTGAAAGGGGGCCGGACCCGGTATGAGTCGGATAATCGCGCCTACTGGGATGACCAGATCCAGCTCAATATTGACGCACCGCTTTATCAGGGCGGCGCGGTCTCGGCGCGCGTGCGTCAGGCTGAAGGGGCAAGGGCGATGGCATCGACTCAGGTCGATCAGGCCCGTTTTGATGTCCTGCAAAAAGCCTCCGTCGCGCAGGCCGACTGGACCGGAGCGCGAGGACGAATGGAGGCCGGGAAACGACAGCTGGAAAATGCGCTGCGCGCCCGCGACGTCTACAAAAATGAATATACCCTGAGCAAGCGCAGCATTAACGATCTGCTCAGCGTGGAACAGGATGTCTGGGCTGCTACCTCAGCAAAAATAATGGCTGAATACGATGGCTGGAGTGCGGCGATTAATTACGCATCCGCAGTGGATAATCTCATGCCGCTTATCGGAATCGAGAAAAACGCTGCCGCGAAGCTACCTGATTTGAGTTAAAAAAAGGCGCGCCTTTCTGCGCGAAATAAGTAAGACAATAATGGGTGATTTTTCCCAGGGATAGCTACATCCATCTGGTGGACATATCCACAGGAATACGCGCACCTGCAAGGAGAAGAATATGAGTAACGCAAAAGTTGTTGATGTCATCATTCGAAAAACGGCAGAAAAAACAAAATTAACCGGTGAAGGAAATCTGTCTGTCTCTATTTCATCGCCGAGCGTAATTGAAATTCAGGGCTCTGCTCAGGACGTGGTGCGGTATGTCCGCCAGGGGAATGACCTCCTCATTTATATGAAAGATGGCAGCGTGATTCGCTGCAATAATTATTTTGTGGAAGATCCTGAGACGCAAAACCACTCAGAGCTGGTCTTCAACGATAATCAGGAACTGACGCACATTTCTTTCGCCGATGCCGGTGAAGCATCGGGCGTTGCCGCCACGGAATTAACCGCGCAGGCGACACCCATCAGCAGCATTGAGCCTTTCCTGGAGCAGGGAGGCGTCTTAAGCGATGCACCGTGGGGCTGGATTGCCGGGGCGGCGTTAGGGGGCGGGGCCATCGGTGCGCTGCTTTCTCACGGCGGTGACGGCGAAACCAAAACAAAAGTTATTGATAATACGAAAGAAGTAGAGAGCGCTACGCCAACGTTTTTGCTGACGGATAAAGCGGGTGACAAGCAGGGTGTGCTGAGTGCAAAAGAAGTCACGGACGATAACACCCCAACCTTCAGCGGTACCGGGCAGCCGGGCGCGACCATTCAGATTAAGGACGGGAGCGGCAGCACCATCGCCAGCACCATGGTTGCGAAAGACGGCACCTGGACCGTAAAACTCCCGACCCAGGCGGACGGCGAGCATACCTGGTCTGTCGTGCAGATCGACGGCAGTAAAACGACCTCTGCGGGCAGCATCACCGTTACCGTATCCACGGCAGATGCCACCGTTACGCTTGCCACGACGGCGGGCGATAACGTGATCAACGCCAGCGAACAGACTGCGGGCTTTACGCTCTCGGGTGCCAGCAAAAATCTGGCGCAGGGCACCGAACTGACCGTTACGCTGAACGGAAAATCCTATACGGCTGAAGTAGGCGCAAACGGCGCTTGGAGCGTGAAGGTGCCTGCCGCAGATGCGCAGGCGCTGGGCGATGGCACCTGGACGGTGAACGTCAGCGGTAAGGATGCGGCGGGGAATACCGTGAGCGGCAGCCAGACCATTGGCGTTGATACCGCTGCGCCAGCGATCACTGTCAACACGATCGCGCAGGATAACGTCATCAATGCGGCTGAACACAATCAGCCCCTGACGCTGACCGGTAAAACGGATGCCGAAGCGGGGCAAATTGTCACCGTGACACTGAACGGCAAAAATCATACCGCGACGGTGGGCAGCGACGGCTCATGGTCCGTCACGCTGCCGGCCAGCGAGGTACAGGCGCTGGCAAATGGCGAGCATACCCTGACGGTTAACGTCAGCGACAAAGCCGGAAACGGTTCATCCGCGACTGCCGATTTCACCGTGGATACCGCCGCGCCGGTTGTGACTATCAATACCGTTGCGGGCGACGATATCCTGAACACCAGCGAGCAGGGGCAGGCGCAGATCGTTTCCGGCCATGCGAAAGGCGCGGCAGCGGGTGATGTCGTTACCGTGACCGTCGGCGGCCAGACCTTTACCGGTGTTGTCCAGGCGGACGGCAGCTGGAGCGTAGGGGTACCGGCCTCTGTTATCGGCGCGTTGGGTGAGGGTAGCCATACTGTTTCTGTCTCCGTCACCGATGCGGCGGGCAATACCGGCAGCGCGACGCACGGTATTACGCTCAGCGGCAACCCGCCAGAATTCACCATTGACGCCATCAGCCAGGATAACGTCCTGAATGCGCAGGAGGCTATGCAGCCCCTGAGCCTCAGCGGAACCAGTAATCTGCCGAACGGCAGCGCCGTCACCGTGACCCTGAATAACGTGAGCTATCAGGCCACCGTTGAGAACGGCACCTGGTCTGTTCAGGTGCCGGTTTCCGACGTGCTGGGCCTGGCGAATACCCTTTACACCGTCAGCGTCAGCGGCACCGACAGCGTGGGTAACAGCGGCTCCGCCGAGGCGAATCTGCTTGTCGATACCGTGCTGCCGAAGGTGATCATCAACACCTTTGCGGGGGATAACCTGGTCAATAACGCCGAAGCGGCGGTGGACCAAACCCTTAGCGGACGCGTGACCGGCGCGGCGGCGGGCGATACCGTCGCAATCAGCGTGGGTGGCAAAAGCTACACCGCGACGGTTGGCGGCGATCTGACCTGGAGCGTGACGATCCCATCCGCAGACATTCAGGCGTTTGGCGACGGCGGGCTAACCTTCAGTGCCTCCGTCACCAATGCGCACGGCAATACCGGCACCGGCGAGCGGGATATCAACATCCACACCGGACTTCCGGGCCTGCGCGTCAATACCATCTCTGGCGATGACGTGATCAACGCCATTGAACAGCAGCAGGATCTGACCGTGACCGGCTCCAGTACCCATCTGGCTGCCGGCACGCCGATCGTCGTCACCATCAATAATATTGAGTACGCCGCCCTGATTACCGCCAGCGGCAGCTGGCAGATTGGCGTGCCCGCGGCTGACCTTAAGGCATGGACCGCGGGCGGGATGACAGTCAGCGTCAGCGCTGAAGACGCCTGGGGCAACACCGTTGTAGCTGAACACCCGATTGAGCTTGATCTGAACGCCGTGGCCGTCACCATCAATACGGTAACCGCTGACGATATGCTCAACGCTGCGGAAAAAGGGGCGGATTTAACGCTTTCCGGCCAGACGCAGGGCGTAGAGGCGGGCCAGACCGTGGTGGTGAAATTCGCGGATCGGACCTTTACCGCGCAGGTGCAGCAGGACGGCTCATGGAGCCTGACCGTCCCGGCGAACGCCATGGAAACGCTGATCGACGGGCGGGCGCAGGTGAGCGTTAGCGTGACAAACGTCAGCGGCAACAGCGCGGACGCCTCACGCGTGGTGACCGTCGATACGCAGCCGCCGGCCATTACGCTCGATAACCTGACCGACGACAACATCATCAATGCGGCAGAAGCGCAGCAGGATTTGGTGCTCAGCGGCAGTACCACCGCTGAAGCGGGCCAGACGGTCACCGTGACGCTGAACGGCAAAAACTATCAAACCACCGTACAGGCTGACGGCACCTGGACGCTGAACGTGCCTGCCGCCAACGTTGGCGCGCTAACCGATGGCCCGATCACCGTTACGGCTACCGTCAGCGACGTGGCGGGTAACAGCAGCAGCGCGGATCGCGTTGGGCTGGTGGATGCCACCGTGCCGCAGGTGACCATTAATGACTTTGTCACCGACACCAACACCGTTAACCAGTTGGCCCATTCTCAGGCGCAGATCCTGAGCGGCTCCGTCACCGGCGCGGCGGCGGGCGATTTGGTCACCATCACCATTAATAACGTGGACTACACCACTGCGGTGGACGCGGCGGGCAACTGGAGCCTCGGCCTGCCTGCATCCGTCGTTCAGGGGCTGACGGACGGTACCTGGACCATTAACGTCTCCGTGACCGATCGGTCCGGCAATACTGGCAGCAATTCTCTGGATGTGGTGGTGAATACCGTAACGCCTGTTATCGGTATTAACACGCTGGCCGTAGATGACGTGATCAATGCGGCAGAGAAGGGCGAAGATCTGCGGCTTTCCGGTACCAGCAACCAGCCGGAAGGGACCACCATCACCGTAAACCTGAACGGTATCAACTACACCGCCACCACTAACGCCAGCGGCGGCTGGAGCGTCACCGTGCCCGCCTCTGCGGTGAGCGCGCTGGGCGAAGCCAGTTATACCGTGACGGCGAGCGTGACCGACAATGTGGGTAACAGCGCCTCAACCTCGCATGACGTGCTGGTAGACAGCTCGCTGCCGGTAGTCACTATCAACACTTTCGCAACCGACAATATCGTCAACGCGGCGGAAGTGGCCGCAGGGCAAACCCTGACCGGGAAGGTCTCTAACGCCGCATCGGGCGATACCGTCACGATTATCCTCGGCGGGCAAACATACACGGCAACCGTGCAGGACGATCTCACCTGGAGCCTGCCGCTAACCCAGAGCCAGTTAACCGCGCTTGGCAACGGCGATCTGACCGTATCGGCCAGCGTCACCAACGCGCACGGCAATACCGGTTCGTCTTCTCTGGACGTCACCATCGACGCCCAGCTGCCCGGCCTGCGCATTGATATGGTCGCCGGTGACGACGTGATTAACGTCATCGAACACGCGCAGAACCTGGTTATCTCCGGCACCAGTACTGACCTGGCGGCGGGCAGCACCGTAACCGTGACCATTAACGGCAAGGATTATTCTGCCTCGGTACTGACGGACGGTACCTGGCAGGCAGCGGTTCCGGCGGCAGACGTCTCCCAATGGGCGGACGGTTCGCTCACCATCAGCGCCAGCGCGCAGGATGCCTCCGGCAACCCGGTGAACATCGGCACCGTTGTGGATGTCGATCTCGCCCCGGTAGCGATTAGCATCAACAGCGTGACGGACGACAACGTGCTTAACGCGGCGGAAAAAGGCCAGGATCTGGTGCTTTCCGGCTCTTCCTCAAACGTTGAAGCGGGCCAGACCGTTACCGTCAGCGTCGCGGGTAAAACGTATACCACGACGGTCGATGCCAACGGCGACTGGCGCTACACCGTTCCGGCTGCCGATCTGAACGTCCTGAAGGACGGCGATGCCAGCGTGCAGGTCAGCGTGACCAACGTGAACGGCAACGCGGCCTCCTCTTCGCAGGGCTTCAGCGTCGACACCGCCGCGCCAGTGGTGACCATCAGTACCATCAGCGGCGACAACATGCTGAATGCGGCTGAGGCAGCGCAGGATCTGACCCTGAGCGGGACGTCCACTGCCGAAGCAGGCCAGACGGTTACCGTAACCTTCAACGGCAACCAGTACACCGCGCAGGTGCAGGCTGACGGCAGCTGGACGCTCGACGTGCCGGCTGCGGATCTGGCGGGCATCACCGACGGTAACGCCACGGTCACGGCTTCCGTATACGACAAAGCGGGCAACCCGGCCAGCGCGGATGCTGCCGTGCTGGTGGATACCACCGTGCCGCAGATTAGCTTCAACCTCGTCGCGGGCGACGACATTGTGAATATTGCCGAGCACGGCCAGGCGCTGATTGTTTCCGGCAAGGTGACGGGCGCACAGGCGGGCGACGTCATTACCGTAACCCTGAACGGCAAAGACTACACCGCGATGCTGGACGGTGCCGGAAGCTGGAGCGTGGGTGTTCCGGCGGCAGACGTGGGCGCGCTGGCGGGCGGGCATCAGACGATCTCCGCCACCCTCACCGATAAGGCGGGTAACAGCACCACGGCCACCCATGCTCTTGACGTCTCCCTGACGGCACCGACGATTGCCATTGATACCCTGGCGGTTGACGACGTCATCAATGCCACCGAGAAAGGCCAGGATATGCTGCTTTCCGGAACCAGCAACCAGCCGGAAGGCACAGCGATTACCGTGAACCTCAACGGCATCAGCTACGCCGCGACCACCAACGCCAGCGGCGGCTGGAGCGTGACCGTTCCGGCGGCGAACGTCTCTGCGCTGGGTGAAGCGACCTATACCGTCACGGCAAGCGTGACCGATAGCGCAGGCAACGGCGCGGACGCCAGCCACAGCGTGCTGGTCGACAGTGCGCTGCCGCAGGTCACCATCAACGCAATCGCCACCGATGACGTGATTAACGCAGCGGAAGTCGCTTCCGGACAAACCCTGAGCGGGAAAGTGAGCGGTGCCGCTAGCGGTGACACTGTCACAATTTCGGTGGGTGGCAATACCTATACGACAACCGTGCAGGACGATTTAAGCTGGTCGCTTAACGTCGCGTCTGACGTGTTAACCGCCATCGGCAACGGCGACCTGACCGTATCCGCCAGCGTCACTAACGGCCACGGTAATACCGGCTCCGGCGAGCGCGACATCACGATTGATGCCAACCTGCCTGGCCTGCGGGTCGATAAGGTGGCGGGCGACGACGTGATCAACAGCATCGAACACGGTCAAAACCTGATTATCACCGGCTCCAGCGACGGTCTGGCAGCGGGTACAGCATTGACGGTGACCGTTAACGGTAAAACTTACGCGGCCTCCGTACTGGCAGACGGGACCTGGACGGCCGCTGTTCCGGCAGCAGACGTCGGCGCGCTGAGCGCAGGCACCGTCACCGTGACCGTTGAAGGCCGGAGCGCAGCGGGCAACCCGGTTTCTATCAGCCACGACGTGAAGGTCGACCTGGCGACGGTTGCTATCAGCATTGACGCTATCGCTACCGACGACGTGATCAATGCGGCAGAAAAAGGCGCAGATCTGGTGCTGTCGGGTGCCACCAGCAACGTGGAAGAGAACCAGACGGTTTACATCACGTTCGGCGGCAAGTCCTACACGGCGAAAGTGGATGCCAGCGGCAACTGGACGGCGACCGTGCCGTCGGCGGATCTGGCTGGTCTGAAGGATGGCGACGCCAGCGTGCAGGTGAGCGTAACCAACGTGAACGGCAACAGCGCCTCGGCGGGACGCGAGTACGGCGTGGACGCCACCGCGCCGACGGTATCTATCGAGATCGTCAGCGACAACAACATCATCAATGCCGCCGAAGCGCAGCAGGATCTGGTCGTCAACGGCACCTCTAACGCCGAAGCGGGCCAGACCGTGACCGTGACGCTGAACGACGTGGATTACACCACCACCGTGCAGGCAAACGGCAGCTGGAGCGTGACCGTACCTTCTGCGGATGTCGGCGCGATTAACGACGGCAACTACACGATCACGGCAGCGGTATCCGATAAGGCCGGCAACCCGGCTTCGGCGGGTCGCGACGTGCTGGTCGATACCACCGTGCCACAGCTGACCATTGACGCCGTTTCCAATGACGACGTGATCAACAGCGCCGAGCACGGGCAGGCTCTGATTGTCACCGGCTCAGTGACCGGCGCGGCGGCGGGCGACGTGGTGACCGTTACCATCAATAATAAAGATTACACGGCGACGCTGGATGCTTCCGGCAACTGGAGCGTGGGCGTGCCTGCGGCGGACGTCGGTGCCCTGACCGCCGGGGATTACACTATCACCGCGGCGCTTACCGACAAAGCCGGAAACAGCAACAGCGCGACGCGCGAGGTGGAAGTCAACCTGAGCGCGCCGGTGCTGACCATCGACACCGTCTCCGATGACGATGTGATTAACAGCAGCGAGAAAACGCAGGATCTGACCATCACCGGTACGGCTTCCGGACTGGCGACGGGCGCGGTGGTGACCGTGATGCTCAACGGCAAAGCCTACAGCGCCACGGTTGAGGCCAACGGCCAATGGTCCACGACCGTTCCGGCGAGCGAGGTAGGGCAACTGGGTGAGGCGCTTTACACCGTCACTGCCTCGGCAACGGACAGCGTCGGCAACAGCACCAGCACCTCGCACACCGTGAACGTGGAGTCCGTGCTGCCGGGCGTCACGATCAACACCGTGGCAGGCGACGACGTCATCAATGCGGCAGAAGTGGCCTCAGGCCAGACCATCAGCGGCACCGTGGTGAATGCCGAAGCGGGCAATACCGTGACCGTGAAGATTGGCGGCAACAGCTACACCGCAACGGTGCAGAGCGATCTGACCTGGTCCGTCGCTGTACCGGAATCGGCACTGACGGCGCTGGGCAACGGCGATCTGACTGTAACCGCCAGCGTCACGAACGGCGTGGGCAACAGCGGCAGCGGCGAGCGTGAGATCACCATCGACGCCAGCCTGCCGGGCCTGCGCGTGGACATCGTGGCCGGCGATGACGTGATCAACAGCATCGAACATGGACAGAATCTGATTATTACCGGTTCCAGCAATGGCCTGAGCGCAGGCACGGCGCTGACCGTTACCGTCAACGGCAAAACCTATCCCGCGACGGTACTGGCGGACGGTACATGGAGCGCGGCTCTCCCTTCTGCGGACGTAAGTGCCCTGGCAGCAGGCACCGTCACCGTGACCGTTGAGGGCCAGAGCAGCGCGGGCAATCCGGTTTCCATCAGCCACAATGTGACGGTGGATCTGGCGAACGTCGCTATCAGCATCGACGCCATTGCCACCGACGACGTGATTAACGCGGCCGAGAAGGGCGCGGATCTGGTGCTTTCCGGCACCACCTCAAACGTGGAGGAAAATCAGACCGTCACCATCACCTTTGGCGGCAAGCACTACACCGCCACGGTGGACGCGGCGGGTAAGTGGACCGCCACGGTGCCGGCTGCGGATCTGGCGGGCCTCAAGGACGGCGACGCCAGCGTGCAGGTGAGCGTCACCAACGTCAACGGCAACAGCGCTTCGGCTGGCCGCGAGTACAGCGTGGATACCACCGCGCCGTCCGTCACCATCAACACGATTGCGACTGACGACATCCTGAACGCCACGGAAGCGCAGTCTGACCTGGCGATTTCCGGCACCAGCACCGCCGAGGCGGGCCAGACGGTCACCGTGTCGCTGAACGGCAAGGACTACACCACAACCGTCGGCGCGGACGGTAGCTGGACGCTGAACGTTCCGGCGGCGGATCTGGCGGCGCTCAGCGACGGCAGCGTGACTGTATCCGCGAGCGTGAGCGACAAGGCGGGCAACCCGGCGTCGGTAAACCATAACCTGACGGTGGATATGACCGTTCCGGCGGTCACCATCCACGCTATTGCAGATGACGACGTGATTAACGTCGCCGAGCACGGTCAGGCGCAGATTATCAGCGGCACCGCCACCGGCGCGGCAGCGGGCGATAAGGTCACCGTGACTATCGGCGGCCAGACGTACACCACCGTGCTGGACGCGGCGGGCAACTGGAGCGTGGGCGTCCCGGCGAGCGTGATTTCAGGCCTGAGCGACGGCACCGTGACCGTCACTGCGTCTGTTACCGACGCGGCGGGCAACACCGGCAGCGGCACCCATAATGTGACCGTCGATACCGGTCTGCCGTCGGTCAGCTTCAACGCCATCAGCGGTGACAACGTCCTGAACGCGGCGGAGAAAGGTCAGGATCTGAGCGTGAGCGGCACCAGCGCCAACCTGGCGGAAGGCACCGTGGTGACCGTGACCCTGAACGGTAAAAACTACACCGCAACGACGGCGGCGGACGGCACCTGGAGCCTGACGGTTCCGGCTGCGGATCTGGCCGGTCTCGGTCAGGCCAGTTACACCCTCAGTGCGACCGCGACCAACGGCGTGGGCAACAGCGTGAGCAGCGCAGCGAACCTGCTGGTCGACACCGCGCTGCCGACCGTCACCATCAATACCGTGGCGGGCGATAACGTCATCAACGCGGCGGAAGTGGCGGCAGGCCAGACCCTGAGCGGTACCGTGGCGAATGCTGAAGCGGGCAACACCGTAACCGTGACCATTGGCGGCAACAGCTATACCGCGACGGTGCAGAACGATCTGAGCTGGTCCGTGAACGTGCCTGCTGATGTGCTGACCGCACTCGGCAACGGCAGCCTGAGCGTGACGGCGACCGTCACCAACGGCCACGGCAACACCGGCACCGGCGAGCGCGACATTACTATCGACGCTAACCTGCCGGGCCTGCGCGTGAATATCGTGGCGGGCGACGACGTGGTTAACAGCATAGAGCATGCGCAGAACCTGATTGTCACCGGATCCAGCGACGGGCTGGCGCCGGGCACGGCGCTGACCGTTTCCGTGAACGGCAAAGACTATGCGGCGACGGTGCTGGCGGACGGCACCTGGAGCGCGGCGGTTCCGTCTGCGGACGTGAGCGCGTGGCCGGAAGGCACCGTGAAAATCAGCGTTACCGGCGACAGCGCGGCGGGTAACCCGATTACCATCAGCCACGACGTGACCGTCGATCTGGCCTCTGTTGCCATCAGCATCAACGCCATTGCCACCGACGACGTGATCAACGCGGCGGAGAAAGGGGCGGATCTGGTGCTGTCCGGCGCGACCACCAACGTGGAAGCCGGGCAGACCGTCACCCTGAGCCTGAACGGTAAAATCTACACCACTACCGTAGAAGCAGACGGTAACTGGACCTATACCGTGCCGGCTGCGGATCTGGCGGGCCTCAAGGACGGCGACGCCAGCGTGCAGGTGAGCGTCACCAACGTCAACGGCAACAGCGCTTCGGCTGGCCGCGAGTACAGCGTGGATGCCACCGCGCCGTCCGTCACTATCAACACGATTGCGACTGACGACATCCTGAACGCCACGGAAGCGCAGTCTGACCTGACAGTTTCCGGCACCAGCACCGCCGAGGCGGGCCAGACGGTCACCGTGTCGCTGAACGGCAAGGACTACACCACAACCGTCGGTACGAACGGCAGCTGGACGCTGAACGTTCCGGCGGCGGACCTGGCGGCGCTCAGCGACGGCAGCGTGACCGTAACCGCGAGCGTGAGCGACAAGGCGGGCAACCCGGCGTCGGTAAACCACAACCTGACGGTGGATATGACCGTCCCGGCGGTAACCATCCACGCTATTGCAGATGACGATGTGATTAACGTCGCCGAGCACGGTCAGGCGCAGATTATCAGCGGCACAGCCACCGGCGCGGCAGCGGGCGATAAGGTGACCGTGACCATCGGCGGCCAGACGTACACCACCGTGCTGGACGCGGCGGGCAACTGGAGCGTGGGCGTCCCGGCGAGCGTGATTTCAGGCCTCAGCGACGGCACCGTGACCGTCACTGCGTCTGTTACCGACGCGGCGGGCAACACCGGCAGCGGCACCCATAACGTGACCGTCGATACCGGTCTGCCGTCGGTCAGCTTCAACGCCATCAGCGGTGACAACATCCTGAACGCGGCGGAGAAAGGTCAGGATCTGAGCGTGAGCGGCACCAGCGCCAACCTGGCGGAAGGCACCGTGGTGACCGTGACCCTGAACGGTAAAAACTACACCGCAACGACGGCGGCGGACGGCACCTGGAGCCTGACGGTTCCGGCTGCTGATCTTGCAGGCCTGGGCGAAGCGAATTACATCCTTAACGCGACCGCCACCAACGGCGTGGGCAACAGCGTGAGCAGCGCAGCGAACCTGCTGGTCGACACCGCGCTGCCGACCGTCACTATCAACACCGTGGCGGGTGATAACGTCATCAACGCGGCGGAAGTGGCCGCAGGCCAGACCATCACCGGTAAGGTGGCGAACGCGGAAGCCGGTAACACGGTGACGGTGAACATCGGCGGCAACAGCTACACCGCGACGGTGCAGAGTGACCTCACCTGGTCCGTCAGCGTGCCGGAGTCCGTCCTGACGGCGCTGGGCAACGGCGATTTGACCGTGTCAGCAACCGTCACCAACGGCCATGGTAATACCGGCACCGGGGAGCGCGATATCACTATCGACGCCAGCCTGCCGGGCTTGCGCGTGAATATCGTGGCGGGCGACGACGTGATTAACAGCATTGAGCATGGTCAAAATCTGATCGTCACCGGCACCAGCGACGGGCTGGCGGCGGGCACGACGCTCACCGTTTCCGTAAACGGCAAGACCTATGCCGCGTCGGTACTGGCAGACGGCTCATGGAGCGCGGCGATCCCGGCGGCGGACGTGGGCGCTCTGGCCGCAGGCACGGTGACAATCACCGTAGCCGGTCAGAGTAGCGCAGGTAACCCGGTCTCCATCAGTCACGACGTCAATGTCGATCTGGCGGCCGTGGCTATCAGCATCGATGCTATCGCCACCGACGACGTGATTAACGCGGCGGAGAAAGGGACGAATCTGGTGCTGTCCGGCAGCACCTCCAACGTGGAAGAAAACCAGACCGTGACCATCACCTTTGGCGGCAAGTCTTACACCGCGAAAGTCGATGCCAACGGCAACTGGACGGCGACCGTGCCTTCCTCGGATCTTGCGGGCCTGAAGGACGGCGACGCCAGCGTGCAGGTGAGCGTAAACAACGTACACGGTAACAGCGCGTCTGCGGGCCGCGAGTACAGCGTGGACACGACGGCACCAACCGTGACGATTGATACGGTAGCCGATGACAACGTGATCAACGGCAGCGAAGCGGCTGCGGGCGTGACCGTTTCCGGCACTACGACGGCTGAAGCCGGTCAGACGGTGACCGTATCTCTCGGCGGGAACAGCTACACCGCACAGGTTCAGCAGGGCGGCGTCTGGAGCGTTAACGTACCGGCGTCCGATCTGTCCGCACTGGCCGATAACGGCTACACCGTGCAGGTGAGCGTGAGCGATTCCGCGGGTAACCCGGGCAGCGCGGCGAAAGCGATTACGCTCGATACCACACCGCCGACCGTCAGCTTTAACGTCGTGGCGAACGATAACGTTATCAACAGCGTGGAGCATGGTCAGGCGCAGATCGTCAGCGGCACCGCAACCGGCGCCAGCGTGGGCGATAAGCTGGTCATCACCATCGGCTCGAACCAGTACACCACCACCGTTGACGCCAGCGGCAAATGGAGCGTGGGCGTGCCTGCCAGCGATATTTCTGCGCTCGCTGACGGCACCGTCACCCTCAGCGCGACCATCACCGACAGCGCGGGTAACAGCAGCACCCAGACCCACGACGTTGTGGTAAACACGGCCTCCGTGGCGCTGACCGTCAACACTATCAGCGGTGATGACGTGATCAATGCGGCAGAAGCGGGCGCTTCGCTGGTCATCAATGGCTCCAGCGCGCAGTTCGCCAGCGGCACGCAGGTCACCGTAACCCTGAACGGTAAAAGCTACACGGCCACCATTCAGAGCGACGGCTCATGGCAGGCCACCGTTCCGGCCGCCGACGTGGGCGCGCTGGCCAATGGCGCGAGCTATCAGGTTTCCGTGTCGGCGCATGACAGCGCGGGCAACAGCGCCTCGGCGACGCACACCCTCAGCGTGGACACCACCGCGCCGGTGATTAGCGTGAACGCGCTGTCAGGCGACGACGTTCTGAACGCGGCGGAAGCTCAGCAGCCGCTGACCGTACACGGCTCCTCCAGCGCTGAGGCGGGTCAGACCGTGACCGTCACGCTGGGCGGCAAAACTTACACCACAACCGTGGCAAACGACGGGACCTGGACGCTGGACGTTCCGGCAGCAGACCTGGGCACGCTGAGCCAGGGCGCGCTGACGGTCACCGCTTCCGTTACCGACAAAGCCGGTAACGGCGGTCAGACGACGCATACCTTAACGGTGGATACCGTCGCGCCGACCGTGACCATCAGCGTCGTGGCGGATGACGATATCGTAAACAACGCCGAGCAGCTGGCGGGCCAGACCATCCGCGGCACTACCACGGCGGAGCAGGGTCAGACGGTAACCGTGACCTTCAACGGTCACAGCTATCAGGCGACCGTGGCGGCGGACGGTTCGTGGTCGGTCTTCGTGCCGGGGCGTGATTTCCTCGGCCTGAGCGACGGGCAGTACACCCTCACCGCCACGGTGAGCGATAAGGCTGGCAACCCGGGCAGCGCCACGCACGACGTGACGCTGAACGGTGATGTCCCGACGATCGCCATTAACGCCTTTGCGCAGGATGACATTGTTAACGCTGCCGAGCACGGCACGCCGCTGGTCGTCAGCGGCACCACCGACGCGCCTGCGGGCCAGACGGTGACCATCACGCTGAACGGTAAAACCTATGCGGCGACCGTGCAGAATGACGGCACCTGGAGCTACACGGTGGGCAGCGCAGACGTTACCGCGCTGGAAGACGGCGGTTCGTACGTGATTAACGCGCAGGTCAGCAACGCCATCGGCAACAGCGCCAGCGACAATCACACCGTCACCGTCGATCTGACCGCGCCATCGATGGGGATCAGCATTGACTCGCTACAAAACGATACCGGCCTGAGCGCGAGTGATTTCATCACCAACGACAGCAATATCGTGATCAACGGCTCGCTGACCGCGCAGCTCGGCAACAACGAGAAGGCGCAGATCAGCCTCGACGGCGGCACCACCTGGATTGACCTGACGGTGACCGGCACCACGTGGCGCTACGCCGATGGCCGCACTCTGACCGACGGTACGTATCTGTACCAGGTCCGCGTGATTGATAACGCGGGCAACGTGGGGGCAACGGACAGCCAGAACGTGGCGATCGATCTGACGAAGCCAGCGGCGACGACCATTACCGTGGATTCCGTCACGCAGGATACCGGCCTGTCCGACAGCGACTTCATCACCAGCGACACGCAGATCAGCCTGAAGGGCACGCTCGGCGCGGCGCTGGGCAGCGGCGACCATGCGCAGATTAGCATTGACGGCGGCGCGACCTGGACCGACGTGAGCGTCAGCGGCCTGACCTGGACCTATGTCGATGGACGTACGCTGGTCGACGGCGACTACAACTACCAGCTGCGGGTAATTGACGACGCGGGGAATATCAGCGCCACCGCCAGCCAGGTGGTGACCATTGATACCATCGCGCCGGACGCCAGCAAAACGATCGCTATCGACAGCATCAGCGACGATACCGGCCTGAGCAGCAGCGACTTTATCACTAACGATACGTCCCTGACGCTGCACGGCTCGCTCGGCGCGACGCTGGCCGACGGTGAATATGCCCAGATCAGTATCGACGGCGGGGTCACCTGGCAGAACGTGATTGTCACCGGCAGCAGCTGGTATTACGTGGACGGGCGTACGCTGGGTAACGGCACCTATGACTACTATGTGCGGGTAATAGACACAGCCGGGAACATCGGTGGGTCTGCACAACAGCAGGTGACGGTGGATCTCGTTGCCCCGGAGAGTGCTATTACCGTCAGCATTGACAGTATTTCAACAGATACGGGCTATAGCGACAGTGATTTCCTGACTAACGATACGTCACTGACTATCAATGGTTCCATTGGCGCGCCACTGTCCAGCGGTGAATATGTACAGATAAGCGTCGACAATGGATTAACCTGGCAGTATGTCACGATGTACGGCAATCGCTGGAGCTTTATCGACACTCGCAATCTGCCAGAAGGCGAACACACCTATCAGGTTCGGGTAGTGGATTTAGCGGGCAATACAGGTGCTACTGCTCAGCAGGTAGTCAACGTCGATCTTACGCCGTCTACCACCACAGCGAAAATAGTTAGCTATACCGACGAGGTAGGCTCATCACGCGGTGAGTTTGGTTCTGGCACGACAACAGACGACCGTTTGCCTGTGTTGAACGGTACGTTGTCTTCCACACTTTTGACCGGCGAGCTGGTGCGCGTGTATAGCGCCGACGGCACGTTGCTTGGCGAAGCTAACGTAAACGGTACCTCATGGTCATTCGCCTTAACGGATCCGCTGGTAGATGGGCAGAAAGGGGAGTTCTACGCTGTCGTTGTTGATGCAGCTGGCAACGAAGGCGCACATTCTCCTGTGTTTGACTTCACCGTTGATTTGCAAATGTACGTAGAGGTGCAGGATACGCTGGATACCACACCGATTATTACCGGCCGCGTTGACTTCGAAATCCTCGATGGTGAATACGTCGAAGTGACGGTCAACAATGTGGTTTACAGTTCTCGCAATGGCGTTGTGGTTGTTGATCCTAAAAACAGTACCTGGTATGTGCAGATCCCTGATGGAGATGCACTGGCGCTCGGTACATATGATGTTAAGGCCGCACTTTACAAAGCCGACGGAACACAGATCACGGCGGATGACACCGCGAATGAGCTGACGGTATCACCGACGCCGGAGATCAGTTTTACCTCGACCGCAGCCTCTTCGCAGGATACAGGCACGGCACTGACTTTGGCTGAAGATGGCTCATGGAGGATCCTCAGCAACTCAACGGTCTTTACCCAGAACGCGACCAGTTCGACGACGTTAGGTTCATTCAGCTCCGTCGCAATCAGTGGTCCGGACAGACAGCAGCAGTCAACATTTGTCGATTTTGACCGGGATGGCCTGATGGATATCCTCGGTGCAGATACCAGTTATGCAAATGGCCAGCAGTCTTTCAAATACAATGCGGACGGCACCTACACCACCTTCCAGGTGGGTTCTAACGGTGTTGCGGGACAGACAAACGATGTCAACGGCAACACATGGAGCTGGTACGGCGGCGTCATGGGCATTGATATTGATGGCGATGGATTGGTCGACATGGTGTACGGCGATGGATCGCCAAACGATTCCAACGCACCGGGGGGCTATGACACTCAGATCGTAATGAACACGGACGGCACCATTATTGGCTTTGACAAAAGCGGTGCTTATGTTGATACCGCTACAACCCAGGATGGTGTGGCATCGACCAACAATAACAATGCGCAAATGAGCCGCGATCT
Organism: Enterobacter cloacae complex sp. P24RS; assembly: GCF_014982165.1. Taxonomy (NCBI): domain Bacteria; kingdom Pseudomonadati; phylum Pseudomonadota; class Gammaproteobacteria; order Enterobacterales; family Enterobacteriaceae; genus Enterobacter; species Enterobacter cloacae complex sp. P24RS. The sequence goes on from NZ_JADCKU010000005.1 coordinate 122,309, forward strand.
CTCTGGCGTGGATCTCAACAACGATGGCTATGTCGACATTGTGTATCACGGCACGGTAGGCAGCAACTCTACCTCCGGCGGCGGCTCCAGCAGCGTGAATACCCGTCTGGTGGTAGCGACCAATGGCGTGGATGCTAACGGTAATTATACGCTGACCAATACCCAGATTGTGACGGGGGTTTTCTATGGAAACCAGGGGACGACGAGTAACTACTACACCACAATGACCTGGGCCGACCTTAACGGCGATGGCTATATGGATCTCTTTGTGGGAGGGCTAACCGGTCAGGGTAACGCCACCAGTGCCGTTTTCTACAACGATGGTGCCGGGAATTTAACCGCGGCGGCTAACGGCGTGGGAACTGGATCGAATGTTCAGACCTTCGGCGACAGCGTAAACAGCATGAGCTCGCTGGCGGTTGACTGGAACGGTGATGGCAAGATGGATCTGATCGAGATTGCGGGCGCAGCGGGCAGCACAGTTGCCACTAACGCCAACAATATCGGCATGCTCTGGCTTAACAACGGTGTGAACGCCAGTACTGGTCAGGTTAAATGGTCGTCGCAAACGCTGTTAACGGGCGCAAATCAGGGCAGCACTAACGTCACCACGGGAGCACTTGCGCTCGACCTTGATTATGACGGCGATCGCGATTTGGTTGTGTTCCGCGCGGCGGGTGGCAAGACGGAGTACATCGAAAATACCAGCACCATCAACGATGGAACCAGCATCATTCTGCGTATTTCTGACGCCAACGGTATTAACGCCTTCTATGGCAATACGGTACTGCTGGTAGACGAGAGTACCGGTAAGGTTGTTAGTTCACAGGTCATTAACCCGCAGGGCGGCGTGAACATGAACGACTCGACAGGGCTGGTGTATTTCTACGGTCTTGATGCGAGCAAGTCTTACAGCGCTGTACTGCTTTCTAATGGTAATGACTTTGGCGGTGTTTCGTCCGTCAGTTTCGACTCTTCCGGGACAACGAATACCATCGAGAACGTCAACGCTTCCTGGGCGGGTCTCAAAGCGGTAGAGAAGAACCATGCCTATGTGCTGACCGCTGAAAATGGGGATGCAGTCGTCGATAGCGCCCAGGCCGCAACGGATGGAAGCAATTCCGTAGGTATTGTAGGAACGGGTTATAACGACACGTTATACGCAACGGCCGGTACGCATATCTATAACGGTGGCGGCGGTAGCCGCGTGGTATCCGATGTGAACGTCTGGTCCGCCGAAGGGGGGATGGATATTGTCGATTACAAGCTCGCTGGCTCGACAGCGCTGAATATCGACCTCAGTAAGACCGGTATGCAAGATACAGGTTTTGGTTCTGCACGGTTTGTCAACATTGAAGGGCTGGCTGGTGGAAACGGTGATGATGTCTTTACAGGCAATACCGCGGATAACTTCTTTGAAGGCCGTGGCGGTAACGACACCTTCAACATCGGCAACGGCGGCCAGGATACGCTGCTCTACAAGCTGATCAACGCTTCGGATGCGACGGGCGGTAACGGCAGCGATGTGGTCAATGGCTTTACCGTCGGCACCTGGGAAGGAACTGCGGATACGGACCGTATCGATCTGCGCGAACTGCTCTCCGAAAGCGGCTATACCGGCAGCGGCTCGGCGAGCTACGTGAACGGCGTCGCGACGCTGGACAGCGGCGCGGGCAACATCACCGACTACGTCCGCGTGGTGCAGAACGGCAGCAATACTGAGATCCATGTTGACCTGGACGGGGCGGGCGGTCAGTTCTCCTCAACCCCGCTGCTGACGCTGAACGGCGTGCAGACGGATCTGGCAACGCTGCTGGCTAATCATCAGCTGTTAATTGCGTAAAACAGTGCCGCGGGGAGCGATCCTCGCGGCTTTTTGCGTTTCTTTACATCACTAGCCATAACCCTATATTTCACAAGATTATTTTGCGGGTTCGTTTAGAAAGCGTTCCGTTTTAAATCATTCCGTAAAGGTATCATTTCAGGACGAAATTACCGCCCTGAACAGGACGTAGCATTATGAAGACACATCCACAGTACGAACCCTGGTTGCAGGGCATGCTTATCATCGCGAAGTATTATCGGCTGGATTTTTCAGCAGAGCATGTTCGGGTCACGATTAACCATGAAAGTCAGTCTCCGCGCCAGCTTGTGCTCGAAGAGATGGCGCGCCAGCTTGGGCTGGGGATGCGTTGGGTGGCGGCTGAAGCCGTATCGCTCGATCCGTGGCGCTTACCGCTGCTGGCCGAGTTCACCGGCGGGCAAATCGCGGTCATCAACCGTATGGACAACGAAGGGAACGTCAGCGTGCAGTTCAGCGGCGACGGCGGCCTGGAGACGACGCTGACGCGCGACGAGCTCAGTTCGCGCTTAAAGGGGCTGATGGTATTGCGTCCGCTGGAGTCCACGCCGGACGCGCGGGTGGATGATTACATCAAACCCTATGAGAAAAACTGGTTCTGGCAGCTGGCGCTGAAAGACTGGCGACGTTACGGCGACATCATGCTGGTGGCGCTGGTCGCCAACGTGCTGGCGCTTTCCGGCATGGTCTTTTCCATGCAGGTGTATGACAGGGTGGTGCCGTCGCAGTCGGAAGCCACGCTGTGGGTGCTGTTTGGCGGCGTCATGCTCGCCATCGTGTTTGAATTCATCATGCGGATGCTGCGCGTGCATATTTCGGACGTGGTGGGGAAGCGCGCCGACCTGCGTATTTCCGAGCGCGTGTTTGCCCACGCGCTGCGGATTAAAAACGGCGCGCGGTCGAAATCGACAGGGTCGTTTATCGCCCAGATCCGCGAGCTGGAGTCGGTGCGTGAGCTGATCACCTCCACCACCATTGCGGCCATCTCCGATCTGCCGTTCTTCCTGCTGTTTGTATTCATTCTGTGGATGATTGGCGGCCCGCTGGTTCTGGTCGTTCTGCTGGCCGTGCCGCTACTGCTTATTCCCGGCCTGCTGGTGCAACGCCCGCTGGGAAAACTTTCCAGCGAAGGGATGCGAGAATCTGCCATTCGTAACGCCACGCTGGTGGAAGCGGTGCAGGGCCTTGAAGACATCAAGCTGATGCGCGCCGAGCAGCGGTTCCAGAACCAGTGGAATAACACCAATGACGTGGCCGCGAGCGTCGGCATGAAACAGCGCTGGCTGACGGGGCTGCTGCTGACCTGGACCCAGGAGGTGCAGTCTATCGTCTACGCCGTGGTGCTGCTTGTGGGGTGTTACCTGGTCATCAGCGGCGACATGACCACGGGTGCGCTGGTGGGAACCTCGATTCTGGCGTCCCGCACCATCGCGCCCCTGTCGCAGATTTCTGGCGTGCTGTCGCGCTGGCAGTCGGCAAAGGTGGCCCGAAAGGGGCTGGACGACCTGATGCAGCGTCCGATTGACGATCCCCAGCACGGGAAGAAGGTGCACAAAGCCCACCTGCGCGGGGATTACCGGCTGGAAGACGTCGGCTTCTACTATGACGAAGAAGAGAAACTCACCGTGCTGAACATCAGCAAACTGCACATTCGCGCCGGTGAGCGCGTGGCGGTGCTCGGGCGTAATGGTTCGGGGAAAAGCACCTTGCTGCATTTGTTGGCCGGAATGCAGGAGCCGCAGCAGGGCAGCATATTGCTGGACGATATTGCCCTGAATCACCTTGACCCGGCTGACGTGCGCCGCGACATGCAGCTGCTCAGCCAGCAGGCGCGGCTGTTCTTCGGCTCCGTGCGTGACAATATCCTGATGGGCAATCCGCTGGCGACAGACGAGGAAATCCATCAGGCGCTGGTCAACAGCGGCGCGCTGGAGTTTGTGCGTAAGCAGAAAATGGGGCTGAACTATATCATCAACGAAGGGGGAGCCGGGCTTTCAGGCGGACAGCGTCAGGCGCTACTGCTGGCCCGCGCGCTGATCACCTCCCCGAACATTCTGCTGCTGGATGAACCCACCGCCTGGCTGGATGAGGTCAGCGAGAAGCAGTTTATTCAGCACCTGCACCAGTGGCTGGGCAAGCGTCGGACGCTGGTGGTGGCGACGCATCGGCTGCCGATCCTGGACCTGGTTGACCGCATCATCGTCCTGGAAAACGGCAGCGTGGTGATGGACGGACCACGTGATGCCATTTTGCGCCAGCACGGAATGGCCCCGCAGCGGGCGCCGCAGCGCACCGTCAAACTGAAAACGGAGGGCGTGGCATGAATGATTTCTCCCGCTTTAACAGCCGGTTGAAGGAACCCCGTCTGCCGCGATCGTCGCTGGTGGCATGGACGCTGTTCGCTTTGCTTGCGGTATTTATCATCTGGGCCAGCCTGTTCGAACTGGATGAGGTCACCACGGGCAGCGGCAAGGTGATCCCGTCCTCCCACGAGCAGGTGATTCAGTCCCTGGAAGGCGGCATTATCCACAGACTGCTGGTTCGCGAAGGCGATATCGTCGAGCGCGGTCAGCAGCTTGCACAGCTCGACCGCACCAAAACCGAATCCAGCGTGCTGGAAAGTGAATCCCGGTTAAACGCCGCGCTGGCCACCGCCGCGCGCCTGAAGGCCGAAGTTAACGACACGGAGCTGACCTTCCCGGCGGAGCTGGATGATGACGTCGAACTGGTTAAGCAGGAAACGGCGCTTTATCAGTCACGCCGCGAGAGCCTGGAGAAAGGTCTGGCCGGTTTGCGTCAGGGAGCGGAACTTGTGCAGCGCGAGCTGGCGTTGACCCGTCCGCTGGTGGTTCAGGGCGCAGCCAGCAAAGTGGAGGTGTTACGTCTCGAGCGCCAGAAGAACGAGCTTGAGAATAAAATTACCGAGATGAAAAACCAGTATTACGTCCGCGCGCGCGAAGAGCTGGCGAAGGCGAATGCGGAGATCGAAGCCCAGCGCTCCGTCATGAAAGGGCGCGAAGACTCGCTGACCCGCTTAACGTTCAATGCCCCGGTGCGCGGCATCGTAAAGGACATTGACGTCACGACGGTGGGCGGGGTGATCCCGCCGAACGGCAAGCTGATGAGCCTGGTGCCGCTTGACGATCGGATGGTCATCGAAGCGAAAATTTCGCCGCGCGACGTGGCGTTTATCCATCCTGGACAAAAAGCGCTGGTGAAAATTACCGCTTACGACTACTCGATCTATGGCGGGCTGGAAGGTCAGGTGACGATGATCTCCCCGGATACCCTTCAGGATGAGGTGAAACGGGATGTTTATTATTATCGCGTCTATATCCGTACAGACAGTAACCATCTGACGAACAAGCAGGGAAAAGCCTTTCCGGTTTTCCCGGGCATGATAGCCACGGTCGATATCAAAACCGGCAGTAAATCGGTCCTCGATTATCTGTTGAAACCGTTGAATAAGGCAAAAGAGGCGCTGCGCGAGAGATAAAAAAGGCGTTCAGTAAACCGAACGCCGGTAAGACTTAGAGTGAAGGCGTCATGTTAAGAGCATGGCGCCGTTCTTTCGGTACCACGTTGATGTAATGCGTGACGTACGCAAAATAGAGTCCGGTATAATTTTCGACAAGCTCGATAAAGGCCGGATAAACCGACATCCGGCCATCGCCGCGATCTTTAAGATAACCTGCCTCCTGCGCCGATTTGATAATCCGGTTAACATGAATACGCGAAACGAAAAATTCTTTTGCCAGCGTGCTGGCTGAATACGCTATCGTGGCGCCGTGTGCGGTTTTATTTTTAATGGCCTGCAAATAGAGATAAAGCATAATCATTCGGCCACCATCTTTATCGATGAACAAGCCTACCTCCGGAAGCACTTTTTTGAATGTTAATCCGCGGAAAAGATATTCTGCGGCGCGCCGGAAAAAGTTGTGCCTCAGAATTTCATTGTCCATCAGGTTAACATCAATATTAAATGCCGGATAAAGAATGCTTACAGGGGTAAACGCTCCGGACATATAGCGCTTAAGCTCATCCAGCCCTTTTTCTGTAGGGGCGATTTTTGTTTTTCGCCGATCTTCGGTACAACGCCAGGTCTTAATTCGCCCGGTGGTTTTAAGTATGGTGATGATCGCAATAACGCTGTTAGGGCTGGCAATATTATAACGAGAGCATAGCGCCTTAATCTCGGAAACCGATTCAGCCTGATTACCAAAAACAAAACAACACATTGACAGTATTATGTTGAACCGTGATTCCTGAAGCATCGTTTTGTAGAATAAGGGCTGCTTTTTATAAATGGCGTCATTGATTCTGTAGTGTTCTCTTATAGCTTCACTAAATCGCGGGTTGTTTTTAATGACATCCCGTCGATGTAGCAAAGCTCTGGATGAGATGTGATTATCCATAGCATTTTCTCTTTTATGTCTGAGCCGATGAGATGAAGTATCCGGACTTCTTTTTCGGAATTTTCATTATACCTTGAGAAAGCCCTGGTTACTGTCGTTATATGCAAAGAAAGTAATATTTATGATGCATATGGATGAGTCGGTTGATTAACGCAAAGATGTTCCTGCGTATAACAATGATAACGGTTTATTAACCAAAGGGGGTGCGGTAAAATTATTCAATGCGAAAAAAAGATGAGCTTTCATCACATGCGGGAATGGTGTTTACATTCTCAGGAGCAGGTTATGTCTCAAACTTTACCTTTTATGCAGGATGCTTGCTACAAGCAACGATTTGTTATTTCAGCCTGCGGTTTCACCTTCGAGGGGTATAGCTTGCTCCTTAAGTCCTGTGGCGTAAACGTCACGAGGCTCCATTTCGAAGAGGATGAAATATGTTCTGCTGACGTTGAAAAAATGATGGAAAATCAATCGCCTGTGGTTTCCGTTTTTCTGGGTCGTGACGTTGCTGCCTTTCTGGAAAGCCTGAAGCGGCTGGTGTCCGTTCTGAATGCACTGCCGGTAATTTACAGCGTCACCCTGTATGGTGCAATACCTGAGCGATGGCTTTATGCAACATTGAGAAGTCTCGTTAATGATACAAAAAAACTTTCTACTATTCGGATAGCGAATATTACAGAAATAATGGGCTGTGTAAGAAATAATGCAGACGTGCGTACCGACCCATTACGCTTGCTGCGCAACGTACCGGATAAAGAGGGTAAAGAAAGTCTGCATGGTTTAACACATCGCGAGTTAACCGTATTGCTGAATTTTTATCGGGGCGTTTCGATCAAAGAGCAGTGTGAAAGGTTAGGGCTGTCAGATAAAACGATTTATACCCATCGGAAGGTGGGTTTAGGTAAACTGTATCTTATTCGGGTATGGTTTAGCGACGCGCGCGTGTTCAGGAATGAAGTCTGTGCAGTAAAGAATAAATCACAGGCGTTTTCGGAAACGGAAATAGATGTATTACAGGCGTTACATAAGCGAGAAATCTTTGCTGCTTATCAAATTATTACGGATGGTGATAAAAAAAGCGTTGGGTTTGAAATCCTCTTGCGCTGGAATAAAAACGGTCAGATCCTGAAGCCCGCCCATTTCCTGGGAGGGATAAAAAACAGTGAAATATGGCTCAAGCTGACGGCGCTTGTTATCCATGCGGCTGTGTCGGGTATCAATAAATACAATGGGAAATATTATTTTTCAGTTAATATTCCTCCTCAGCTTGCTTCGGGAAATGCGCTGCCGGGGATGGCAAAAAAGGCCGTCGAAATGTTACTAAAACCGCAGTGGGCCGAGAAGCTGGTCTTTGAACTCGCTGAAACGATAGACGTAACAAAGGATAAAAATATTCCCGAAACCCTCCAGCGTTTACGCGCCGAGGGTTGTCGGCTTTTTCTGGATGACTGTTTTTCAAAATATCATGTAATGTTGCCCATCAGACAGATTAATGTCGATGGACTGAAGCTTGACCGCGATATTGTTGAGCACTTTATGGCTAACGACAAAGACTATAGCATTATAAAAGCGATACAGGTTTATAGCGACATGACGGGAACCGAATGCATTGCGGAAGGCGTCGATAGCGAGGAAAAATTTCAAAAACTTGTCGCGTTAGGCGTTAAGCGATTTCAGGGATATTACCTTTCACGGGCAGTGAAAGAAGAGGAGCTGGATCGGATGGTACGGTTATTCAGTTAAACGCCTCACTATGCGGGTAGTACGACATACTTAAGTATTCGACCACCCGCAAAAAACAGGCACTCACCGCCGCAATAATGACTTCTCAGATATCATCGCGAGTAAAACCGACAACAATTTCAAGCGTGTTACGAATGACATCGCAGGCTTCAGGCTCATCGGTAATTTCCAGGGCGTGAATCAGTTGCAGAATAATCTCTTTATTCGAGAGATTGTCACCGGTAAGCAGAATACAGCGTATTGCTGAGCCCAACACTTCAGCCTCACCATTGAGATGCCTTCCGGCGTTAAGGAAATGTTCTGCCAGTCCTTTATCGTGCAGTGCTTCAAAATTATACGTCTGCTGCGTCATCGCTTTACTCATGGTGGTCACCGTGTCGGTTAAAATTAGTGTTTCTTGTCTGGTGTCAGAAGCGTAGTGTGGCTGAAGAGAGAGCGCATGCGACCAATTTCATAGTCGCCCATCACTCTTCCACGATCGTGCGATACGCCGGTTACCCGCTGGCGCACTTCATCTTCAGCAGCAATCAATGCATTTTTACGTTCATCATTTGATTCAACGTTAGCCATTGCCCGCAGGCGATTAGCAAGAGACGCAAAGGTAATGGGTCCGTTCTCTTTTATGATGGATAAAACGGCCTCACCGATAAGGTCATCCTTAAGTCGTTCAAATTTAGTTCTATGCATAGCTTCAATCTCACTCTGCTACACGCGCCAGGCTGTAGCATGGGGTTAGTCATCGCATCCAGAGTCTCTATTCTCACTCAGCATGACTAACTTAGTAAGTTAAAAAACAGTGTTCAGGTTAACGCTCGAAGAAGAGGGCAATCAGACCGTTATAGTGCGCTTTTTCAACGTCAGACGTTGATTCTTCGATTCTGCGCAGCAGCTTTGTACAAATTGTCATTCTGCTCAATTGTACATTTTCTTTGATGATCTCACTGACGATGGCACCAAGGGTTTCCTGCTGTGTTGGCACGTTATCCTTGTTAAAATACAGAGTAATAGCGCTTTCTGCTGTTGAAGGAGCATGGTTGCGACGCATAATTTTCCACCGTTGACAAACAATTTTGTAACATCACTGGCATCGAATTTATACCATTCAGTTAAATCTGTACACATAAATTGTACAAGTTTTTCGTAAGGATCGGGCTTTCGCCATGAGAACTATCAAAATTAGGGGGAAGTAAGCGGTAAAAGAGGGAAAAAAGAAGGCCCCGGAGGGCCTGAAATTATTTACGTCCCAGCAGAAGTCCCAGAACGATACCTACCGCACCCGCAGCGATTAAGCCCGTTAACGGGTTGTTTCTGACGGCTTCAGTCACGTCCGAGACGGCGTCACTGGCCTGGGCAGCATATTTTTTCGCAGCACCCTTCACCTGGTGTTTAGGCGAATCAACGAATTCACCAAACTGCTGCTGTGCAGAGCCGGACAATTCATCAAGTTTGTTTTTGGCTTTATCGCCAGCGTATTGTGCATTTTTATCAGTGTCGAAATCAGACATTCTTACCTCCTTTTGTTGACAATCTAAGGATAGCCGCTGTTTGCAAGAGTGAGAGGGAATTCACTAAAATCGGCATCCGATGACTCATTTTTAGGATATGTCTTTCTTACACGGCTACCATTACTCCCGAAGGGGGAAGATGATGGATATTTCCCTCGCCGTCTTTTTATACGCAGCGGGACGAGGGATTATTTCTGGCGTTCGTTAGCGCGAAAGGTAACGTAATAGCCAAGGGATGCAGCCAGGCACAGCATATAGCCGAACGATTCCGAACCTTCCTCCACGGCGTTTTTCACGACACGAATATAGCCATGCTCCAGGATGGTGTGCCACAGCGCCTGCATGCCAAAGAGTCGCGAGAAGACCAGCACGGCCAGCAGGCCGCTCAACAAAATGCCATACCAGGGGGACTGGGTGTATTTTGCCAGCTGTTCCAGGGTAGCGCGAATATGCATAACGGGACGAATTAAGGCCAGCAGAGCGGTAATCAGGGCGAACCATACCCAGCTCCCGTGAGCAAGAAGATCAAAAAGCGCATCCAGTTCCCGAATTAACATCGTCAGGAAAAATCCGCCCACCAGAATATTGCAGTAACGCATGGATTCGTCCATTTTTGCCAGACGAAAATGGAGAAAGACGACGGTCGCTAATACCGTTTCCTGCATAATTTCCGTCAGTGATAATTCCGGAATATCATGACCAACAAACCGCATATCAACCCAAAGACACAGTATAATAAGTGCGCAAGCTGCCGCCGCGCCAACGAAGAATAAAAAGCTTTTTAGTACAATCATTAACACCACCATTTTGTTTGTAGCAGGTATGTTAGGTGACGAGAATGTTATTTCTGTTCACATCGTGCCATATAAGTGTGGATTTTTAACATTACGAGCTAAATAGGTTTCGCAGCGGCAAAAGTAAACCGTAAATATCATTTGCACCGTTTAGGCTGTTTGCTTATTTCAGCGTTTTTTTCTTGTGGTTTACAGAGCAATAGCATACGAGGTACCATACCCCTCTATAGTATCAGGAGGGCGTATGCCGCATTCACCCGAAGATAAAAAACGTATTCTGACCCGCGTCCGCCGCATTCGAGGCCAGGTTGATGCCCTTGAGCGCGCGCTGGAGTCGGGCGATCCCTGTCTCGCCATTTTGCAGCAAATCGCCGCCGTGCGCGGTGCTGCCAATGGCCTGATGGGGGAAATGGTCGAAATTCACCTCAAAGATGAGCTGGTGACGGGGGAGACCACCCCGGACCAGCGGGCAGTTCGGATGGCGGAAGTCGGCCATTTGCTGCGCTCTTATCTAAAATAAACCCACACACCTCACAACAAGGGAAAGACATCATGAAATCTCGCGCAGCCGTCGCGTTCGGCCCAGGCCAGCCGCTGAAAATCGTTGAAATTGATGTTGCTCCGCCGAAGAAAGGCGAAGTGCTGATCAAAATTACCCACACCGGCGTCTGCCATACCGACGCGTTTACCCTGTCCGGAGACGACCCGGAAGGCGTATTCCCGGCGGTGCTTGGCCACGAAGGGGGCGGTGTGGTGGTGGAAGTGGGTGAAGGCGTCACCAGCCTGAAGCCCGGCGACCACGTGATCCCGCTGTACACCGCAGAGTGCGGCGAGTGTAAGTTCTGCAAGTCCGGCAAAACCAACCTCTGTCAGGCCGTACGCGCCACGCAGGGCAAGGGGCTTATGCCGGACGGCACCACCCGTTTCTCCTACAACGGTGAGCCTGTTTATCACTACATGGGTACCAGCACATTCAGCGAATACACGGTGTGCGCCGAGATCTCGCTGGCGAAAGTTAACCCGCAGGCCCCGCTGGATAAAGTCTGTCTGCTCGGCTGCGGCGTAACGACCGGTATTGGTGCGGTGCATAATACGGCGAAAGTGAAAGAGGGCGACACCGTGGCGGTGTTCGGCCTGGGCGGGATCGGCCTGGCGGTCATCCAGGGCGCGGTACAGGCAAAAGCCGGACGTATCATTGCTGTAGATACCAACCCGGAGAAATTCACGCTCGCAGGTGAAATGGGGGCGACCGATTTCATCAATCCGAAAGACTACGATAAGCCGGTTCAGGACGTGATCGTTGAGCTGACCGACGGCGGCGTGGACTTCAGTTTCGAATGTATCGGCAACGTCAACGTGATGCGCTCAGCGCTGGAGTGCTGCCATAAGGGCTGGGGCGAAAGCATTATTATCGGTGTGGCCGGCGCGGGTCAGGAGATCAAAACCCGTCCGTTCCAGCTGGTGACGGGGCGAGTATGGCGTGGTTCGGCATTTGGCGGCGTGAAGGGCCGAACTCAGCTGCCTGGCATGGTAGAAGATGCGATGGTCGGCAAAATTCAGCTCGACCCGTTCATTACGCACCGCCTGCCGCTGGATCAGATCAACGAAGCCTTTGATCTGATGCACGAAGGAAAATCCATTCGTACCGTTATCCATTTCGGCGACAACTGATTATTCTGCCAGCGGTTTTTGCCGCTGGCATTTCTTCCCCAATCTTTTCTAAAGTGTGACCTGTCTGGCGCTTTTAGGCGTAATTTTATCCCCGTCCGTGCCGATGACTCTTTTACAGGCGTGTTTTTACGCATCTTACCTATAAGAGAGTCGACGGTCATGGACAACACAACATCGATGCAGACGCAGCACAAGCTTGGTTTCTTGCATCACATCCGGCTGGTTCCGCTGTTTTCCTCCATTCTCGGTGGCATTATTCTCCTGTTTGCATTGAGCTCGGGTCTGGCAGGGTATTTCCTGCTCCAGGCCGATAACGATCAGCAGGATGTCACGGCGGAAATCCAGGTGCGCACCGGGCTGTCAAACAGTTCGAACCATTTACGCACGGCCCGTATCAACATGATCCACGCGGGGGCCGCGAGCCGTATTGCCGAAATGGAGGCGATGAAGCAAAACATCGCTGAAGCCGAAACCCGCCTCAAACAGTCGCAGGATGGATTTGCTTCCTATATGAAGCGCTCCGTTCGCACCCCGGCTGATGAAGCGCTGGATGGCGATCTGAAAGCCCGCTACGACGCCTACATTGCCGGCATGCAGCCGATGCTGAAATATGCCAAAAACGGCATGTTTGAAGCCATAATCAACCACGAAAATGAGACCGCGCGTCCGCTGGACGATGCCTATAACGCGGTGCTGCTGAAGGCGATTAAAATCCGCACCGAACGCGCGAACGCGCTAACGGCACAGGCTCACACCCGCACCCGGCTGGGACTGGTATTTATGTTCGGCGCTTTCGGCCTGGCGCTGGCACTGGCCGTCATCACCTTCGTGGTGCTGCGCCGCACGGTGATTAGCCCGCTCCAGCGCGCCGCTGCGCGTATCGAAAATATCGCAAAAGGTGATTTGACCTTGCCGGACGAACCGACCGGGCGCAGCGAAATTGGCCGCCTGACGCGCGATCTGCAAACAATGCAGCACGCGCTGGTTACCACCGTGGGCACCGTGCGGCAGGGAGCGGAGGAGATCTACCGGGGAACCAGCGAGATTTCTGCGGGTAACACCGATCTCTCATCCCGTACCGAGCAGCAGGCGGCGGCCATTGAACAGACGGCGGCCAGCATGGAGCAGCTCACCGCAACGGTGAAACAGAACGCCGATAACGCGCATCATGCCAGTAAGCTGGCGGAAGATGCCTCCGGTAAGGCCAGCCGCGGGGGACAAATGGTCTCCGGCGTGGTGAAAACCATGGGTAATATTTCCACCAGCTCGAAGAAGATCTCCGAAATTACCGCCGTGATTAACAGCATCGCGTTCCAGACCAATATTCTGGCGCTCAACGCGGCGGTCGAGGCGGCGCGTGCGGGTGAACAGGGGCGCGGCTTTGCGGTAGTGGCGAGCGAAGTCCGCACGCTGGCAAGCCGCAGCGCGAACGCGGCGAAAGAGATTGAAAGCCTGATTAATGAATCGGTGTCGCTTATCGATCAGGGCTCCGGGGAAGTGGTTGCGGCGGGCAATACCATGAATGAGATCGTCGAGGCGGTGAAACGCGTCACCGATATCATGCTCGAGATTGCGGCGGCGTCCGATGAGCAGAGCCGCGGTATTGTTCAGGTGAGCCAGGCGATTTCCGAGATGGATAAAGTGACGCAGCAAAATGCCTCGCTGGTGGAAGAAGCCTCGGCGGCGGCGGCCTCGCTGGAAGAGCAGGGCGCACGCCTGACGCAAGCCGTCGGTGCGTTTCGTCTCAACGGGACGCGCGCAGGACGGACCACCGCGGCTGCATCCGCAGTCAAGCCCGCGCCCTTAACCCCGGCGGCGGCCGTTTCAGGTGATCACTGGGAAACGTTCTGAATAAAACAGACCCGCCCTCGCGGCGGGTCCTGCGTTTACGGTCAGAGAGGCATTGATTTACGAATGGCGCTGAGCAGCGCCTGGGCGCCTTCAGAGAGCGGGGCATCCACCCGCGTCAGGATCCCAATCGGTTCACCCGCCCCGGGCGATGTGACCGGCAGCGCCGTGAGCACGCCGCGTCGCAGATCGTCCTTCACCGCGCCGGACGGCACAAACCACACGTAGTCATAATCCACCGTCAGCTGGCGCGAAAGCGACGCAGAAAGCGTTTCAATACATCCTGACGGCAGCGTGCAGCCCTGCATTTGCAGCAATGCTTCCGCATTCTGACGGGGAACGGTTCCTTTCGGTGAAACCACCACCGGCCACTCCATTACGCGGCTCAGGGTGACGGTATCCTGCAACAGGGGATGATTCGGACGCACCACTAGCTTCAGTGATTCCAGGAACAACAGTTCGTAATTAAGACCGCTCATCAGTTCCGGATCGGACATTCGACCAATGCCCAAATCCAGCTCCCCTGACTTCAGGCCCGCCAGCAGCATGGTGTTGTTCATGGTCGCGACCTGAAGCGTGGCGTGCTTTTGCTGGCGGTGGAACTGGCCGATCGCCGCAGGCAGTATACCCAGCGCCGCCGTCGGCAGCGCGCCCACGCGCACGATATCACTGGCCGGCTCCTCTTTACGATTTAACGCCTGACCAGCGGTATTGAGCGCATCAAGAACTTTAACGGCGTGCGTCAGGAACTGTTCACCCACCAGGGTAAGCTGAGCGCCCAGACGACCGCGATCGAACAGGCGCGTTCCGGTAAGCTGCTCCAGTTCGTTCAGCGTTTTGGAGAGTGCAGGCTGACTGAGGTTAAGGGTTTCAGCCGCTCGCCCCAGCGTTCCCTGTTGAGCGACGGCCACAAAAGTATGCAAATGGCGCAAGCGTATGCGCTGACTGAACAGACCATTTTTTTCCATAGGCGATGTTAAAAACAGAGCGACGCGGGTGACAAGTTAAGATGTTTGAATTTGATAACCTGATAGCAAAATATTTTTAACATTTGATCTGTTTGAGTTACAACTGTTTTTCGAAAACGCCCACGCCTTGACCACTCGTCTGCCTGGATCACAATTTCTAAATTCTTCCCAACGAAAGGAACGGGCTTCTCTACACTCCAGGTAGTATTCACTGGAGGCATGACATCATGGCGAACACCATCACGGCTGATGATATTCGGGAACACTTTTCGCAGGCTATGTCGGCGATGTACCAGCAGGAAGTTCCGCAGTACGGCACCTTGCTGGAACTGGTGGCGGACGTTAACCTGGCGGTTCTGGAAAATAACCCCCTTTTACATGAACAACTGGCAAACGCAGACGAACTGGCGCGCCTGAATGTTGAACGTCACGGTGCGATCCGCGTTGGCACCGCGCAGGAACTTTCCACCCTGCGCCGGATCTTCGCCATTATGGGCATGCACCCGGTCAGCTATTACGATCTCTCCCAGGCGGGCGTGCCTGTCCACTCGACGGCGTTTCGTCCCACGGACGATGCGGCGCTGTGCCGTAATCCGTTTCGCATTTTTACCTCCCTGCTGCGCCTGGAGCTGATAGAAAACGTTGCGCTGCGCGAAAAGGCGGCGGAGATCCTCTCCCGACGCAATATCTTTACGCCGCGCTGCCTTGAACTGATCGACCTGCATGATGCGCAGGGGCACTTTACCGGGGCGCAGGCGCGTGAATTTGTGCAGGAAGCCTTAGAAACCTTCCGCTGGCATCGCCATGCCACGGTGGATCGGGAAACCTATCTGGCGCTGAGCAACGAACATCGCCTGATTGCCGACGTGGTCTGTTTCCCGGGGTGCCATATTAACCATCTTACGCCGCGCACGCTGGATATCGACCGGGTGCAGGAGCTGATGCCGAAGTACGGCATTGAGCCTAAAATTCTGATTGAAGGCCCACCGCGTCGCGAGGTGCCGATCCTCCTGCGCCAGACCAGCTTCAAGGCGCTGGAAGAGCCGGTGCTTTTCGCGGGAGAAGACCAGGGCACCCATACCGCGCGTTTCGGTGAAATTGAGCAGCGCGGCGTGGCGCTTACGCCAAAAGGACGCGAGCTGTACGACAGCCTGCTAAACCAGGCCGGGACCGGCAAAGACAACCTGACCCACCAGCTTCATCTGCGCGAGATCTTCAGCGCCTTCCCGGACAGCGAAATCTTTCTGCGTCGTCAGGCGCTGGCCTATTTCCGCTACCGTCTGACCCCGACGGGGGAGGCGCATCGCCACGCGTTTCGTCCGGGCGACGATCCGCAGCCGCTGATCGAGCGCGGCTGGGTTGTGGCGCAGCCGATCACCTATGAAGATTTTCTGCCCGTCAGCGCGGCGGGGATATTCCAGTCAAATCTCGGCAATGAAACGCAGGCGCGCAGCCACGGCAATGCCAGCCGCCAGGCCTTCGAAGCCGCGCTCGGCTGTGCGGTACACGACGAGTTTTCCCTTTACCACGAGGCAGAAGTGCGCAGCAAACAGCGTTGCGGTTTGCTCTGAAACCGTTACTCTGCTGGGGTGTGATGGAAAAAGAAGGTTGTTATGGAAAATCCCTCCGCCCCTGTGGTTGAAACGCGCCACGGCGCACTGATTGGTTTTACTGAAGACGATACGCACGTGTGGTGCGGCATTCCCTATGCGGCCCCGCCGGTTGGCTCCCTGCGCTGGCGCTCGCCGCGTCCTCCCGCGCGCTGGGACGGCGTGCGCCCGGCGACGGCGTTCTCTGCCTCCAGCTGGCAGAGCGGCGAAAGCTGCCAGGAGCTGGGCGGCGGCGATCCCGGTCAGTTCTCTGAAGATTGCCTGTACCTTAACGTCTGGTCGCCGATCGCGCGCGCCGCGCCGCTTCCGGTGATGGTCTGGCTGCACGGTGGGGGATTTACCCTCGGTGCTGGCGGTCTGCCTCCGTATAACGGCAGGGCGCTGGCGAAGCGCGGCGCGGTGGTGGTGACGATAAATTACCGTCTTGGGCACCTCGGTTTTTTTGCCCATCCGGCGCTGGAGGGTGAAGAAGAGCGCGTAGTGCATAACTTTGCGTTGCTCGATCAAATCCAGGCCCTGGAATGGGTGCGCGATAATATTGCCGCGTTCGGCGGCGATCCCGATAACGTCACAGTATTTGGCGAGTCGGCCGGGGCGCGCAGCGTACTCTCGCTGATGGCGTCCCCGCTTGCGGGAGGGCTGTTCCATAAAGCCATTGTGCAAAGCGGGTACACGCTGCCGGACACCCCGCGCGAGCAGGCCATGCGTAAAGGCGAAGCGATTGCCGCGCATTTCGGCCTGGAAAACGCCACCGCAGAACAGCTTCGCGCGATCCCGCCGGAGGCGTTCTGGCCGCTGACCTCGCCGCTGAATATCGCGCCTGCGCCCATCGTGGGCGACTGCGTTTTGCCTGAAGCCATGCTCGACGTCTTCTTCGCGGCCCGTCAACATCCTGTGCCGGTGATGATTGGGTCGAACAGCGACGAAGCCAG
The DNA here is from genome assembly GCF_014982165.1 of Enterobacter cloacae complex sp. P24RS. Classification (NCBI taxonomy): domain Bacteria; kingdom Pseudomonadati; phylum Pseudomonadota; class Gammaproteobacteria; order Enterobacterales; family Enterobacteriaceae; genus Enterobacter; species Enterobacter cloacae complex sp. P24RS. The sequence continues at coordinate 139,656 of NZ_JADCKU010000005.1, forward strand.
CGTGATGTCGGTGTTCGGCGTCGATCTGGCCGGGCAGATCCAGAAGCTCCGCCGCGAGCAGCGCTTTGGTCTGGGGCTGATCAAGCTGCTTTATCCGGGCGTGAAGGGCGATGAGGAGCTCGGCAGGCAGGTGTGCCGCGACATGGCATTCACCACCATGGGCTACGTGGTGATGCAGGCGCAGCAGCGAGCGGGTGGCCTGTGCTGGCGATACTGGTTTGATTATGTGGCCGAAGCCGAGCACGCGACGTACATCAACGGCGCATGGCACGGCAACGAAGTGCCTTACGTGTTCGATACCCTCGGACAGGTTGAGCCCTCGCGACAGTACGTGAACGAACGTGATCTGTCCTTCGCGGCTCGGGTGGCGGACTACTGGGTGAGCTTCGCTCGGGACGCGGGGAAACGTGACAGCCTGCCGGGGCCGACGCGCTGGCCCGCCTGCCGGAAAGGGCGGGACGTGCTGTTACGCATTGGTGTGAATAAACATGCAGGCTTTCGGCTTGAAAACCGCTTCATGCGTGCCCGTATGAGCCTCTTCAAACGGGTGATGAAACACCACGTCAGCCTCGACTGAGCATACAGGCGCGAAACGCATCCAGCCCGTTCCCCGGGCCGGGTGCGTCGCGGAATACCAGCCGGTAGCTCGCCCCGGTTCTTATGCTCGTATCGTAAGGCCGCATCAGCCGTCCGGCGCGCACGTCCTCCTCCACCAGCGTTTCATCCGCTATGGCGATGCCCAGCCCCTGAATAGCGGCGGTAATAGCCAAATCCATCGTTTCGAAGTGTTGATTTTTGAGCATAGCTGGCGCCGGGCGCGGCTGTTTCGCCAGCCACAGCGTCCAGTCCGTTTTGTCCCGCGTCGGGTGCAGGAAAGTGAGTGTTTCCAGCGCAGAGCCGGCCCGCAGCGGGCTCATTACCGGCGTTAAGGCCTCTTCGAACAGCAGATCGCCGGCGCTCATGTGTGTCCCGAACACAATCGCCGCATCATAGGATTCGGTTTTAAAATTGACGTTATGATCGGTGGTAGTGGTCAGCGCAATTTGCAGATCCGGCTGTTCACGCTCCACCTGTAGCAGCCGCGGCACCAGCCAGCGCATCGCGCAGGTTGGCGCTTTCAGGCGGATCACGGTCTGGTGCGTCCGCGCCTGCTCGGCAACGTTCAGCAGATGTTCAAACGCAGATTGCAGCTCCGGCAGCAGGGCGCTTCCCTGTGATGAGAGACGCAGGCCGCGCGCGTGGCGTTCGAACAGCGGGAAGCCGAACCAGCTTTCCAGCGCGGCGATTTTACGGCTTACCGCCCCCTGCGTCAGGCAAAGCTCCTTTGCGGCATGGGTCAGATTCAGGTGACGCGCGGTCACTAAAAAAGTCTCTACGGCATTAAGCGGAAATGAACGACGCGACATATCTCACCTTAGCTATGCGTTTTTGTCATGGCTATTATGACAACAATTCGATTGTCCCGACAGCGAAGTTGTTGTTTGAATAGTTATGCATTCACCATGAGAAGGGACAGAGGATGACTTTGAAAACGCCGGTGCAGACACGCTCCAAATTGCCGGATGTGGGAACCACCATTTTTACCGTTATCGGCCAGCTTTCTGCCCAGCATAACGCGATCAACCTTTCTCAGGGTGCGCCGAATTTTTCCTGCGACCCAAAACTGATCTCCGGCGTGACCCGCGCCATGGAGGCAGGGCATAACCAGTACGCGTCCATGACCGGGCTACAGCCGCTTAAGGCGCGCATCGCGGACAAAATTGCCACACTCTACGGTACGCACTATGACCCGGACAGTGAGGTGCTGGTGACCGCCAGCGCCAGCGAAGGGCTTTACTCGGCCATCAGCGGGCTGGTTCATCCTGGCGATGATGTGATCTATTTCGAGCCCTCCTTTGACAGCTATGCGCCGATTGTCCGTTTGCAAGGGGCGAAGCCGATCGCCATTAAGCTGACGGTACCCGATTTTGCCGTAAACTGGGACGACGTGCGGGCGGCCATCTCCCCGCGCACGCGGATGATCATCGTCAACACGCCGCACAACCCGAGCGGACAGGTATTTTCGGCCGCCGATCTGCACCAGCTGGCGGCGCTGACGCGCCACACCGACATCATCATTTTGTCTGACGAAGTGTATGAGCACGTCGTTTTTGACGGCGAGCCACACCACGGGATGGCGACGCACCCGCAGCTGGCGGAGCGCAGCGTGATAATTTCTTCCTTCGGAAAAACCTATCACGTGACCGGCTGGCGCGTGGGTTATTGTGTGGCGCCCGCGGAGCTGATGGATGAGATATGTAAGGTCCATCAATTTTTAATGTTCTCTGCCGATACGCCAATGCAGTACGCGTTTGCAGAACATATGGCCGATCCGCAAACCTGGCTGTCGCTGGCGGCGTTTTATCAGCGCAAGCGCGATCTGCTGCAAAGCCTGCTGGCCGACTCGCCGTTTACGCTGCTGCCGAGCAAAGGGTCGTTTTTCCTGCTGGCTGATTACAGTGGCTTCAGCGACGAGCGCGACAGCGAGATGGTGAAAAGGCTGATTGTCGAGTGCGGGGTTGCCACTATTCCGCTGTCGGCGTTTTATGCTGATGGCACGGACAATAAACTGATTCGTCTCTCTTTTGCGAAAGATGAGGCGACGTTACGGGCAGGTGCCCAGGCCCTGTGTCGGATCACACCACGTTCAGGAGTTTAAGATGAAATTACGCGCGTTAGTTGTCGGCATGGGGCTGCTGTGTTCATTTTCGTCAATCGCCGCCACCGAGTTGCGGTACGGTCTGGAGGCGGAATATCCGCCGTTTGAAAGCCGCAATGCGTCAGGGGAGCTGGAAGGCTTTGACATAGAGCTGGGAAATGCCATCTGCAAAGCCGCCGCGCTGAAGTGCAGCTGGGTGGAAACCTCGTTTGATGCGCTGATCCCCGGTCTGGTGGCGAAAAAGTTCGACGCGATTAACTCGGCGATGAACATCACCGAGCAGCGTCGCAAGAGCATTGACTTTACTCAGCCCATCTATCGCATTCCCTCCCAGCTGGTGGGCAAAGCCGGCTCTGCGGTAGAGGCCACGCCGAAAGGGCTGAAGGGCAAAACCATCGGCGTTCTCCAGGGTTCGATTCAGGAAACCTACGCCAAAGAGCACTGGGAAAAGCACGGTGTCACCGTGGTGTCTTATAAAGATCAGAATATGGCGTGGGGAGACTTGCTGAATGGCCGCATCGACGCCTCGCTGGTCATGTCAGCGGCCGGGCAGGCGGGTTTCCTCAGCAAGCCGCAGGGTAAAGGGTTTGGCTTTATCGGCAAACCGGTGTCAGACGACACGATCCTCGGCAGTGGTATCGGCTTTGGGCTGCGTAAGGGGGATGAGGCCACCAAAAAGCAGCTTGATGCCGCCATTGATAAAGTACGTGCCGATGGCACGATCGCTAAACTGGCTGATAAGTACTTCCCGGGTATCGATGTCAGCGTAAAATAACCGCCTCGTTGGTCCCGGCTGTTGATGTCCAGCCGGGACACTTTTAAATACACTTCATCCTTCAGGCTGCCTCTGCGTTGGCTACGTCTGTTCACCCCAGTCACTTACTTGAGTAAGCTCCTGGGGATTCTCAGACTTGCCGCCTTGATCCAGCATGAATGATTTCGTGTATTTACTGTTTTTTACACCACTTTCAGGCCGTTCTGGTCGACAGAAAATATTTCCTGGTTTGTTCAGATAATCACCCGCCAACAATTGGATTCTTAACCGTTTTTGTTTAGGCTGTGCGTTCTTTCTTGCCGTTATTTCGCTGCGCGCGAAACTCATTCACACGACCATAAGGACGTTTTCTCAGGCATGAATCGCAGACGTTTTCTCAAAGGTTCCCTGGCAATGGCTGCCCTGAGCGGCACTTCTGGCCTTGCTTCTCTGTTTTCCCAGGCGGCGTATGCTGCTGATTCCGATATTGCCGACGGTCAGAGCCGCCGCTTTGACTTCTCCGTTCTGCAATCCATGGCGCACGATCTGGCGAAAACCCCGTGGGGCGGCGCGCCGCGTCCGCTGCCGGAAACGCTGGCCACCATGACGCCGCAGGCGTACAACGCCATTCGTTACGATGAGAAGCAGTCGCTGTGGAATAACATTGAAGGTCGTCAGCTGGACGCCCAGTTCTTCCATATGGGTATGGGGTTCCGCCGCCGCGTGCGCATGTACTCGCTGGATCAAACCACCTCTCAGGCGCGCGAGATCCACTTCCGACCTGAGCTGTTCAGCTACGGCGATACGGGCGTGGATACCCGCCAGCTGGAAGGGCAGAGCGACCTCGGGTTTGCCGGATTCCGCGTGTTTAAAGCGCCGGAGCTGGCGCGACGCGATATCGTTTCGTTCCTGGGCGCGAGCTACTTCCGTGCGGTGGATGATACCTACCAGTACGGCCTTTCCGCGCGTGGCCTGGCGGTGGATACCTTTACCGACACCCCGGAAGAGTTCCCGGACTTCACCTCCTTCTGGTTTGAAACCGTTAAGCCGGGTGATACCACCTTTACCGTGTACGCGCTGCTGGACAGCCCGAGCATTACCGGTGCCTATAAGTTCGTGATCCATTGCGAGAAGAGCCAGGTGATCATGGACGTCGAAAACCACCTCTACGCGCGCAAAGCGATCAAGCAGCTCGGCATCGCGCCGATGACCAGCATGTTTAGCTGCGGCAACAACGAGCGCCGCATGTGCGACACCATTCACCCGCAGATCCACGACTCAGACCGTCTGGCAATGTGGCGCGGCAACGGGGAGTGGATCTGCCGACCGCTGAACAACCCGCAAAAGCTGCAATTTAACGCGTTTCAGGATAAGAACCCGAAAGGCTTTGGTTTATTGCAGCTTGACCGTGACTTCTCCCATTATCAGGACGTCATGGGCTGGTATAACAAGCGACCAAGCCTGTGGGTCGAGCCGCGCAATAACTGGGGCAAAGGCTCCATTGCCCTGATGGAGATCCCGACAACCGGCGAGACGCTCGATAACGTGGTCTGCTTCTGGCAGCCGGAGAAGACGGTGCAAGCGGGCGACGAACTGGACTTCAAATACCGTCTCTACTGGAGCGCGCAGCCACCGGTGCGTTCGCCGCTGGCAAACGTCTACGCGACACGTACCGGTATGGGAGGCTTCCCGGAGGGCTGGGCGCCGGGTGAAAATTACCCGAAAGTGTGGGCCCGTCGCTTTGCCATTGACTTCGTCGGGGGCGATTTGAAGGCCGCCGCACCGAAGGGCATTGAGCCGGTGATCACGCTGTCCAGCGGTGAAGCGAAGCAGGTGGAGATCCTCTACGTTGAGCCGTTCGACGGCTATCGCATCCTGTTTGACTGGTATCCAACCTCTGACTCTACCGAGCCGGTCGATATGCGCCTGTTCCTGCGCTGTCAGGGCGACGCCATCAGCGAGACCTGGCTGTATCAATACTTCCCGCCAGCGCCGGACAAACGTAACTACGTTGACGACCGGATTATGCGCTAATCATTTTGGGATTGTGCCGGGTAAGCGTTAGCGCCACCCGGCAATTAATAAGAGGTTCTATGTCTTCAGAAATTATCCCCGTAAACCAGGATATTGAGCTTCGAGCCGTCGAAGAACGTTATACCGCCGATCTGCATAACCTCGTGATTAAAAACAAAACCTGGCTGCAAACCGCCTTTGACTGGGCGCAGCATGTCGGCAGCGAAGAGGACACGCGACGCAACGTGCAGAGCAACCAGATGCTGCACGAGCGCGGTTACGCCAAAATGTTCCTGATTTTCATGAACGACGCGCTGGTGGGCGTGCTCTCCTTTAACGCCATCGAGCCTGCGAACAAGGCCGGGTACATTGGCTACTGGCTCGACGAAGCGCATCAGGGGAAGGGCATTCTCTCTCAGGCGCTCCAGGCGTTTATGCGCTATTACGTTGAGCGCGGCGAGATCCGCCGCTTTGTCATTAAATGTCGCGTAGATAACCAGAACAGTAACCGTGTGGCTCAGCGCAACGGTTTTGCGCTGGAAGGATGCCTGCGGGAAGCGGAAATGCTCAATGGCCGCTACGATGACGTGAATCTTTACGCCAGGCTTTTCCCGCTATAGTGCCCCCAGCAGCGGTGTTCGGGTGATCCGCGTGTCGCCGTTGATCACTTTCGATCCCCGGACGTGAATGCTTTCACCCTCAAGCGCCTCGATAACCGCATCGTCTGAAATTTCCACCTGATGCTCAATCAATACATCGCCACTGATACGCGCCCGGCCCTGAATCACGACGTGGTCGTCAATCAGGATCGGCCCGCCGCGCAACCACGCCTCGCCGCCTATCAGCACGTGATGTTTAATAACGCAGTTGCCTTCGACGAGGGCGTTTTCCGCGACCTGTGAACTGTACCGCAACGTCGGGATTGCATCTTCCTCTGAACCGGCCAGCAGGCGGGCATTGCCGTACACTTTGGCGCAGTCGCACACCCAGACGTTATTAAGCGCGTTGCCCTCAATAATGGCGCGATCGAACACCTCCGCGCGATGCTCTACAAAGGCCCAGGTCACCATGGCATCGCCGTAAATTTGCGCCTGATGCACAATACGCGACTGGCTGACCGTTGCGCTGTCATAGATTTGCAGGATCTGCTCGCGGTCGGGCGTAAGCCCTTTGGCTGCGATCACCATACTGTTATGCAGCACCCGCGCATCATCTGCGATGCGGCATTCCCCGCGCACCGTAGAGTGCTGAATAGTGACGTTGTCACTTATTATCGCACCGTGACTCACCTCGGCGGCGTCCAGCCAGCTGTTGCCGCTAACGTGTGCGCGGTGGCTTACGATGCAGGGCTGGGTAAGGCGGGCATTACCGGATACACGGGCACCGGCAAAGACCACGCTGTTTTCATCGTAAATCCAGCAATCCCCGTCCTGTGCGAGGGCGTTCTCATCCTCAACCCAACCGCCTTTTGTCCCGCGGACAACATCGTTAAAATCGTCCACGGCAACGATCTGTCTGAGGGGCGTTGTGCACGGCGTGGTCCCGTCCTGCCAGCGCCACATACGGGTTTCATTGCTAAGCCGATATTTTGTCATCGTCTGATCCCTGAAAAGCCTTTCACTAAACGTAGCAAACTTTTGGCTTGTCGAAGTGCTGGCGTCCACACGGGAAACCCCTTAAAATGGCATTTCAAATACATTTTAAAGATTAAAAAAAATGCATAATGAAAACCAACGCGTTCTTAACTTGCCCGCCGGGTACTTTGGCATGGTATTGGGTACCATTGGCATGGGGTTCGCCTGGCGTTATGCCAGCACTGTATGGCCGGTTACGCGCTGGCCGGGAGAGATCCTGGTGGCGCTGGCGGTGACGATCTGGTTCTTTTTGAGCGTAGCGTTTCTCACCCGTGCGGTACGGTTTCCACGCAGCGTGCTGGCAGAGATGCGACATCCGGTGATGAGCAGTTTTGTCAGCCTGTTTCCCGCCACAACGATGCTGGTGGCCATCGGCTTCGTGCCGTGGTACCGCCCGGTGTCGCTGGTGTTATTTAGTGTGGGCGTGGTGATCCAGCTTGCGTATGCCGCCTGGCAAAGCGCCGGGCTGTGGCGCGGTAAGCACCCGGGAGAGGCGACAACGCCGGGCCTCTATCTGCCGACGGTGGCGAACAATTTTATTAGCGCGATGGCCTGCGGCGCGCTGGGCTTCCACGATGCCGGACTGGTGTTCCTTGGCGCCGGCGTCTTTTCCTGGCTGAGCCTGGAGCCGGTCATTTTGCAGCGCCTGCGCAGCGCCGGCGAACTGCCCGCAGCGCTTCGTACCTCGCTCGGGATCCAGCTTGCGCCAGCCCTGGTGGCCTGTAGCGCCTGGCTTAGCGTCAACGGCGGCGAAGCGGACACCTTCGCCAAAATGCTGTTTGGCTATGGCCTGTTGCAGCTGCTGTTTATGCTGCGTCTGATGCCGTGGTATCTGTCGCAGCCGTTCAACGCGTCGTTCTGGAGCTTCTCGTTCGGGGTCTCGGCGCTGGCGACCACCGGTTTGCATCTTGGGCAAAGCAGCCCTTCAGGGTTCTTTCACGCCCTTGCTGTTCCACTGTTTATTTTCACCAACGTCATCATCGCGATGCTGCTGGTCCGTACTTTTATCTTGCTGATGCAGGGCAAACTTCTGGTGCGCGCTGATAAGGCACTGCTTATGCAATCTGAGGAAAAACAATGACTGTCGATGAAAACTACTTTACCGAGAAATATGGTCTGACCCGCACGCACTCAGAGGTGTTACATAGCGCGAATATTGTTAAGCCGGGTAAAACGCTCGATCTCGGTTGCGGAAATGGCCGTAACAGCCTTTACCTGGCGGCCAACGGCTATGACGTGACGGCGTGGGATAAAAACCCGATGAGCATCGATAACATCGAGCGCATTAAGGCGGCGGAAGGGATTACGAATCCGCACACGGCGATTCAGGATCTGAACAGCCTGACCTTTGACGGCGAATATGACTTTATTCTTTCTACCGTCGTATTGATGTTCCTTGAGGCGAAAACCATCCCTGGTCTTATCGCCAATATGCAGCGCTGCACCAGGCCGGGCGGCTATAACCTGATCGTTGCGGCGATGGATACCGAGGATTATCCGTGTACCGTTGGCTTCCCGTTTGCGTTCAAAACCGGTGAACTGAGCAACTATTACCAAGGCTGGGAGCTGCTCAAGTACAACGAAGAGGTGGGTGAACTCCACCGTACCGATGCCAACGGGAACCGTATCAAGCTGCGCTTCGCCACGATGCTTGCGCGCAAGCCCGCTTAACGCGCGGCCAGCAGACAGAGTTGCAGGGCGGTGCGGTAGGACGCCTCGAACGACGACAGCGGTAAAAACTCAAACTTTGAATGGAAGTTATGGGCGCCGGTGAAGAAGTTCGGGGTGAGCAAGCCTTTGGCTGACAGCGCTGCGCCGTCCGTGCCGCCGCGCATCGGCGTTGGCTTAGGCGCGATACCGAGCGATTCCATTGCCTCGAACATCAGGTCGATGGCGCGGCGATCTTCACCAATCGCGTTGCTGATATTGCTGTAGGTGTCCTCAATGCGGACGTCCACCTTTGCCGTAGGGTGCTGCGCCGCTATTTGCGCCGCCACATCGGCAATTTGCTGCTTGCGGGCGGCAAAACCCTCTTTGTCGAAATCACGGATGTTGGCTTTCAGCACCGCTTCGTTTTGCCCGGCCTGGATGCCGTTAAACCAGATGTAGCCCTCGCGCCCTTCGGTGCATTCCGGAGTTTGCTGGCGATCGAACTGGCTGATGAAGTCCGTGGCCATCAGGAGTGGGTTGACCAGCACCCCTTTGGCGGACATCGGGTGGGCCGTTACGCCGGTAAAGCGAATGTCAGCCGCTGCCGCGTTGAAGTTCTCATAAACAATTTCCCCCAGTTCGCAGCAGTCGATGGTCCAGGCAAAATCGACGTCGAAGCGTTTCAAATCCAGCGCTTTCGCACCGCACAGGCCAATCTCCTCGTCAGGCACAAACGCCACCACAATATCGCCATGCTTATGCTCGGCCGTCAGGTTTTCCAGTACCGTCATAACCACGGTGACGGCCGCTTTATTATCTGCGCCTAATACGCTGGTTCCGTCGCTGAAAATAATCTCTTCATTAGGGTAAGCCAGAATTTCCGGGTGCTCTTTGACGCGCAGCCAGATCCCTTTCTCTTTATTCAGGCAGAGATCTTCACCCCTAAACGTTAATATTTGCGGATGAATATCCGGAGATAAACCGACGTCCACCGTGTCGATATGGGTAATAAAACCAATGCGCGGCGCACCCGCGACATTGCCTTTTTTCACGGCGGTAACGGTAGCGAATTCATCAATCACAATGTCGTCCAACCCCAGCTTTTCCAGCTCGTTCGCCAGTTCCCGCGCCATGTCGTGCTGGCCCGGCGTGGAGGGCAACGTTTTCACTTTTGGATCGCTCTGGCTGGTAATGGCGAGATAACGAAAAAAGCGACGGGTTAATTGTCTGGAGAGTTCAGAGCCCATAGTGTTTCCTTCTGTATTTATTTTTCATGTGTTTGCGCCATCACTTTAATGTTATTTATGGAACGGCAAAAGAAGTAATTAGCCGTCGAATTAAAAAGACAGGAAATAATGATGAAAAGCACATTCACAACGATAACGCTGGCGCTGGCTGCGCTTACGGTCAGTTCCACCGTCGCGGCAAAAACGCTGGTGTATTGCTCTGAAGGATCGCCGGAAAACTTCAATCCTCAGCTATACACCTCGGGAACCAGCGTGGATGCCAGCGCCGTACCGGTTTATAACCGTCTGGTCGATTTCACGCCCGGCACCACCGAGCTGGTGCCGAGCCTGGCCGAAAGCTGGGAGGTGAGCGAGGATGGCAAGATCTACACCTTCCACCTGCGCAAAGGTGTGAAATTCCACAGTAATAAGCTGTTTACGCCGACGCGCGACTTCAACGCGGATGACGTGATTTTCTCGTTTATGCGCCAGAAGGATGTGAATCATCCTTACCATAACGTCTCGAACGGCAGCTATTCCAACTTTGAAAGCCTGGAGTTTGGCAGCCTGATAACGGCCATCGACAAGGTTGACGAGCACACCGTGCGCTTCACCCTGGCGCACCCAGAAGCACCGTTTGTCGCTGACCTGGCGTGGTATTTTGCCTCCATCCTGTCGGCGGAATATGCCGATGCCATGCTGAAAGCGGGCACGCCAGAAAAGGTCGATATGCAGCCGATTGGCACCGGTCCGTTTAAGCTGGCGCAGTACCAGAAGGATTCCCGCATCCTCTTTACCGCCTTCCCGCAATACTGGCAGGGGAAATCGAAGCTGGATCGTCTGGTGTTCACCATCACGCCGGACGCCTCGGTGCGTTTTGCCAAAGTTGAGAAGAACGAGTGCCAGGTGATGCCGTTTCCGAACCCGGCGGATCTGCCGCGCATGAAAGCTAACAAAGACATTAACCTGATGAGCAAGGCCGGCCTGAATACCGGTTTCCTGGCGTTTAACACGCAAAAGCCGCCGCTGGATAATCTGAAGGTGCGCCAGGCGCTGGCGATGGCGATTAATAAACCCGCCATCATTGACGCGGTGTTCCACGGAACCGGCACGGCGGCGAAAAACCTGCTGCCGCCTGGCGTCTGGAGTGCCGACAGCGCGCTGAAAGACTACGAATACGATCCTGAAAAAGCGAAGGCGCTGCTAAAAGCGGCGGGATTTGCTAACGGCGTCAGCATCGAACTGTGGGCAATGCCGGTGCAGCGGCCCTATAACCCGAACGCGAAACGGATGGCTGAAATGATCCAGGCGGACTGGGCGAAAGTAGGCGTACAGACCAAAATCGTGACCTATGAATGGGGCGAATACCTGAAGCGCGTAAAAGGAGGGGAACATCAGGCCGCGCTGATGGGCTGGACAACGGCGACGGGCGATCCGGATAACTTCTTCGGCCCGCTGTTTACCTGTACGTCCGCCAACGGCGGGTCGAACTCGGCAAAATGGTGTTATAAGCCTTTTGATAACCTGATCGCCGAAGCCAAATCGATAACCGATCGCGAAAAACGCGTGGCGCTGTACAAGCAGGCGCAGCAGATGATGCACGATCAAATGCCGGCGGTGATGATTGCCCACTCGACCATTTTTGAGCCGGTCCGTAAAGAGGTCACGGGCTATGAAATCGATCCCTTCGGTAAGCACCTCTTCTGGCAAGTGGATCTGAAAGAGTAATAGTTATACTGCCCGGTTTCAGCCGGGCACTATTTTCGCTATTTGTGCTGTCTTCGTCATTTTTTGCCACACCACGTTCCCTCCTTTTTTGTTATAACTTCAAGTGCATACTTGCAGATAACATGGAATACCATCATGCGTACTCAGACTTTTTTTAAAGTTGCAGTGCTTTCTGGCCTGTTGGCCCTTTCAGGCTGCGCGTCAAAAGTCGCAGCCCCCGAGCAGTATTCGGGCTTTTTAAAAGATTACTCAGGCTTGCAGGAGATGACATCTGCAACCGGGAAGCCAACCCTGCGTTGGGTTGATCCTTCCTACAATGAGGCGAATTACGACAGCATTATCTGGACGCCGATTACCTATTACCCGGCGCCAAAACCGACCACTCAGCTTGGGCAAAAAACGCTTGATGAGGTGTTGAGTTATACCAATACCAAACTGAAAACCGCGATTGGCCAGCGTAAGCCGATTGTCACGACGCCAGGCAAACATAGCCTGATCTTCCGTGGTGCCATCACCGGTGTGAGCTCGGACAAAGAAGGTTTGCAGTTCTATGAAGTGATTCCTGTCGCGCTGCTGGTTGCGGGAACGCAGATGGCAACTGGCCATCGCACCACGGATACGCATCTGTTCTTTGAAGGCGAGCTGATCGATGCGGCCACGAACAAGCCGGTAATTAAAGTTGTTCGTAAAGGTGAAGGTGAAGAGCTGGCAAATGAAAATACGCCGATAGGCTTCGCCACGCTGAAACAGGTTGTGGATGACATGGCGACGGATGCCACCATGTTTGATGTTCATCAGACTGCAAAATAATCAACACGGCCTGCACCTTCGCAGGCCGTTTTTCTATGCCGTTAGCAGGCGTCGGAACCAGGTTTCCGGTTTGGTAAACATCACCATATTTCCCCCCAGAATCAGCAGCAGGCCTGCGATCCCATTAAGATGCCATACGTAGCCCTCGTAGATTGTTGAAATTGACAGGGCCACCAGCGGGAAAAGCAGGGTGCTGTACGCGGCTTTACCGGGACCAATGCGGCCCACCAGCGTAAAGTAGGCTCCGAAGGCAATCACCGAGCCAAACAGCGCAAGATACAGCAGCGCCCCCACGTAGCTCACCGTCCATTCCGGCATAAAGCTATCGCCCCTGAAGAGAGCGATAAGGCCCATCACGACGGTGCCATACAGCATCGCCCAGGCATTGGTGGTCATGGTTTCCAGCCCGTTGCGCTGATGGCGCATGCTGATCATATTCCCCAGCGAGAAGCCGTAGGTGCCGAGGGCGGAAAGCCCAATGCCGGTGAGCAACGACGCGCTCCAGCCGCTGGCGAGCAGATCGTTCCAGAACAGGGTGATGATCCCGATAAGCCCCAGTGCTGCCGCCGTCCAGAAGCGTGCGGGCGGCCGCTGGCCGAAGAAGATAAAGCTGTTGATGGCGTTATACAGCACGGCCATCGAGAAGATCACCGACTCAAGGCCGGTATTGATATGGGCGGCGGCGGTGTAAAAGCACCAGAAGTTGAAGCAGAATACGCAGCAGCCCTGAAGCAGGCAGTAGAGGTGATCCCGCAGCGCCAGCCTGCGCAGGCGGCGAAGGGCGAGGAGGACAATCATCATCGTGGCGCTGGCCACGGCGAAGCGCCAGAAAATGGAAACCGGGGCGGGAACCGGCCCCTGTTGCAGAAAAATAGCGATCCAGGTCGTACCCCAGATAACAACGACCAGCCCATAGAGTAATGCGTTCATGGTTTCTCTCTTCTCATACCGCGAAAAACACCAGTGTGACGAAAGCGCGGGCGGGCGGCTTTCATTCGCTTGCGCCGGACTTGCACATTCTTGCGCTTTTTTCTCACGCGAACGCTGGTAACAGGCTGCAACACTTCATAGACTGACAGTCTGATTAATCACCTGTTTACGGCCATGTCTCTCGTTTACGACACCTTTGAAACGTTACGCCAACAAAATGCGGTGCTGCGGGAAACCGTCGCGCTCAATTCTGGCATTCAACTGGCGGCGTGGTACAACAAGCACGATACGATCACCGTAAAAAGCAACCACCATACGCTCAGCCTGTACGTGGCGGATGGCTATGAAAGCTATCAAAAAACCCCCGGTGGCTGGAAAAATGGCGGCGGGCCGGATCGTTTTTGCCTGATGCCCGAAGAGAGCGAATCCACGTGGGATATTCGTGACGACCTGTCGTTCGTCCACCTTTACTGCACCGATGAACATCTGCGGGACGTGGGGGAGAAAATCTGGGATAAACGTCCGCTATCACTGACGCTGGATGAAAAAATCTTTGGCAGCGATCCGAAAATCACCGCCCTCTATCGTCAGTTTTTGCTGGGCTGCGACTGGCAGCAAAACGCCAATCAGCTCACCCTGAGCACCGCGTCGACCTTACTGCTGACGCATTTAGTCCAGCATTATTCCAGCGTACAGTGGAAGTTACCGGTGGTCACCGGCGGGTTATCGCCGTTTGTGCTGCGTAACGTAGTGGCCTTTATCGAGGAAAATCTGGCGCAACCCTTAACGCTGGCGGAGCTGGCGGGTCAGGCCGCACTCAGCGAGTATCACTTCGCCAGAATGTTCCGCCAGTCGATGGGGCTGGCGCCGCATCAGTACGTCATGCAGCGCCGCATGGAGAAGGCCAAAGCGCTGGTGCAGCACACCACCACGCCGCTCACCGACATCGCGCTGGCCTGCGGATTCAACTCCGCCAGCCACTTCAGTAACCGTTTTCGCAGCATGACGGGGATGACGCCGTCCCAGTTACGCGCGAGGAAGGCGTGAAAAGACCGCGTAACATAACCCACCCAGTACCAGCCCCCAGAAGGCGGAGCCAATCCCCAGGATCGTGACGCCGCTGGCGGTCATCAGGAAGGTGACGATCGCCGCGTCGCGCTCCGCTTCATGATTCAGCGCCTGATACAGACTGCCGCTAATCGTACCGAGCAGGGCCAGCCCGGCCAGCGTCTGGATCCCGCTCAGCGGCAGGGCAGCCATCAGCCCGGAAATCGAGCCGCCAAAAACCCCCGCCAGCAGATAAAACCCGCCTGCGGCCGCCGCGGCCAGCCAGCGTTTACTGGCATCCGGGTGGGCGTCCGGGCTCTGGCAAATGGCGGCGGTGATGGCGGCGATGCAGATGGAATAGACGCCGAAGGGGGATAACACCAGCGCCAGCCCGCCGGTCGCAACGATAAGCGGTGAGACCGCCAGCGGATAGCCCGAAGCCTGCATGGTGGCGAAGCCGGGCGCATTCTGCGACGCCATGGTCACCAGAAAGAAGGGCAATCCGATACTTATCATGCTGGTAAACGTGAACGCAGGGGCAATAAAATGAGGCATGATAACCGATAACGTCATCTTATCCGTGACAACGTCACTTCCGGCCCAGGCCGCGAGAATGCCCACCAGCAGCGTGACGACAATGGCGTAACGGGGAGCCACGGCTTTGGCCACCAGCCAGGCGGCCAGCATACTGCCGCAAAGAAAAAGGTGTCCCTCAATGTTGCTGAATGCCTTCAGGCCGAACTGTAACAGCACGCCCGCGAGCATAGCGGCGGCAAGCGAGTGCGGGATCAGCTTCATCAGCCGGGCAAACAGGCCGGTCACGCCGCACAGCAGGATCAGCGCATTTGCAAACATAAATACCCCGATGGTTTCCGCCAGCGTGACGCCATGCAGGCTGGTGGCGAGCAGCGCCGCGCCGGGCGTTGACCAGGCGGTCAGCACCGGCGCCTTGTACCACCACGATAACGCAAGCGTGCTGATCCCCATCCCGAGGCCCAGCGCGGTCATCCATTCGCCGATTTGCTGTGGGGTTGCGCCTGCCGCCGCGGCGGCCTGCCAGATAATGGCGGCAGAGCTGGCATAGCCCACCAGGACGGCAACAAAACCGGCCAGTACGGCAGGAAAGAGAGGGGCAGTCGATCGCATGGGAACTCCGTTGTGCGTTATAACGTCCGGCGTAAGGTATCACTGTGCGCTATAGCGTACAAGTGGTATGCTTCGCACAACGGGAGGAACCA
Organism: Enterobacter cloacae complex sp. P24RS; assembly: GCF_014982165.1. Taxonomy (NCBI): domain Bacteria; kingdom Pseudomonadati; phylum Pseudomonadota; class Gammaproteobacteria; order Enterobacterales; family Enterobacteriaceae; genus Enterobacter; species Enterobacter cloacae complex sp. P24RS. The sequence continues at coordinate 155,384 of NZ_JADCKU010000005.1, forward strand.
TGGATATTACGCAACACCTTGCCACTACACTGAAAGCGCTGCGTCAGGCGCGGGGCTGGAGCCTGTCGAAGCTGGCCGAAGAGACGGGCGTGTCGAAAGCGATGCTTGGGCAAATCGAACGCAACGAGTCCAGCCCGACGGTCTCCACCTTGTGGAAAATCGCCACCGGGCTGAACGTGCCTTTTTCGGCGTTTATTACCCCAGAGAGCGACCCGCAGGCGGTATTTGATCCGCAGCAGCAGGCGATGGTGGTGAAGCCGCTTTTCCCCTGGGACGACCAGCTCAGGTTTGATCATTTCTCCATCACGCTGTCGCCCGGCGCGCTGAGCGAATCCACCCCGCACGAAGCCGGGGTGATTGAACACGTGGTGGTGATAAGCGGTGAACTGGAGATGCAGATCGACGGCATCTGGCGGACGATTTATGCTGATTCTGGGGTGCGTTTTGCCGGCGACAAACCGCACGCGTACCGCAACAGCAGCGCCCGGACGGTCCATTTTCACTCTCTAATCCATTATCCCCGCTAAAGCGTCGCAAAACGGTTTCACTGACACAGACTTCTGACTACAATAGCCGCCATTTTGACCATAACGGATAACGACGAAGTATGCGCCTGCACTCCCATCATCTTGAACTGCTCAGCCCGGCCCGCGACGCCGCCATTGCCCGTGAAGCCATTCTTCACGGTGCGGATGCCGTCTACATTGGCGGCCCTGGCTTCGGTGCCCGTCATAACGCCAGCAATAGCCTGCGCGATATTGCCGAACTGGTGCCGTTCGCCCACCGTTTCGGGGCGAAGGTGTTCGTGACCCTGAACACCATTCTTCATGATGATGAGCTTGAGCCCGCGCAGCGTCTGATAACCGATCTCTACCAGACCGGCGTTGACGCGCTGATCGTTCAGGATATGGGCGTGCTGGAACTGGATATCCCGCCGATTGAGCTGCACGCCAGCACCCAGTGCGATATCCGCACCGTTGAGAAGGCAAAGTTCCTTTCGGACGTTGGGTTCACACAGATTGTTCTGGCGCGCGAGCTGAACCTGAACCAGATCCGCGATATTCACAAGGCGACCGACGCCACTATTGAATTCTTTATCCACGGTGCGCTGTGCGTGGCGTATTCCGGGCAGTGTAATATCTCTCACGCCCAGACGGGGCGCAGCGCTAACCGGGGCGACTGCTCTCAGGCCTGCCGTCTGCCGTATACCCTGAAAGACGATCAGGGCCGCGTGGTGGCGTTCGAAAAACACCTGCTGTCGATGAAAGATAACGATCAGACGGCGAACCTCGGCGCGCTGATCGACGCCGGCGTGCGCTCCTTCAAAATTGAAGGGCGCTACAAGGACATGAGCTACGTGAAAAATATCACCGCCCATTATCGTCAGATGCTGGATGCCATCATCGACGATCGCCCTGATCTGGCCCGCGCCTCCGCCGGACGTACGGAGCATTTCTTTATTCCGTCCACGGACAAAACTTTCCACCGCGGCAGCACGGATTACTTTGTGAATGCGCGCAAAGGGGACATCGGCGCGTTTGACTCACCGAAGTTTATCGGCCTGCCGGTGGGTGAAGTGCTGAAGGTGGCGAAGGACCATCTAGACGTTCAGGTTACAGAGCCGCTGGCGAACGGCGACGGTCTCAACGTGATGATTAAACGTGAAGTGGTCGGTTTCCGCGCCAATACCGTGGAGAAAACCGGCGAAAACCGCTATCGGGTCTGGCCGAACGAAATGCCTGCCGATCTCTACAAAGCCCGTCCCAACGCGGCGCTGAACCGTAACCTGGACCACAACTGGCAGCAGGCGTTGCTCAAGACCTCCAGCGAGCGCCGCATTGCGGTGGATATCGCGCTGGGGGGCTGGGAAGAGCAGCTGATCCTGACCATGACCTGTGAAGACGGTATCAGCGTGAGGCATACCCTCGACGGCATGTTCGAGGTAGCGAACAACGCGGAGAAAGCGCTGAACAGCCTGAAGGACGGCGTGGCGAAGCTGGGTCAGACCATTTATTACGCGCGTAATATTGAGGTGAATCTGCCCGATGCGCTGTTCGTGCCGAACAGCCTGCTGAATCAGTTTCGTCGCGAAACGGCTGAGATGCTGGATGACGCGCGCCTGGCAAACTATCCGCGCGGCAGCCGTAAGGCCGAAGCGGTGCCTGCGCCGGTTTACCCGGACACGCATCTCTCCTTCCTGGCGAACGTTTATAACCATAAAGCGCGTGCGTTTTATCATCGACACGGCGTGCAGCTGATTGACGCCGCGTATGAAGCCCATGAAGAGAAGGGCGACGTGCCGGTGATGATCACCAAACACTGCCTGCGGTTTGCCTTTAACCTCTGCCCGAAGCAGGCGAAAGGCAATATCAAAAGCTGGAAAGCAACGCCGATGCAGCTGGTGAATGGCGACGAAGTGCTGACGCTGAAATTCGACTGCCGTCCGTGTGAAATGCACGTTATCGGTAAGATGAAGAATCACATCTTCAAAATGCCGTCGCCTGGCAGCATTGTGGCCTCCGTCAGCCCTGACGACTTGATGAAAACCCTGCCGAAGCGTAAAGGCAGCTAACCCGGAAAGTGGGTATCGGGTTTGCGCGATTTCTGCCAGGAATGTCGCTCGCGCAACCCCTCCGCAGATTCCTCTGCCTCGCTGCGTAACGCGTCGCTGTCAGCTTCATGACGAAGCTGATGGTCGGCGTTTTTCACATACAGAAATTCATGTCCTTTGTGCTCCGCCATAATCTGCCCTGAGAACAGAGCGCTTATCAGCAGCACTAGCGACAACCCTTTTCTGAACATCCTTCATCCCCCCGAAAATACGGCAGGGTTATCGTAGGGATAATTTCATAGAGTAATTATTTGACTGTTCAAATTTGAGAAAACAGACTGTCAAAATTTGTGATCGCAATACAGCGCATCTGAGACTATTCTTAAAAGCAATATTGACGTTGTAAACTCCCATTTCTGGTATGAAAAGAGCAGCTAGATTTATGGGGAAATCATTTACAATAAGATTTTTCTGGCTAAGGATTGGATCTAATAAATGAAAAAAATAATCGTGCTATCACTTCTGGGCGTAGTGGTTGCTGTGGGTGCTGCTGCCAGCATCTATTCAAACGAAGAACCAGAATATATTCAGTCAGCGAAAAGCCGCGTCGGATCGTATTTAACCAGTGATTACGGCCGCGTCGAATGTAATAGCACCCAGGTAAGTGAAGATCGCTGGGAGCTGGGCTGCACCAACAAGGCGAGGGGGAAAACCTTTCAGTTTGCCGTTTACCCATCCGAGCAGGCACCGTACGGAGTCTCTCGCGCGTTCTATCTCGAAGCGATTAATGATGATGCCCGCCAGAGCGCCGAGCAGGGGCTGATGCGTTATCTGCAAATTAATACCAAAGCGGGTTAATCGATTCGTTTATGCTTCGTTGAGGCTCACAGTGGTAGATTGCAGGTGATCCACATCCCGGTATGGAATACCGGAGCGTAGATACCAAAATACAAATCTATCCATGCAAGCATTTACCGCCAGAATATGGCGGTTTTTTTTGCCTTTTTATCGGGTCGGCTGCAAAAACCGCTTTCGATATTGCGTCGGGGAAAGGGCATATTGCTGGCGGAAATGGTGGCGCAGCGTGGCGCTGAGTCCAAAACCGGTTTGTTCTGCAATATTGTCGATGCTGAGTCGGCTATTTTCGAGAAAATCCTTCGCCCGCTGCAATCTCGCCCTCAATAACCAGCGTGCGGGCGTGGTTCCGGTCGCGTCCTGGAAACGGCGCAGAAAGGTACGCTGACTCATGCCAACCCGCAGGGCCAGCGACCCGACGGTATGTGGCACGGCAAGATGCTGATGAAGATAATCAAACAGCTGTCCCAGGCGCTGACTTTCCCGCAGTTGAGCCACCGGCCGGCTTAGCTGCTGGGTTTGCGAGCCGTCTCTGTGGGGCGGGATCACCAGCCGACGCGCCACGCGGTTTGCCGCCTCCATACCGTAATCCCGGCGCACCACGTGCAGGCACAGATCGATCCCCGCCGCGCTGCCGGCGGAGGTAAGAATATCCCCCTCGTCCTGATACAGAACATCCTCAACCACAGTGACGGCGGGAAAACGTGATTTCAGCGCCTGCGTGTAACGCCAGTGGGTGGTCGCCTTCCGCCCGTTGAGCAGGCCCGTGGCTGCCAGCACAAAAACGCCAGAACAGATTGAGAGCAGCTGACAGCCGCCGGCGTGCGCCGCGCATAACGCCTGACAGAGCGCCTCGGGTACGGGTTCGTCCAGCCCTCGCCAGCCGGGTACGACTATCAGATCCGCCGTCTCCAGCAGGTGCAGATCGCCATCGGCCAGAATGCGTATCCCGCCCGTTGCCCGGAGTTCGCCTTCATCCACGCTCGCCACGGCGAACCGATACCAGTCGTCGCCCATCTCCGGGCGCGGCAAGCCAAAGATTTCTACCGCCACGCCAAACTCAAAGGTGCACAAACCGTCATACGCCAGCACGACCGCGCGCGGAGGAGTGTGTCTTAAGTTTGTCATCTTTTTGCTGTTTTCTGGCATAGGCGGAGGCATTCATGGGCTGTATTAAGGGATAGAGTAGTGTTAACACAAACACCATAAATGAGGAAGATTTATGAGCTATGTTACTGAATTTCCGGCTGCCGAGCCGCAGGAAGCCGTGGGGCATTTTCTGCGACGCTTAAGCGTAGAGACGGACTGCGCCGATGTGCAACACGCTATATCCAGCGGTGAGCAGGACTTCGCTCTGCTGCACGTCGTCGGGAAGCCCGAGCATTTTGCCCGGCGTCATCTGCCCGGCGCGCAGCATTTACCCTGGAGCCAGATTACCGCAGAGCGGATGAACGCGTGGCCGGCGGGCACGCTATTTGTCGTCTATTGTGCTGGCCCGCACTGCAACGGCGCGGACAGGGCGGCGCTGAAGCTGGCGCGTCTCGGTCTGCCGGTCAAGATTATGCTCGGGGGCATGACCGGCTGGGAGGATGAGCAGTTCGCGTTTGCAGGATCGTCATCATCCGGTTCTGGAACATGAATTTTTTTCAACACCGATGAAATTTTCTCGTTTGTCGTGAGGCAGGGGGTGTGACATCTTCTTAGGACGTTTAGACATCCAGATGTCTAAAGATTCAAGAGATGAATTATCACTGTGGGCAATTAACGCCGACAGACAAAGGAGATTTCCATGCAGCGACACCACGCCCCGTTCCGCGCCGATGTAGTCGGCAGCTTTTTACGCCCGGATTCCATTAAACAGGCGCGCCTGCAATTTGCCAGCGGTGAGATCGATGCCGGGCAGCTTCGCGCGGTCGAGGACGAGGCCATTCGCCACGTCGTTGAGCAGCAGTGCGCCTGCGGCCTGCACGTGGTGACGGACGGCGAGTTCCGCCGCGCCTGGTGGCACTTCGACTTCTTTGACGGGCTTCAGGGCGTGGAGCGTTATGACGCTCAGCAGGGCATTCAGTTCAACGGGGTGCAGACCAAAGCCCACGGCGTGCGCGTCACGGGCAAACTGGGCTTCGGCGATCATCCTATGCTGGAAGACTTCCGCTACCTTAAAAGTATCAGCGGCAACGCGCAGCCGAAAATGACCATTCCGAGCCCGAGCGTGCTGCACTTCCGCGGTGGCCGCAAGGATATTGATGCTACGGTCTATCCGGACCTGAACGACTACTTTGACGATCTGGCAACCACCTGGCGCGACGCCATTCGGGCATTCTACGACGCGGGCTGCCGCTATCTGCAACTGGACGACACCGTATGGGCCTATCTCTGTTCGGAAGATCAGCGCCGCCAGATCCGGGAGCGGGGGGATGATGCCGACGAACTGGCCCGCATCTATGCCAACGTGCTGAACAAAGCGCTGGAAGGCAAGCCGGACGACCTGACCGTTGGGCTGCACGTCTGCCGCGGCAATTTCCGCTCAACGTGGATTTCAGAGGGCGGCTATGAGCCGGTGGCAGAGGTGCTGTTCGGCACGGTTAACGTCGACGCATTCTTCCTGGAGTACGACAACGATCGTAGCGGCGACTTCGCGCCACTGCGTTTTGTGCGCCCGGGCAAACAGCAGGTGGTTCTGGGGCTCATTACCACCAAGCACGGCGAACTGGAGAACCCTGAAGGGGTGAAAGCGCGTCTGGAAGAAGCTGCGCAATACGTCGCGAAAGAGCAGATTTGCCTCAGCCCGCAGTGCGGATTTGCCTCCACGGAAGAGGGTAACAGCCTGAGCGAAGCCCAGCAGTGGGATAAAGTTCGCCTGGTGACGCAAATCGCCAGCGACGTCTGGTAACGCCCTCCACAGCGCTGCATTATTACAGTGCAGCGCTGTACCATTCTGAGTCGTTTCCCGTCATCCTTCTCTCGCATCCCTTTAAAATCTAGCCTCTGCAACCTGGCACTCTTTTTGCTCTCTTGAAACTGACGTTACTTTTTCTGCGTCCGGGCGGTAACGGACGTCTTCGCACAGCTTTCTTTTTCAGGAGTGAAAATATGCACCGTCGTACCCTTATTAAAGCGTTCGCCCTGTCCGCATCCGTCGTCGCCATGGGCATGAGCTTTGGCGTCCAGGCCGCAGACACCATCAAAGTTGGGATTATGCACTCTCTGTCCGGCACGATGGCCATCTCAGAAACACCCCTGAAAGATGTCGCCCTGATGACCATCGATGAAATCAACGCCAAAGGCGGCGTGCTGGGGAAAAAGCTGGAACCGGTGGTGGTCGACCCGGCATCCAACTGGCCGCTGTTTGCCGAAAAGGCCCGCCAGCTTCTGAGTCAGGATAAGGTCGCGGTGGTGTTTGGCTGCTGGACGTCGGTTTCGCGTAAATCGGTTCTGCCGGTCTTTGAAGAGCTGAACGGTTTGCTGTTCTATCCTGTGCAGTACGAAGGTGAAGAGATGTCGCCTAACGTCTTCTATACCGGCGCGGCACCCAACCAGCAGGCGATCCCTGCGGTGGAGTACCTGATGAGCGAAGACGGCGGCAGCGCGAAGCGCTTCTTCCTGCTGGGTACGGACTACGTTTACCCGCGCACGACTAACAAGATCCTGCGTGCCTTCCTGCACTCAAAAGGCGTGGAAGATAAAGATATTGAAGAGGTCTACACCCCGTTTGGTCACAGCGATTACCAGACCATCGTTGCCAATATCAAGAAATTCTCCGCGGGCGGCAAAACGGCGGTGGTCTCCACCATCAACGGTGATTCCAACGTGCCTTTCTACAAAGAGCTGGCGAACCAGGGGCTGAAAGCTACTGACGTGCCGGTGGTGGCGTTCTCGGTCGGCGAGGAGGAGCTGCGCGGTATTGATACCAAACCGCTGGTGGGTAACCTGGCGGCGTGGAACTACTTTGAATCCGTTGATAACCCGACCAACCAGACCTTCGTCGCGGCCTACAAAGCCTACGCGAAAGCGCACAAGCTGCCGAATGCCGACACCGTTGTCACCAACGATCCGATGGAAGCGACCTACGTTGGCCTCCATATGTGGGCGCAGGCGGTTGAGAAAGCCGGTACGACCGACGTGGATAAAGTGCGCGCGGCAATGGCGGGCCAGTCCTTCAGCGCGCCGTCCGGCTTTACGCTGACCATGGATGCCACCAACCACCACCTGCATAAGCCCGTCATGATTGGCGAAATCGAAGGTAACGGCCAGTTCAACGTCGTCTGGCAGACCGAACAGCCGGTACGCGCTCAGCCGTGGAGCCCGTTTATCGCCGGGAACGACAAAAAGCCTGACCAGCCGATGAAAACCGCCAGCAACTAAGCCAACACCCAGGGAGAGACGTCATGAACGCCATGCGCATCATTATTGCGATTGTGTGGCTTACCGGACTGCTGCCAGGGATGGCGCAGGCATCGGATGCCGATGATTTCGTTGCCGCCACCCGGAGCCAGCAGACCGCTATGCTGACCCGGTGGGCGGCCGCGCCGGAACCTGCACGTTTGCCGCTGCTTAAGGCGCTGCAAACCGAGAATCTTTATACCGACAGCCAGAAGCATGCTTTTACCCGCATCGACGGCGGCATGGTTGCACTGGGGGCATCAAAAACTGCCGAAGGGGCAACCAAAGCCGTGCGCCTCACCAACCGGCTGCGCGTATTGACCCTCACGGCGCTGGCGACCCATCAGCTTGTCAGTGACAGTGTCACGGAAAGACGTCATGCCGCGCGGCAGCTTCAGCGTGATGCCCAGCCGGAGATGCTCGGCTTCCTGCAACAGCGCGCCGGTCGCGAAACGGACGATGTCACCCGGCAGTCGCTAATGCTGGCGCTGGCAAACCTTCAGCTGACGAGCCCACAGGCTGAAATACGGCTGAAGGCGGTTGAGCTGCTGGGACAGTCTGACGATCCGGACGTGCAGGCCACGCTCGCACCGCTCACCCAGGCGCAAACCGAACCGGATGCGCGGGTGCGTGCCGCAGCTACCGAAAGCCTGGACCGTATCCAACACCGTCTGATGTGGGGCGAACTGCTGGGGCAGGCCTTTATGGGCCTGTCGTTGGGATCGGTGCTGCTGCTGGCCGCCCTCGGGCTGGCTATCACCTATGGTCTGCTGGGCGTGATCAACATGGCGCACGGCGAGATGCTGATGCTCGGGGCGTATGCCACCTGGATGGTGCAGCAGATGATGGCGCAGTGGATGCCTCAGTGGCTGGCGCTCTATCCGGTGATAGCGCTGCCGGTGGCTTTTTGCCTGACGGCAGGTATCGGCATGGTGCTGGAGCGCACGGTGATACGCCATCTGTATGGCCGCCCGCTGGAAACGCTGCTCGCCACCTGGGGGATCAGCCTGATGCTCATCCAGCTGGTGCGCATGACCTTTGGCGCACAGAACCTTGAGGTCGCGAACCCGGCCTGGCTGTCCGGCGGCGTGCAGGTTTTCGCCAACCTGACGCTACCGTGGAACCGCATTGTGGTGCTCGGCTTTGTGCTGCTGGTGCTGTTTTTCACCTGGCTGATTCTGAACAAAACGCGTCTGGGCCTGAACGTGCGGGCGGTGACGCAAAACCGCAGCATGGCGGCCTGCTGCGGCGTGCCGACCGGGCGGGTTGATATGCTGGCGTTTGGCCTCGGGTCCGGCATCGCCGGGCTGGGCGGCGTGGCATTGTCCCAGCTGGGGAACGTGGGGCCGGAGCTGGGTCAGGGGTACATCATCGATTCGTTCCTGGTGGTGGTGCTGGGCGGCGTCGGTCAGCTCGCCGGTAGCGTGGCGGCGGCCTTTGGACTTGGCATCTTCAATAAAATTCTTGAACCGCAGATGGGCGCGGTGCTGGGCAAAATCCTGATTCTGGTGGCGATTATTCTCTTTATCCAGAAGCGTCCGCAGGGGTTATTCGCACTGAAAGGGAGGGTGACAGACTGATGAGCCAGCCAATGACCTTAACACTGGCGCGCAGCGCACCGCGTACCACGCAGATTGTCGGCAGCCTGCTGATTGCGGCGCTGCTGGTGCTGCCTTTTCTCGCGCTGTTGCCTTCCACGCATCCGCTGGCTGTCTCCACGTGGATGCTGACGCTCGTCGGCAAAATCCTCTGCTACGCGGTTGTCGCCGTGGCCCTCGATCTGGTGTGGGGCTATGCAGGCATGCTCTCGCTTGGGCACGGCATATTCTTCGCTCTGGGCGGGTATGCGATGGGCATGTACCTGATGCGCCAGGCGGCTGGAGACGGTTTGCCCGCATTTATGTCGTTTCTGTCGTGGAGCGAGCTGCCGTGGTTCTGGTGGGGGACGCAGCATTTCGCCTGGGCGCTGGTTTTAATCGTGACGGTCCCCGGCCTGCTGGCGCTGGTCTTCGGCTGGTTTGCTTTCCGCTCGAAGATCAAAGGGGTCTATTTCTCCATTATGACCCAGGCGCTGACCTATGCGGGGATGTTGCTTTTCTTTCGCAATGAAACCGGCTTTGGCGGCAATAACGGCTTCACCGGCTTCACCACGCTGCTCGGGTTTTCCGTCACGGCGACCACGACGCGGATCGCGCTGTTTATCGCGACCGTAATGCTGCTGCTTCTGGCTCTGGGCACAGGCTACGCGCTGGCGAAGAGTAAGTATGGCCGCATTTTGACGGCGGTGCGCGATGCGGAAAACCGCCTGACGTTTTGCGGCTACGATCCGCGCGGCTTCAAGCTGCTGGTCTGGACGCTCTCTGCCGTGCTGTGCGGCCTGGCGGGGGCGCTGTACGTTCCGCAGGTAGGTATTATCAACCCGGGCGAGATGTCGCCAACCAACTCCATTGAAGCGGCCATCTGGGTCGCGCTGGGGGGCCGCGGCACGCTGGTGGGCCCGGTGATCGGCGCTGCGCTGGTCAACGGTGCGAAGAGCTTTTTCACCGTGGCGATGCCGGAGTACTGGCAGCTGTTTCTGGGGCTGATTTTCATTGCCGTCACGCTGTTTTTACCGCGTGGCGTGTTCGGTCTGTTGCGTAAGGGAGAGAAATAATGCAGCCCTCTGAAGGACTCTTTACCCGCCAGCTGCCGGGCGATCGTTACCGCGAGCAGACCGATCCGGTATTGCAGCTTGAGGCCATTAACGTCAGCTTCGACGGCTTTAAAGCGTTGACCGATCTCTCGCTGAATATCGGCGTCGGGGAGCTGCGCTGCATCATTGGGCCTAACGGTGCGGGCAAAACCACGCTGATGGATGTGATCACCGGCAAAACCCGGCCAAAAAGTGGTAAAGCCATTTACGATCAGTCCATCGACCTGACAACCCTTGAACCGGCGGCCATTGCCCGGCAGGGGATTGGGCGTAAGTTCCAGAAGCCGACGGTGTTTGAAGCGCTGACCGTATGGGAAAACCTTGAAATCGCCATGAAGGCCGACAGGTCCGTCTGGGCGAGCCTGCGGGCCACGCTCAGCGGCGAACAGCGCGACCGCATTGACGAAATGCTGTTATTGCTGCGGCTTGGCAGCGAGCGCGATCGCCGCGCCGGGCTGCTTTCCCACGGGCAGAAGCAGTTTCTGGAAATTGGCATGCTGTTGGTGCAGGACCCGCATCTGCTGCTGCTGGACGAACCCGCCGCCGGCATGACCGACGCCGAGACGGAATACACCGCCGAACTGTTCCGCACCCTGGCAGGTAAACATTCGTTGATGGTGGTTGAGCACGATATGGGCTTCGTTGAGACCATCGCCGACCACGTCACGGTGCTGCATCAGGGGCGCGTGCTGGCAGAAGGCTCGCTTCGCGAGATACAGGCCAATGAACAGGTGATTGACGTCTATCTGGGACGCTAAGGAGAACGCATGTTGCAGGTTAACGAGCTGAATCAGTACTACGGCGGAAGCCATATTCTGCGCGGGGTGAACTTTGAAGCGGCCGTCGGTGAAGTCACCTGCCTTTTGGGGCGCAACGGGGTGGGCAAAACCACCCTGCTGAGGTGCCTGATGGGGCTGATCCCGGTGAAAACCGGGGAAGTGGTCTGGCAGGGGAAAACCATCACCCACAGTAAGCCGCACCAGCGGGTGCAGTCCGGCGTGGCATATGTTCCGCAGGGGCGCGAGATTTTTCCCCGTCTCACCGTTGAGGAAAATCTGCTGATGGGGCTGTCGCGCTTTTCCGCGCGCAGTGCAAAAGGCGTACCGGAGGAGATATGGCAGCTTTTCCCGGTGCTGAAAGAGATGAAGCACCGTCGCGGAGGCGATCTTTCCGGTGGTCAGCAGCAGCAGCTGGCGATTGGGCGGGCACTGGCGAGCCGTCCACGGTTGCTGATCCTGGATGAGCCTACGGAAGGTATTCAGCCGTCGGTAATTAAAGAGATCGGCCAGGTGATCCGCAGCCTGGCAAACCGGGGGGATATGGCGATCCTGCTGGTGGAGCAGTTTTACGATTTTGCAGCGGAGCTGGCCGACAGCTATCTGGTGATGTCGCGCGGCAGTATTGTCCAGCACGGGCGCGGGGAAAATATGGAGCAGGAGGGCGTTCGCGGACTGGTTGCGATCTGAGATGTTATACTATAACATCCTCATTCTTATAACATGGAATGAGGGTTTTGCTTTGGCTGCACATGCTGGAAAAATTGCGCTGACTCTGGGAACGCTGCTGGTAAGCGGCTCGCTTTTTGCCCATTCGCACGGTCATCAGATGACGGAGGCGGAACAGAAGGCGGCGAACGGCGTCTTTGAGGATAAAGACGTCAGGGACAGAAAATTGTCTGACTGGGACGGGACCTGGCAGTCTGTTTATCCGTTCCTGCTTGATGGTTCGCTGGATCCGGTTTTCCAAAAGAAAGCAGAGAAGGGTGACAAATCCGCTGACGAGGTGAAAGCTTACTACCGCAAGGGTTACGCCACGGACGTGGACGCCATTGGTATTGAAAACAACGTGATGGCGTTCCACCGAGGTAAGACGGTGAGCAGCTGCCGCTACGACTACAGCGGCTACAAAATTTTGACCTATGCTTCGGGGAAAAAGGGCGTTCGCTACCTGTTTGAGTGTAAGGATAACGCGAGCCAGGCGCCGAAATTTGTGCAGTTCAGCGACCATACCATCGGGCCGAAAGCCTCTTCACACTTCCATATCTTCATGGGCAACACCTCCCACGAGGCGCTGCTGAAGGAGATGGATAACTGGCCGACCTATTACCCGAATGAGATGTACAAAGAGCAGGTGGTGGAAGAGATGTTGCACCACTAGGCTGTTGGTTTTGCCGGGGGGCGGCTTCGCCTTACCCGGCCTAAGATTAGGGTTTTCCAGGTCGGGTAAGCGCAGCGCCACCCGACACGCTATTTTCACTTTTCACGCGCATCCCGCGCAAAATCATCAGCCACGCCGCGACGATGGCGGCCATCATAATAATAAATAACGACCAGTGCGGCAGATGCGTCAGGATCAGCCCGGTGATCATTGGGTTCGCCGCCGCTCCCAGCCAGCCCAGCGCCTGCGCGGAGAAGTAGCTCGCCTTCATGCCCGGCGGGGCGATATTGTCGATCAGCATGTATTCACCCGGCGCATAGATAATTTCACCCAGGGTGAAAATCGCCGCCGCGATCCCCCAGTAAATCAGGTTCTCCCCCGAGAGCATAAACCCACCCAGCCCGAGGATGAAAAAGAGCGTCGCGGCAGTCATTAGCGGGCGGATGTTGCTGGCGGAGATCTTGCGGCCAAGGGCGTATTGCAGGGTGACCACCACCACCGCGTTGACGGGCAGCACAACGGCCACCACCTTTTCTGCGAAATCGCTGTCCGCAAACGCGGCGAGGACATACTGGGAAATGCAGGTGGCGAACGATCCGCCCACGTAGGACGCCAGCAGGCCGGAGAGCGTGTACCAGAACAGCGCCCGGTCCTTCAGCAGCACCGAGGGCTGCCACGGCGCTTTTTCTTCCACGCTGTCAGACGCTACGCTTTTCTGCACAAAGAAATGGATAAACCCGAGCGGCAGTGCGGCGCAGAAGGCCGCCAGCCAGAACGGCAGTTGCAGGCTGTACATCACCAGCAGGGTGCCCATCGGCGGCCCGATGGTCCAGCCGATATTCAGAAAACTGTAGTTGAGCGAGAACACGCGCGCCTTTTCGCTGGTGGTCAGCACGTCGGCAAACCATGCTTTCAGCACCGTTGAGAATACGGAATAGGCGCAGTTAATCAGGGCAAAGAACAGCACCACCAGCGTAACGTTATTCACCAGCGGAATGGCCACAAACCCGGCAATAAAGGCCACGATGGCGATCAGCATATAGCGTTTTTTGTCGAACTTATCCGCCAGGATGCCAAACCCCAGGCTAAACACCACGCCTATGGTCAACGCCACGGTAAGGGCGTAGCCAATATTCTCCACGCTCATGTTGTACACGCGCGTGAGATAAATGGTCATAAAGGGCAGCGTTGCCCCGCGGCCAATTGTTAATAACAATGACGACGCCAGCAGCGCTGCGGTTGAGCGCCTGAGAGATGGTTTCATTTTCCTGCCCGACAAATGCTTATGCTTTTTTTGTTGTGTTATTACAGGATTATCACGGGATCGGCAGCTTGTATAGCACCCAATTTATCCGCAAGTGCTTCGCCTCAGTACCAGAATTAATGATCTTCTCGCGGGGCTATTTTTTCTGTTACCTTGAAGTGTTTACAAAAATTTAATAATTCAGGGGCGGAAGATGACGCGTAAAGACGGGCTGTTGGCGTTGCTGGTTGTGGTGGTGTGGGGACTCAATTTTGTGGTCATCAAAATGGGGTTGCACAACATGCCTCCGCTGATGCTGGCAGGTCTGCGCTTCCTGCTGGTGGCGTTCCCGGCGCTGCTGTTCGTTGCCCGTCCGAAAATTCCCCTTAAGCTTCTGCTGGGCTACGGCCTGACCATCAGTTTTGGTCAGTTTGCGTTTCTCTTTTGCGCCATTAAATTCGGTATGCCTGCGGGTCTGGCTTCGCTGGTGCTCCAGGTGCAGGCGTTCTTTACCATTATTCTCGGCGCGTTTGTCTTTGGCGAGCGCTTGCAGGGCAAACAGCTGGCGGGCATAAGCCTTGCGGTCTTTGGCGTGCTGGTGCTGATAGAAGGCAGCCTTAACGGTCAGCATGTCGCCCTGCTGGGCTTTATGCTGACCCTGGCGGCGGGGCTGAGCTGGGCGTGCGGCAACATCTTCAACAAGCTAATAATGCAGCACGAGGCGCGTCCGGCAGTGATGTCGCTGGTGGTCTGGAGCGCGTTGATCCCCATTGTGCCGTTTATGGCCGCGTCGTTTATTCTGGACGGTCCGCAGGTTATGCTGAAAAGCCTGGTGGAGATCGACCTGACGACCATTTTGTCGCTGGTCTATCTGGCGTTAGTCGCCTCAATCATTGGCTACGGCATCTGGGGATCGCTGCTCGGGCGCTATGAAACCTGGCGCGTGGCGCCGTTATCGCTGCTGGTGCCGGTGGTCGGGCTTGCCAGCTCCGCACTTTTACTGGACGAAACGCTCAGCGCGCTGCAACTGTCTGGTGCGGGGTTGATTATGGCCGGGCTGTATATCAACGTCTTTGGCTTACGGGTGCGTCGGGCGACGCGAGTGCGGAGTTAAGGCAGAAAAAAGCCCCGCCATAGCGGGGCAAAAACGAATTACAGGTCGTGGTTGTAATACGGCACGCCTAATTCGTCGGATTTGTCGCTGCCAGCGCCCATGTGATTGAAGTCATAGGGAGACTGGCTTTGCGTGGACGGCATAATCATGGTGTCACGATTATTTTGCTGCCCCGCACTGGGGGTTTGCTCCGCGAAACTCTGGCCGGAAACCAGCACCAGCAAGGTGAGGGCGGCGGAGACGATAAATTTCATGATTTCCTCGGTTACGTCTTAACAGGCGATGATTAACTGCAATGTTTTAGCGGATAAAGATAACGGGACTCACCCGGCATACTGGTAATACGGTACTTATGAGGCGGCACGTCAAAGTAGTTCTTGAACGTACGCGTCAGGGTTTGCTGCGATTCAAAACCATAACGCTCTGCCAGATAAAGGATCGGCTCATTGCTTTCTTTCAGCTTCTGGGCAATCTCCGTCAGCTTGCGGCTGCGAATATATTGACCTAATGAATGACCGGTCTCTTTTTTGAACATCCGTTGCAGGTGCCATTTTGAGTAACCTGAACGCTCAGACACTTTTTCAAGAGAGAGCGGAGATTCCAGGTTATCTTCGATCCAGTCCAAAATGCTATGAATGGTGATAGCGTCAGTATTGCGTCTGGACATCGTCATACCTCTTTTTCTGTTTACGGCAGGATTTTCTTGAGTAAAAGCTCAAGCGTTGCCACTTCATCTGCCGTTAAGTTTTTTGTTAGTTCCTGGTGCAGTGTTTGTCCTACTAATTGATGACATTGCTCACACATGGCCGCGCCATCGCTGGTCAGTTTCACCAGTACGCCACGTTTGTCATTCGGGTTAGGGCTTCGTTCGACCCATCCTTTACAGACGAGACGATCCAGCATGCGGGTTAACGCACCCAGATCGACAGAGAGCACCTTTTTCAGCTCAACCGGCGTGATACACACTTCGCAGCGAATGGAACACAGCACTTTGAACTGTGTTGCGGTGATATCCAGCGGTGACAGGTAGTCATTGAGCAGGCGATCTTTTTTCTGGTTAACCATATGAATAAGACGACCCAGTGGGATTATGTCGTTAAAGAGGTCACTGGTGCTTTTCACAATGGTTGCCCTGGCAAGTAGTTTAGTCACGCCAGATATTATTGCTCAGGCAAGTATAAGTCAACTGAATGAATCAGCCGATGCCACGAATTGCTAAAACGCTTCAGGAACTTTTTCAGTACGCTTTTAAATCAGTTACATAATCTGAGGTTATTGGTTGCGCGGGACAATGAGAGTTACGTTACGCGGATGGCTCCGGACGAGGGTTTCCCCCTATAATTGCGGTGTTGAATAAGGATAAGGACTGCGGTGCACTATGTTGGATTTGATTAAGGCAGTGGGGCTTGGGCTGGTGGTATTGCTGCCGCTGGCGAACCCGTTAACGACGGTAGCACTCTTTCTGGGGCTGGCGGGGAACATGAACAGTGCGGAGCGCAATCAGCAGTCGATGATGGCCTCCGTATACGTTTTTGCCATCATGATGGTGGCTTATTATGCCGGGCAGCTGGTGATGAATACCTTCGGCATCTCCATTCCTGGCCTGCGTATTGCTGGCGGGCTGATCGTGGCCTTTATTGGTTTCCGGATGCTGTTCCCGGCGCAAAAAGCGCACGAATCACCTGAAGCGAAAAGCAAATCGGAGGAGCTTGAAAGCGAACCGAGCGCCAATATCGCCTTTGTGCCGTTAGCCATGCCGAGCACGGCGGGGCCGGGGACAATTGCGATGATCATCAGTTCCGCCTCAACGGTGCGTGATGGTTCGACTTTCCCTGACTGGGTTATCACCGTTGCGCCGCCGCTCATTTTTGGGCTTATCGCCCTTATCGTCTGGGGATCGTTACGCAGTTCCGGGGCGATTATGCGCTGGGTAGGCAAGGGGGGGATTGAAGCTATCTCCCGTCTGATGGGCTTCCTGCTGGTCTGTATGGGCGTGCAGTTTATTATTAACGGCGTGCTGGAGATTGTGAAGACGTACCATTGAGAACAGTGCCGGGTGGCGGCTACGCCTTACCCGGCAAACTCATCGTCAACCGTGGCTGGTCTGTTCTTCCATCGCGACCGGCCATTTACGGAAGATCAGCACCGACCAGATCAGTGCGATCAACGCCGGAACAGCCCCGAGATAGCCAATGGCCGACATCGACACATGCAGGCTGATCTGATTTCCCACCAGCGCGCCGGCCCCAATTCCCAGATTAAAAATTCCGGAGAAGAGCGACATCGCCACGTCCGTGGCATCCGGTGCCAGCGCCAGCACTTTGACCTGCATTCCCAGACCGATAATCATGATCGCCACGCCCCAGAACAGGCTGAGGATCGCCAGATGGCTTTCGCTACCCGCCGCAGGCATCAGTAACAGCAGGCACGCCAGCAGCAGGCCAATCGCACCGCTTACAAGCGCGGACGCGTGTCGATTGCCCAGCTTTCCGAACAGGACACTGCCGATAATCCCCGCGCCGCCCAGGATCAGCAGCAGAACGGTGGCAAAGTTGGCGCTGAAGCCCGCGACAACCTGTACGAACGGCTCAATATAGCTATAGGCCGTATAGTGGGCAGTCACCACAATCACGGTCAGCAGATAGATGCTCATCAGCGCCGGACGACGCACCAGCAGCGGCAGACTTTTCAGCGAGCCGGAGTGTTCGCTCGGCAGTTTTGGCAGCAGTTTAACCAGACACACCAGCGTGACCAGCGCCCCCATGCCGATGGCAAAGAAGGTGGTGCGCCAGCCGAAGTATTGACCCACGATACGCCCGATGGGCAAGCCTAACACCATCGCCAGCGCCGTTCCGGTGGCAATCAGGCTCAGCGCCTGGGCGCGTTTCCCCGCGGGCGCCAGACGAATGGCGAGCGACGCGGTGATCGACCAGAAAACGGCATGGGCAAAGGCGATACCCGTGCGGCTGATGACCAGCACCGTAAAGTTCCATGCCATAAACGACAGCACATGGCTGGCAATGAACACCACAAACAGCCCAATCAGCAGCTTACGGCGTTCCATCTGGCTGGTCAGCAGCATAAACGGCAGCGACATCAGCGCCACGACCCATGCATAGATGGTCAGCATGATGCCTGCCTGTGCCGTCTCCATGTTGAAGCTGGCTGCGATGTCAGACAGCAGCCCAACCGGAACAAATTCCGTGGTGTTGAAAATAAACGCTGCGATGGCGAGCGTGACCACGCGTAGCCACGCGACCCTGCGGGAAACCGTGTGTGTTGTCATAGGGATATCTGGGATTCGTTGCCTGAAAGATGAGGTGACGATCTTAAAGCGTTAAACGGCGAAAACTCAACCGTTATGTGATATGAATCACAAAATTTACCTTCATGCAGCGGTAGCGAGCGAGGGGGATTTCATTGAAGATAGAGAACAACACAACAAAAACGGGCGGTAACTCGATGCAGGAGATTGATTTTTATCTGGTAGATGCGTTCAGCGCGTTCTCCTTTGGTGGCAACCCGGCGGCGGTATGCCCGCTGAAAGCGTGGCTGCCGGATGAGACGTTACTGCGTATGGCGCAACAGCATAACCAGTCGGAAACCGCGTTTTTTGTCTGCACCGAAGGGGGGATTGAGCTGCGCTGGTTCACCACGCTTACCGAGGTCAATCTCTGCGGTCACGCGACCCTGGCCGCCGCGTATGTTCTGTTCAACGAACTGGACTATCCGGACTCGCGCATTCATTTTGATACCGCTTCCGGCCGCCTGACCGTCAGCCGGGAGGGTGACTGGATGACGCTGGATTTCCCCGCCTGCCCGACGCAGGCGCAGATACCGCCACCGGAGATGCTCTCCGCGCTCGGTATCAGCCGCTATGTCGACGCCCGCAAAGGCCGTGCCTGGGTGCTGGTGCTGGAAAACCGCGAGCAGGTGGAAGCCGTTACGCCGGACTTCTCCGCGATGTTGCCGGGCGTTCATAAGGTGGCTGTGACCGCCCGGGATGAAGGGGAGTATGACTTTGTCAGCCGTTTCTTTTCGCCGGGCGTGGCCGTGCCGGAAGATCCGGTCACCGGCTCCGCACACACCATGCTGATCCCATACTGGAGTGAGAAACTCGGTAAAACAAAGATGTTTGCGCGTCAGGTTTCTGCCCGCGGTGGGGACGTCCGCTGCGAACTTAAGGGCGACCGCGTGCTGATGGGCGGGCAGGCGTCACTGTATCTCAAGGGCACAGTTTTTCTGCGCTGACTAAATGGATAAGAGGAATAAACGATGCAGGAAATTGATTTTTATCTGGTAGATGCCTTCAGCGACAGGGCGTTCGGCGGCAACGCAGCGGCAGTGTGTCCGCTGGAGTCCTGGCTTGCGGACGAGACGTTGCTCAACATGGCGAAACAGCATAACCAGTCGGAGACGGCGTTCTTCGTGCGCACGGACGAAGGCTTTGAGCTGCGCTGGTTTACCACGCAGGATGAAATTAACCTGTGCGGCCACGCGACCCTGGCCGCCGCGCACGTTATTTTTGAATACCTGGACTATCCGCACACGGAGATTACCTTTAGCACGCGCTTCGTGGGGGATCTGACGGTAACTCGCAGCGGCGACTGGCTGACGCTGAATTTCCCGGCCTGGTCAACCGAGGCCGTCGACAACCCGCCGCCGGCGCTGTTCAGCGCGCTGGGCATTAGCGCGGCGAAAGAGGTGCGCGTCGGTCGTGACTATATGGTCGTGCTCGACAGCCAGCAGCAGGTGGAGGCCCTGACGCCGGACATCGCGGCGATGACCCCGCTGGGGAAAATGGTCTGCATCACGGCGCCGGGGGACGCGTATGATTTCGTCAGCCGCTTCTTCTGTCCGGGGGAAGGGGTGCCGGAAGATCCGGTCACGGGCTCAACCCACAGCATGCTGATCCCGTACTGGAGCGAAAAGCTCGGTAAAACGCAGATGGTTGCCCGCCAGGTGTCCCGGCGCGGCGGCGATTTGCGCTGCGCGCTGAAGGGCGACCGCGTATTGATTGGCGGGCAGGCCACGCTGTATATGAAGGGGAAAGTTTATCTTCGCCTTCAGGATTACGGACAACGTTAATTGCCCGTACGCTGAGCCAGTTATGCAGAAGGCGCTGATGGCTGACGTTCGTTCAGCAACGCGATAAATGCCTCGAGCTGGCGCGTCATCGCCCCGCGTCGCCACACCAGCCAGGTGGTGAGCCAGCGCCAGTTCTCCGCCAGCGGCCACGCCGCTACCTGGTGGTGTCCCGGCATGCTCTCCAGCATGGAGCGGGGCATCAGCGCAATGCCTGCTCCCGCGATCACGCAGGCGAGCATCCCGTGATAGGACTCCATCTCATGGATCCGTCCCGGCGTGACGCGGTCAGCATGAAACCAGCTCTCCAGATGACGCCGGTACGAGCAGTTGGCGCGAAAGGCGTAAACGTCGCTGCCGCTTACCTGCGCGGCTTTTGATACTTCCGCGTGCCCCGCAGGGGTGACCAGCATCATCTCTTCCTGGTAAACAGGCATGCCTTCCAGCTCCGGGTGCGAGAGCGGCCCGTCGACAAAGGCCGCGCTGAGCGTGCCCTCAAGCACGCCGTCAATCATCGTGCCGGAAGGCCCGGTAGACAGCGCAAACTGAATGCGCGGATAGCGCTGGTTAAACAGCGCCAGGCTTTCCGGAATGCGCACGGCGGCGGTACTTTCCAGCGCGCCAAGTGAGAATAATCCCTGCGGTTCATCCCCGGCGACCACCATTCGGGCTTCGTCGACCAGCGCCAGGATCTGCTTGCTGTAACGTAAAAAATTGTGCCCGGCGGGGGAAAGCCGCAGGCGCTGATTCTCGCGAATAAACAGCTCCACGCCCAGATCTGCCTCAAGCTGACGGATGCGGGTGGTGAGGTTTGAAGGCACCCGGTGCACCTTCTGCGCCGCCTGGGTAATGCTGCCGGTCAGCGCGACGGCGTTAAACATCTCAAGCTGTGTTAAGTCCATACCATTCTCGATTCGTGAATAAGGTGGTGAGTATTATTCATTTTTAAGAAATACCAGAGTGGGCCACAATGAATCAACCGTTATTACGTGGAGAACATCATGACCTATTCATCTGCAACCCATGCTCTCTCTGTCAACCCGGCGACCGGCGAAACGCTGGCCGCCTGGCCGTGGGCAACGTCTCAGGACGTGGAGCGAGCCATTGCGCTGGCCGATGCCGGTTTTCGCCAGTGGCGACGCGAAGGCATAGCGCACCGGGCACAAAAACTTCGCGATCTGGGTACGGCGCTGCGCAGCCGTGCGGAAGAGATGGCGCAGACTATCTCCTGCGAGATGGGCAAGCCCATTGTCCAGGCGCGTGCGGAAGTGGCGAAATCAGCCAGCCTTTGCGACTGGTACGCCGAACACGGCCCGGCGATGCTGCGCGCGGAATCCACCCAGGTCGAAAATGCGGTCATTGAGTACCGTCCGCTGGGGCCGATCCTGGCGGTGATGCCATGGAACTTCCCGCTCTGGCAAGTGTTGCGCGGCGCGGTGCCGATCCTGCTGGCGGGGAACAGCTATCTGCTTAAGCATGCGCCAAACGTGCTCGGCTCGGCGGACCTGATTGGGCAGGTGTTCGCGGATGCCGGCTTCCCGGAGGGTGTCTTTGGCTGGATAAACGCGACGAATGACGGCGTCAGCCAGGCGATTAACGATCGTCGTATTGCGGCGGTGACGGTGACCGGCAGCGTTCGGGCAGGCGCGGCGATTGGCGCACAGGCAGGTGCGGCGCTGAAGAAATGCGTGCTGGAGCTGGGAGGCTCCGATCCGTTTATCGTCCTGAACGATGCCGATCTGGATCTGGCCGTCAGCGCGGCCGTGGCCGGGCGTTATCAGAATACCGGGCAGGTTTGTGCGGCGGCGAAACGCTTTATCGTGGAAGCGGGCGTGGCAGAAGCCTTTACCCAACGCTTTGTAGACGCGGTTGCGGCGCTGAAGATGGGCGCACCGGATGAAGAAGAGCACTATATTGGCCCAATGGCGAGATTTGACCTTCGCGATGAACTGCATCAGCAGGTGCAGGCTACGCTGGCGGAAGGGGCGACCCTGCTGCTGGGCGGAGAGAAGATGTCCGGGACCGGTAACTATTACGCACCAACCGTACTCGGCGGCGTCACCCCGGAGATGACGGCCTTCCGTCAGGAGCTGTTTGGCCCGGTAGCGGCAATTATCGTTGCGAACGATGCGGCGCATGCCTTGCAGCTGGCTAACGACAGCGACTTTGGCTTATCTGCGACGGTCTTTACCGCCAACGACGCGCAGGCTGAAACCTTCTCTCCCGAACTGGAGTGTGGTGGCGTGTTCATCAACGGCTACAGCGCCAGCGATGCGCGCGTCGCCTTTGGCGGCGTGAAGAAGAGCGGCTTCGGGCGAGAGCTTTCTCATTTCGGTCTGCACGAGTTCTGTAACGTTCAGACGGTCTGGAAGGATCGCGTGTAATGTTGTTGCCGGGTAGGGCAAGGCCGCTACCCGGCAGTTCATGTTTCCTGTCATTATTCTGCAATGGTTCTGTCATTTTCGTTTCGTAGACTCGCTCGCGTCTAACGTATTGTTACAGAAGAAAATTATGAACCTAACGCAAATTTTTCGCCGTCTTGCGCAGCGCATTATTCCCCGTCAGTTTGGCCTGCTGACCGGCATCTTTTGTATTATTGGCCTTTTCTCCGCTCTGCAACTCTCTTCCTCCTTCCTGCTGACCGCCTCCCTCAATGAAGCCCAGCGTAACGAACAGCGCAATCAGCTGGCCTGGCAGCAGCAGAGTAAGCTGGATCAGGCACGCGTTTCCCTGCTGGCCGCCAGCGATCTGCTCAACCGCTCCGGCGTTTACTTTATGCAGGATAAAGAGACCGGCTCTGAAGGCAGCTGGCATAGCCTGATGGACGAGGCGCAAAAATCCCTGGCGGCGTCTCAGCAGGCATGGCAGGCCTGGCTCGCGCTTAATCCGCCGAAAGACGAGGGGCTGGTTAACAGCTATCAGCTTTTCTTCGGCGCCATCAGAGAGCAGGCGGAAGGGCTGGTGAAAACCAACAGTATCGATCTCTTTTTTGCCGTACCTGCGCAGGCGTTTCAGACCGATTTTAATGACAACTTTGCGCGCTATCAGCAACGGAGCGAGAAGCAGGCGATACAGGGGCGTCAGTCGTTGATGGAACAACTCTCAGGCCTGCAACGGCTGTTCCTGTTTGCGCCGCTGGTGCTGCTCGCCATTGCCATTGCCGTCTGGTTCGGAATGGCGAAATGGGTGATCTCCCCGCTACGCCGTCTGATTGCCCATATCAACCAGCTTGCGGCTGGGGATCTGTCGGGCACGCCGCCTGACGTTATGCGCTTTAACCGGGAAATCAGCCAGCTCAGCAACAGTATTACCGCCATGCAGCGCGGGCTACAGCAGCTAGTGACTCAGGTCAGCGAGGCCACCACCTCCATGGTTGAGAATATCGGGTCACTTGCGCAGGGAAATCAGAAGCTTTATCAGCAGTCTACGCGTCAGGCGAAAGAGCTGGAGGAGGTAACGGCACATATTGCCGACCTCGAAACCCACGTTGAGGGAAACACGGGTTATGCAAAGCTCGCCCGCTCGCGTGCCGATGAGGCCCGACAGGCTGCCGCCGGCGGGGAGCAAATGATGTCTGCGGTGAATGGCTCAATGCAGACGATCGTTGACCGATCCTCAGAAATGCGCGGGATCGTCGCAATGATCGACAGCGTGGCGTTTCAGACCAACATTCTGGCCCTTAACGCCGCCATTGAAGCCGCCCATGCGGGGGAACAGGGGCGCGGGTTTGCGGTGGTCGCCCGGGAAGTGGGGCTGCTGGCCCGAAAAAGCAGTCACTCCACGCAAACCATCCAGGCGCTGATCAACCACTCGCTTCAGGGCATTGAGGAAGGTTCTCAGGTGGTCAATCGTCTGGAGGATAATCTGCAACAGGTCACCGGGCTGGTGGCGAATCTGAGCAGCCTGCTGAACGATATTTCTCTGGCTACCCTGAATCAGGGGGAAAGTATCCATCAGATGACCCGTCAGCTTCAGGCGCTGAATCAGGTATCGCGTCAGACGGACGTGCTGGTCAGCGAAGCGTCGAATGCCTCTGAACGCCTGCATCAGGCGTCCGATCTTTTGATGCAGGCCGTCTCGCGTTTTCGTCTCCCTGCCTGACGTGACGTATCAGCCTCTGTTATACTCGCAGCCCGTTTTAGCCTGAGGGCAAGGAGCAAAGTGTGGCTGCGGTCATCCATAATGAGATGCTGGACGAGATTCTGGCGCAGGTTCGTCCGTTACTGGGGCAGGGTAACGTTGCCGATTACATTCCCGCGCTGGCTTCAGTCAGCGGGAATAAGCTCGGCATCGCCATTTGTACTATCGACGGTCAGCGCTTTCAGGCGGGAGACGCGCTGGAGCGCTTTTCCATTCAGTCGATCTCAAAAGTGCTTAGCCTGGTTGCCGCCATGCGCCAGTATGACGAGCAGGAGATCTGGCAGCGGGTGGGCAAAGATCCGTCCGGTCAGCCGTTCAACTCCCTTCTTCAGCTTGAAATAGAGCAGGGTAAGCCGCGTAACCCGTTTATTAATGCCGGAGCGCTGGTGGTGTGCGATATGCTGCAAAGCCGACTGAGCGCGCCGCGGCAAAGAATGCTGGAAATTGTGCGTCAGCTTTCCGGCGTACAGGACATTGCCTACGATCCGGTGGTGGCGCGGTCCGAATTTGAACACTCCGCCCGTAACGCCGCCATTGCCTGGCTGATGAAGTCCTTCGGCAATTTTCATAATGACGTCGCTACGGTGCTGCAAAACTATTTCCATTACTGCGCGCTGAAGATGAACTGTGTCGAACTGGCGCAGACTTTCCTTTTTCTGGCGCATCAGGGCCATGCCCCGCATCTGGCCGAGGACGTCGTCTCTCCGATGCAGGCCCGGCAAATTAACGCCTTAATGGCAACCAGCGGCATGTATCAGAACGCCGGGGAGTTTGCCTGGCGCGTGGGGCTGCCGGCTAAATCCGGCGTTGGCGGTGGGGTTGTGGCGATTGTCCCCCACGAGATGGCGATTGCCGTCTGGAGCCCGGAACTGGACGAGACCGGCAATTCACTGGCGGGCGTGGCGGCGCTGGAACAGCTGACCAAACGTCTGGGACGGTCCGTTTACTGATGTCTACGCTCGATCCTTTATTTGCGCGCCTGGCTCGCTCGACGTTCCGTTCGCGTTTTCGTTTAGGTACCAAAGAGCGGCAATACTGCTGGGATAAGGGCGTGGAGACTATCGATCGGCATGCGGCCGATTTTGTATCCGCACGGTTGGCACCTGCACACCCGGTGAATGACGGTAAGCAGACGCCGATGCGCGGCCATCCCGTCTTTATCGCCCAGCATGCCACGGCAACCTGCTGTCGGGGCTGTCTGGCTAAGTGGCACGCTATCCCGCAGGGCGTGCCGCTCAATGCGCAGCAACAACAGTATATCGTCAACGTGATCCATCATTGGCTGGTCATTGAGGTAAATCGTGCCTCCTGAACTGACAATGTCTCTGTTTAAGCTACGCTTTTACTAATGCTCAGCGTCAGGAGACGTTATGAAAGCACCTTTAGTTCCCGTTAATGAGGCGGAGCGCCTGATTGCTCTGCGCGAGTCCGGTCTGCTCGAGATCGACAATAATCCCGCGTTTGATCGTCTGACACGGCTGGCATCACGCTTTTTCAGGGTGCCGCTGGCGATGATAACGCTGGTGGATGACAACGCCGTCATCGTGAAGTCTGCCGAGGGCAAAGTGCCCGTCAGCCAGCCTCGCGATCTCTCGTTCTGTGGCCATACGATTCTGGGTGATGCGCCGCTGGTGGTGAGTGACACGCTGCTGGACGAACGCTTTGTGGATAATCCGCAGGTGGTGGTAGAGGGCGGCATACGCTTTTATGCCGGTTTTCCGCTGCGTTTACGCGACGGGGCGTGCGTAGGATCGCTGTGCATTATTGATTACGCACCGCGCGAATTTACGGCGGCGGATTCCGCCGTGCTGGCCGATCTTAGCGCGCTGGCAGAAGATGAATTTGCCGCAGTCAGCGCGGCCACGACCGATGAGCTTACGGGGTTGTTCAACCGTCGTGGGTTTAATCAGTTTGCGCATTTTGCCCTGTCGGTTGCGCGGCGTCGGGCAGAGCCGTTAACGCTTGGCTGGCTGGATCTGGACCATTTCAAAACCATTAACGATCGCTTCGGCCATCAGGAGGGCGACAAAGCCCTGAAAGCGATGGCTAACCTGATGCGTTCGTCGTTTCGCGAGGCCGATCTGCTGGTACGTTTCGGCGGAGATGAGTTCGCGGTGCTGTTTGCGGACACCGATGAGCCTGGCGCCTGGATCGCCATGCAGTATCTCGTCGAACAAACGGAAAAGTACAACGCGCGCCAGCTGCATCCCTGGTCGTTACAGTTCTCCTGGGGGCTGAGCGAGTTCGATCATCACCGGAACGATATGCAGGCGTGGTTAAAACAGGCGGATACGCAGATGTACGCCATGAAGCAGCAACATCACCGCGAAAAATGACATAACGAAATCCTATGTCATCGCCTGTTGCGTTACAAAAATGTTAATAGCAAAGTGGAGAGATTCAACCTAAGGACGCGCTATGAACTCTCCCATGCTGATTAAACCTCTTTCCCGGCAGGACATTCTTACCCACCTCGATGACCTGATCGATATTCTTGTCAACTGCGTTAACGGCGGTGCCTCCGTCAGTTTTATGCTGCCTTTTACTGCTGAGAAGGCGCGTACGTTCTGGCTCGGCGTTGCGGACAGCGCCGGGCGCGGCGAACGAACCCTCCTGGGCTGTTTCGATGAAGAGCAAGGCATAATAGGAACGGTACAGCTCATCACCGATCAACCTGAAAACCAGCCGCACCGCGCAGACGTCGCAAAACTTCTGGTTCACGAGAAGGCGCGCCGTAAAGGGGTAGCCATGGCGCTGATGGAAGCGCTGGAGGCAGTTGCGCGTGAAAAAGCGCTGACGGTGCTGGTGCTTGATACTACGACCGGCAGCGGCGCGGAGACGTTTTACCAGCGTGCAGGGTGGCAAAAGGTGGGGGAGATCCCACGCTACGCGTTGATGCCGAACGGCGATATGGCGGCGACCTCGGTATTTTATAAATTTTTGTGATTATTTCCCGCCATTGCGTCATGAGTTGATCCAGACAGGGGTTCTGGTTGTGAAGTTTTGATAAGTTATTACACCAATCTTATCAGGCTGTATGACTAATCATAAAGGACCTCCATTGTGAACACACTCAACCGTCGTGATTTCCCCGGTGCGCACTACCCTGAACGTATCATCCAGTTCGGCGAAGGTAACTTCCTGCGCGCGTTCGTTGACTGGCAAATCGACCTTTTGAACGAGCATACCGATCTCAACTCAGGTGTGGTGATTGTTCGGCCGATCCAGAGCGATTTTCCTCCGTCGCTGAGTACTCAGGATGGTCTGTATACCACGATTATTCGGGGTCTGAACGAGCAGGGGGAAGCGGTAAGCGATGCGCGTCTTATTCGCTCTGTGAACCGTGAAATCAGCGTCTACAGCCAGTACGATGAATTTCTGGCGCTCGCCCATAACCCGGACATGCGGTTTGTCTTCTCCAACACCACGGAAGCGGGCATCAGCTATCACGCGGGCGATAGGTTTGACGATGCGCCTGCTGCCAGCTATCCGGCCAAGCTGACGCGTCTGCTGTTCGAACGCTTTACCCACTTCAACGGGGCTGCGGATAAAGGCTGGATCATCATTCCTTGCGAACTCATTGACTACAACGGCGAAGCCCTGCGTGAACTGGTGCTGCGTTATGCGCAGGAGTGGGCGCTGCCGGCGGCGTTCATTACCTGGCTGAACGACGCGAACACCTTCTGCTCGACGCTGGTTGACCGCATTGTTACCGGCTACCCGCGTGATGAGGTGGCGGAGCTGGAAGCCGGGCTGGGCTATCACGACGGTTTCCTGGACACCGCTGAACATTTCTATCTGTTTGTTATTCAGGGGCCAAAATCGCTTGCAGCCGAACTGCGCCTGGATAAATACCCGCTCAACGTCCTGATTGTTGACGATATCAAACCGTATAAAGAGCGTAAGGTGGCAATCCTCAACGGCGCGCACACGGCGCTGGTGCCGGTTGCTTATCAGGCCGGACTGGATACGGTAGGGGAAGCCATGAACGACGCGGAGATTTGCGCGTTCGTTGAAAAGGCTATCTATGAAGAGATTATTCCGGTACTGGATCTGCCGTGCGACGAGCTGCACTCCTTCGCCCGTGCCGTAACGGGGCGCTTCCGTAATCCGTACATTAAGCACCAGCTGCTGTCGATTGCCTTAAACGGGATGACAAAATACCGCACCCGCATTCTGCCGCAGCTGCTTGCAGGGCAGAAGACGACCGGCAAACTGCCCGCACGGCTGACATTTGCCCTTGCGGCGCTGATTGCTTTCTACCGTGCCGAACGCAACGGTGAGCGTTATCCGGTGCAGGACGATGCGCACTGGCTGGAGCGTTATCAGCAGCTGTGGACGCAGCATCACGACAAGCAGATTACTACGCACGATCTGGTGTCGTCGGTGTTAAGCGTGAGCGAGCACTGGGAGCAGGACCTGACACAGGTGAATGGACTGGTAGAACAGGTTGCGCAGGATCTGGATGCGATTTTAAATAAAGGGATGCGCGATGCGGTGAAACCGCTCTGCTAATCAGACTGCCCGGCGTTTGCCGGGTTTTTTATTAACCCTCTTTAGTTACAACATACTATAGGTTCTTTTTTTTAAATCACATGCAACACCGTGCGATTTAGGCTAATCAGGTGAGAAAATGCAATGAGTTGTTAACATGCTTGCAACCGTGACGGGGATCACGTTTAATAGCCGCGCTCTTTACTTTTCTGAAGCTGATTATGATTGTTCGTCCTCAACAGCACTGGCTGCAACTGATTTTTGTCTGGCATGGTTCGGTACTACCCAAAATTTATACCCGACTGCTGCTTAACTTCCTGCTTTCCATCGCCGTGATTGTCATGCTGCCGTGGTATACCTCGCTGGGCATCCGGTTTACCGTCGCGCCATTCAGCATTCTGGGCGTGGCTATCGCTATCTTCCTTGGCTTTCGGAACAACGCCTGCTATTCGCGCTACGTTGAGGCTCGTCTGCTTTGGGGGCAGTTGATGATAGCGGCGCGCTCGCTGTTTCGCGAGGTAAAAAACACCTTACCGGATGATAAACATCTCGGAGAGTTTGTCCGCCTGCAAATCGCCTTTGCTAACTGTCTGCGCATGACTCTGCGCAAAGAAATCAATGCCGAGCGGCTTTCTCGCTATCTGTCTCCGGACGATTTACGTAAGGTGATGGACGCCAACTCCCCGGCGAACCGTATCCTGCTGATTATGGGGGAGTGGCTGGCCGTACGTCGGCGTAGCGGGCATCTCTCAGACATCCTGTTTCACAGCCTGAACAACCGCCTGAACGATATGTCCATCGTGCTGGCCGGCTGCGAGCGTATCGCCAATACGCCCGTCCCGTTTGCCTATACGCTGATCCTGCACCGAACGGTGTATCTGTTCTGCATCATGCTGCCGTTTGCGCTGGTTGTTGATCTGCATTACATGACGCCGTTCGTCTCCGCGCTGATTTCGTACACCTTTATCTCGCTGGATACCCTGGCGGAAGAGCTGGAAGATCCGTTTGGGACAGAAGATAACGACCTGCCGCTGGACGCCATCTGCAACATGATGGAGCGCGATCTGTTGCAGATGAACGATGAAGAGAACATCCCTGAAAGACTGATGCCGGATAAGCATTATCAGCTGACCTGACGGGCATTCCACTCGTCGCGGGTGATTTCCCACAGTTCCGAGTCCAGCACGCCGCTGACGTAGGCTTTCTTCCCTGTCCTGATGAGCCGCATGCCGCTACTGTCTGAAATACGTCGGGAGCGGCTATTGGCAGCCGCTTTCGGCGCACGTAGCACCGGTTTGTTAAGCGTATTGAACCAATAATCCGTGGCCGCGATACTCGCCTCCCGCATATATCCCTGTCCCTGAAATTCCGACGAGAGCCAGAAGCCTCGGTTGTTGTCTTCCACGTCGTACAGGCAAATTAATCCCATCAGTTCATCAGGCGCTTCGCGACGGCGAATCGTCCAGAACCACGCTTTACCTTTGGCCATATCGGGCAGCGCAACATTGTTGACATAGCTTTCAGCACCGTCGTCCGGATAGGGCCAGGGAACGGAAGCCACCATATAGCGAACAATTTCCCAGCGTGGATAACGCTGCTGGATCTGAACGGCATCGGCGGCAACGAGGGGTTTAAGCAATAGGCGTGCTGTCGTCAGCGTGGGTATCGTCATCCGGTGATCTCCATATTTGAGCGTTATGCTTTTGTTTGGGTTCTGGTATTTTCAGTTCCGTTCTACTGTACTTTAAATACTATCCAGTCACTGGCGGTTTTTTGATGAAAATTTTGCCTTTGTTAACCGGACACGTTTCTTATGAACTCCTGCAACACGGGAAACGGATTGAGGACGCTATCGCCCGTCATGACGATGTGTTATTAGACCATTCTACGCCTGAACTAGAGCGCTATTTCTCACGCCCGCTTAGTGAGCTGCCACGTCAAAATGCTTATCCAGTTGCGATATTATTACCACTGTTTCTGATTATTTTTGCGTTGAACTTGCTGCCATTTCTCCGGTTGGTATCAAGTATTTCGCCATCGCTACATGCACTCAGTTTTTTTGTCCCATCGTTAACCATACTTATCTTCCTGATGCTCGCCAGTACACGCCTCGCTCGCGGATACACTTCAGGACTAACAGGATTTTTAGCGCTTTTCATTCTCCTGTTCACATTAACGGTTCTGCAATGGCTTCACTATCTGACCGTTTCTGACGCCAGTAGCTGGCAGCTGATTATTGCAACGATCGCTCTGGTATTAAGCCGCATGGTGTTAAACAGTCGAGGCTTTGTGCTGTTCACGCTATTTTGTCGGTCGAAGCGTCTTGCCACGCTGGCTCGCATCATGCGTTTAAAAAGCAGTAACGATAATGTGAGGAACACATGACGCTCACCGTACGCCCGTTACGCGCAGAAGATTACCCACAGTGGCGACCGCTGTGGGATGGCTATACCCATTTTTATGACTGCTACCTTGACGAGCCCGTCACCGCAGCGACATGGAAAAGGGCGCTGTCAGGCTCATCATCTCTGTTTTGCCGGGTCGTGGAGAAAGACGGTAACGTCATCGGCTTCGCCATGTGTGTCCTGCATGAAGGGACCTGGTCAACCGCGCCGGTTTGCTATCTGGAAGATCTGTTCGTTAATACTGCCGAACGTGGCGCAGGGGCAGGCAAAGCCCTCATCGATGCCCTGATCGATGAGGGCAAGCGGGAAGGGTGGTCAAAACTTTACTGGGTCACCCGGGCAAACAATCCGGCGCGTAAACTCTATGACCACTATGGTGAAGCCGACGATTACGTCCGTTACCGAATCACCCTTTAACCCGATTTGTATCACACTGTATCTGCGCCTGAGAGACATACACGGGTATGCATTAATACCGCATCCGCACACATCCCCTATACAAACCCATGGTGTTATATCTCCGTCAACTGAACTCACCCGGAGATAACATCATGCTTAACAAACTCGCCTATTCAGCAGTCGCATTGACCGTTTCGCTTGGCACCGTAATGTCCTGTCAGGCAGAAGCGATGGGTAAGGATTACTCGTCGGCTTTTAACCAGGTAAAACAAATTAACGCCGGCGATCTGAACGTCGGTTATGTTGATATCGGGCCGAAAGACGGGCAACCGGTGATCCTGCTGCATGGCTGGCCGTACGATATTCACAGCTACGCGGAAGTTGCCCCCGCGCTGGCCGCGAAGGGGTATCGTGTCATCGTGCCGTCCCTGCGCGGTTACGGCACCACGCGATTTATTTCTGATAAAACACCGCGTAACGGCCAGCCTTCGGCAATGGCGAAAGACATCGTCAACCTGATGGACGCCCTGGATATCAAACAGGCGGTGTTTGCCGGTTATGACTGGGGTGCACGTACGGCGGATATCGTTGCGGCGCTTTGGCCGGAGCGCGTGAAATCGCTGGTCTCGGTGAGCGGCTACCTGATAAGCAGTCAGGCAATTGGTCAACAACCTTTACCGCCGAAAGCGGAGGTGCAGTGGTGGTATCAGTTCTACTTCGCCACGCCGCGCGGTGCTGAAGGTTATGCTAAAAATACGCACGATTTTGCCCGCCTGATCTGGTCCCAGGCTTCGCCTGATTGGACATTCAGCTATGCCACCTTCAATACCAGCGCCAAATCCCTCGATAATCCGGACCACGTTGCCGTCACGCTCAGTAATTACCGCTGGCGTCTGGGGCTGGAGAAGGGTGAGCCGAAATATGACGCCTATGAACAAAAGCTCGCCGCGTTGCCGAATATTACGGTGCCGACCATCACCATCGAGGGCGGTAACAACGGAGCTCCACATCCGGCACCTGCGGCCTATGCCGGAAAATTTACCGGGAAATATGAGCACCGCACCTTTGGCGCTAAGGTTGGCCACAACCCGCCGCAGGAAGATCCGCAGGACTTTGTTAAAGCGGTTGTCGACGCGGATAAGCTCTGACATGTGCTATTTTCAATCCGTTACCTCTTAATCAGGAGCCTGCGGTGGAGCATATTGATCGCATCCTTGTTGTCGATGACGACAGGGATATTCGTGAACTGATTGTCGATTACCTCGTGAAATCCGGTTATCACGCCTCTGGCGCGGCGAACGGGAAAGAGATGCGCGTGATGCTCGACAAACAGCATATCGACCTGGTGGTGCTGGACGTGATGATGCCCGGCGATGACGGTCTGACGCTGTGCCGACAGCTGCGCAGCAGCAAGCATAAGGATCTGCCGATCCTGATGCTTACCGCGCGCAACGAGGACACGGACCGGATCCTGGGGCTGGAGATGGGCGCAGACGATTACGTGGTAAAACCGTTTGTGGCCCGCGAACTGCTGGCGCGTATCAAAGCCATCCTGCGTCGGTTTCGTACCATGCCGCCGAATCTTCAGGTCACCGAGGCAGGGCGCCTGGTGGTGTTCGGCGAATGGCAGCTGGATACCGTGGCGCGTCATCTGATCGATAATGAGGGAATGATCGTCGCGCTCAGCGGCGCGGAATACCGGCTCCTGCGCGTGTTCCTCGATCATCCTCAGCGGGTGTTAAGCCGTGACCAACTGCTGAACCTGACGCAGGGACGCGATGCCGAACTGTTTGAGCGTTCGATTGATCTTCTGGTGAGCCGCGTGCGGCAGCGCCTGAATGAGGATGCCCGCACGCCGGCCTACATAAAAACCGTACGCAGTGAAGGCTACGTGTTTACCATGCCGGTGACCATCGTTGAGGCCAATGAATGACGCTGTGGCCCAAAACATTACTGGCCCGGCTGCTGATCATTGTGCTGCTTGGGCTATTGCTGGCTAACGCACTCAGCCTGACGCTGGTCATGGTGGAGCGAATGCACAGCGCGCGCACGGTTATGCTGGGCAATCTTGAGAATGACGTTGCCACCAGCGTGGCCATTCTCGACCGGCTTCCCGCGAAAGAGCGCCCGCAGTGGCTGGAACGGCTCAGCCGGGGGAATTATCGTTACATCCTTGGCCCCGGGGAAGCAGGCGCCGCGCCAGTGGATAAACGCTCGCGGGATGCGGTTCGTACCCTGAAAGAGACGCTTTCTGCTCAATATCCGCTCCAGTTTACGGCGGTTCCGGGGCCGATCTCCCATATTCAGGCCCATCTGACGCTCCGCGACGGGGCACCGCTCACCATCGATCTGATCCCGCGTATGCCGCCCGTCGCCAGCTGGTTACCCGTGGTGCTGGTTCTTCAGCTGTTACTTGTCGCGCTTTGTTCCTGGATTGCCGTGCGCCAGGTTGTCCGGCCGTTCCTGCAATTCACGCGTGCGGTTGATTCGCTCGATCCTGCGGCCCATTCACCCATGACAGAAAAAGGACCGATTGAGGTGCGTCAGGCGGCGCATGCCTTTAATGCGATGCAGTCGAGGATACAGACGTATCTGCGTGAACGCGCGCAAATTCTGGCGTCCATTTCTCACGATCTCCAGACACCCATCACGCGCATGAAGCTGCGGGTCGAAATGGCGGATCGGCCCGAGCTGCGCGATAAGTTGATGAGTGACCTCGATAATATGTCGCGCCTGGTACGGGAGGGCATTGCCTATGCCCGGTCATCAGAATCCCTTGAAGAGCCCACCCTGAAACTGGAACTGAATGCGTGGGTTAACAGCATCGCCAGTGATTATCAGGACATCGGTAAAAACGTGCAGTTTCACGCACCCGCTACGCGTCTGCCGATCGTTACCCGCCCGCAGGCCTTGCGTCGGGTGATGACCAATCTGCTGGATAATGCGCTGAAGTTTGGTGATAGCGCGGTAATAGACATTGATGCAGATGAAAATCAGGTGGCAATCCGCATTCTGGATGATGGTCCCGGCATTCCTGAGGCTGAACTGGAGGCCGTGTTACAACCGTTTTATCGGGTTGAAACGTCGCGCAACCGCGACACGGGCGGCACCGGATTAGGCCTCGCGATTGCCGCGCAGCTCACCGCCCAGCTTGACGGGAAACTGCATCTTGCAAACCGTAACGAGGGCGGGCTGGCCGTCAGCGTGACCCTTCCGCGCGGTTAATTGTACCCCTGTGTATCTGTACGCCGCGGCGTTACACGGGCAGACGAAATGCAGCTTTTAGCACACAGCCTGAACACATTCTTACGGTGAAATGACCTCACTGCACCTTCGCAGCAACGGTATTGTGAGGTCCTTATGTTTCTGATAATTGCTTTTTTGGGCGGCATGATTAGCCTGCTCAGCCCGTGTACGCTTCCCGTCATTCCTCTGCTGTTCGCCGGTTTCCAGGGGCAGCGCAAACACATTCTGGCGCTACTCGGGGGGATGATTGTGATGTTTACGTTGGTGGCGATGGTGGTCACGGTTGCCAGCGAGTGGATCGCCGACGCTACCGTTATCGCCCGCTGGATTGCGCTTCTGGTGCTGGGCATCGCCGCACTGGCTCTCATTTTCCCCCAGTTCGCACAACGGATTGCCAGCCCGGCGGTCAGCGTCGGGAACGTGCTAAACACCCGCAGCGCACAGACGCACGGCATGTTGTCGGCATTTCTGGCAGGGCTGTCCGTAGGGCTCCTGTGGTCTCCCTGTGCCGGACCGATTCTCGGGGCGATCTTCAGCATCAATATTTCGGGTCACTCGGCCATTGCAACCGGCGCGCTGTTAGCCGCTTACGGCGGAGGATGCGCGCTGATGCTGGGGCTGCTTGTCATCGGAGGGCGTAAGCTGATCACCCCTCTGAGGGCAAAATCCGCGTTGATGGCGCGTCTGCGTCAGGGAGCAGGGGTAATGATGTTAGCCGCCGTGGCCTTTAACGCCTCCGGAATGAGTTCGTCGCTGAAAGGAGCTAACGGCATTGCCGACCGTCTGGAAAACGCCCTGTTGAACCTTGCGCAACCAGCCTCCACGCAGGTGAAACTACAGCCGGTGGCTGACGCGGAGCCGAGCAGCCAGCTGCCGTCCCTGGACGGTGGCACGGGCTGGATAAACGGTGACCCTGTCACGTCTGCATCCCTGCGAGGAAAGGTGGTGCTTATTGATTTCTGGACGTGGGACTGCATTAACTGCCAGCACACGCTCCCGCACGTACGTGACTGGGCGAAGAAATACCAGTCTGAAGGCCTCGTGGTGATTGGCGTTCACACCCCGGAATATCCATGGGAAAAGCCGTTATCATCGGTGACAAACGCGGTCAACAAATGGCAGCTGCCGTACCGCGTAGTGACGGATAATAACTACAAAATCTGGAGCGCGTTCGGAAACCAGTACTGGCCGGCGCATTACTATTTCGATGCGAAAGGGCAACTGCGTTACACCTCGTTCGGCGAAGGTCACTACGACAAGCAGGAGGCCGTTATACAACAGCTGCTCAAGGAAGCGCGTTCCTGATCCGGCTCAGGGTGCCCGCTGAGCAACCATAAACAGGCGTGGAAAGGCCAGCAGTATCTGCCCGTTCTCCTGGAGCGGATACTGCTCTACCAGCCGTTCATGATAGCGTTTCAGAAAGTTTTTCTGCTCGCTCTCGTTGAGATCCTGTAACCACGGCCGTAACCCCGTCGCGCTGACCCAGTCAATAATCGCCTGATGAGAGCTCATCTGATGGAAGTAGGTGGTACGCCAGATATCCACGTCGCATCCCGCTTCCGTCAAAATATCGTAGTAGGCATGGATGCCCGGCAACGGCTCGCGGCCACGATCGGGGTAGCCCTGTTCCGCTGCAACTTCACGCATCAGGGCGTGCGTCGGCTCAAGCCAGTTGTCGGGCATTTGCACTGCCAGCACGCCGTTTAGCTGAAGCAGTGAAACCAGATGTGGCAGAAGGTGATAATGGTCCGGGAGCCATTGCAGGGAGGCGTTGGCGTAGATCAGGCTAAGAGGCTGTTCAGGTTTGTAGTGACAAATATCCGCTTCAATAAACTGACAGTCTGGCAGAGCCTGTCGGGCTTCATCCAGCATGGCAGGGGAGTTATCCACGCCGGCGATCTGCGCTGTAGGCCAACGCTGTTTCAGCAGCGCCGTGCTGTTACCCGGCCCGCAGCCCAGATCCACGGCAGTCGTTACGTCAGCAAGCGGCACCCGGGCGAGTAACTCAGCGGCGGGACGCGTGCGCTCTGCGCTGTACTGAAGATAAAGAGAGGGATCCCAGTCGGCCATTTTCGCATCTCCATGTTGAGGTGTTCAGCAAGAATAGCACAGGCAGAAACCTGCGCCGCGGCAGGTATCTGGATAACCGTGAGATTATAAAATGCCTTTCAGGGCTACATGATAAAGCAGCATGATGGTTTTACCGTCGACAATCTGGCCGTTCTCAATGCCCCGTAGCGCGTCGTCCAGCGTCATTTCCAGCACGTCGATATCTTCCCCCTCGGCCTTAACGCCGCCGCCCGCGCTGGCCCGATCCTGCGGGTGATATTCTGCCAGATAGAAATAGAGCTTTTCGGTAACGGAGCCCGGGCTCATGTAGGCCTCAAAAACTTTCTCAACGCGCGCCACCTTAAACCCGGTTTCTTCTTCCGCTTCGGCCTTAATCCGGCTTTCAGGATCCAGGTTATCAAGCAACCCCGCGGCTGCCTCAATGAGATCCTCTTCGTGACCATTGATAAACACCGGGAAACGGAACTGACGCGTCAGAATGACGGTTTTGCTGTCGCGATTATAGAGCAGGATCGTCGCGCCATTCCCGCGGTCATATACTTCGCGCTCTTGCCGCTGCCAGTCGCCATCGCTGCGCTGGAGGTCAAAAGTGTATTTTTTCAGGTTATACCAGTAATCGGACAACGTTTCGCTAGTGATAATGCGTATATCTGCACGTTTTGATTGCACGTTTAGCTCTCCTCTCGTAGAGTAAACATCATAAGCAGCACTATCGTGCAAAAACAAGCTATATCGTGCAATATCAGGAATAAAAAATGCTCACCAGTCAGCGTAAACAGTTAATCCTTGAAAAGCTGGAGGCGGAAGGTCAGGTTCAGTCTACTGCGCTTAGCCACTTATTTTCGGTGTCAGAGGACACTATTCGCCGGGATTTACGCGAACTGGCGGCAGAAGGGCGTTTGCAGCGTGTCCACGGCGGCGCGCTTCCGGCATCGTCAGCGATTGCGCCTTTTGCCGAGCGCCAGTCCGTTAAAATGGATGCCAAGAAACGCGTGGCCCGTCGGGGCGCGCAGCTCATTTCGCCGGGGCAGGTGGTGATTGTCGATGGCGGGACGACCACCTCAGAACTGATCACGTTCTTACCGCCAGATCTACGGATTACCGTGGTGACGCACAGCCCGGGTATCGCATTGGGGCTGGTCGACCATCCGAGCATAGAAGTGATCCTGATTGGCGGCCGTTTGTATAAACACTCCATCGTCACGGTCGGCGCGGCCGCTATTGAAGGCATCAACAATATTCATGCAGATCTGTTCTTCATGGGCGTCACCGGCGTTCATCCCGAGGCCGGGCTGACTACAGGAGATTATGAGGAAGCGTGCATCAAACGTGCATTTTCCGGCAGAGCGGCGGAAACGGTAGTACTGGCCTCGCCGGAAAAGATCAATACGGCCTCGGCGTTTGTGATTGGCGATTTGTCGCTGGTCAATACGCTGGTCGTTGAGGACACAACGGATGAACGCTGGGTAAATGCCATGAAAGAAAAGGGCATTGCGGTGATCGCAAGCCAGTAAATATCCGCTTTTTTGCCAGCCTGGCTGCGGGGCTGTCAAACAGACAAAGGTTATGCGTCACGCTGATTCTTAGACTAACGCTTTCATTCGTTTAAGGACACCCCATGAAAGCGATCTCCATTCTGGCCTTCGGCGCGGACCCAACCGCGCAACGCCTGTCAACTTCCGCCATTCAGCAAGCCATCAATACCGCGCAACGCAACGACGTCATCGTTATCCCGCAAGGCCGTTTTCTGACCGGAGCACTGTTCCTGAAAAGTGGAGTATCGCTTCGTCTGGACGCCGGCGCTCAGCTTATGGGAAGCCAGAATTTAGCAGATTACCCGCTGATTGATACCCGGGTAGCCGGCATTGAAATGCGCTGGCCGGCAGGCATCATTAATATTATCAACTGTGAAAACGTCAGCATTACCGGTACGGGCACGATAGACGGGCAGGGTGCAGTCTGGTGGCAACGCTTCTGGGGCGAGGACGAGCACAGCGGAATGGTCGGTGACTACAGCGCCAGAGGGTTGCGCTGGGTGGTTGATTACGACTGTCAGCGCCCGCGCAATGTTCTGGTTTATGAAAGCCAGACCATTTTGCTGCGTGACTTCACCAGTCGGGAATCCGGATTCTGGAACATGCACCTCTGTTATTCGCGCCATATCGCGGTTGAGGGCGTGCAGATTAGCAATTCTGCGGGGCCGAGCACCGACGGAATAGACATCGACTCCTGTGAACAGGTGCGCGTTGAAGGCTGCATCGTTTCCTGCAATGACGACAATATCTGCATCAAATCAGGACGGGGTCGCGAAGCGGCGCAAAAAGCACGTCCGGCGCGGGATATAGTGATTCGCGGCTGTACGCTGAATAAAGGGTCCGGGATCACCCTTGGGAGCGAAACCTCAGGCGGCATTGAACGCGTCCTGATCGAAGATAATGCGTTTAACGGTACGGGCGTTGGATTTCGCATTAAGTCTGCCCGCAACCGAGGCGGGTTCATTCGGGATATTACCGTACAGAATTTGCGACTTACGGACGTACGCTTTCCTGTTCTGATCCAGCTGAACTGGTTCCCGCAGTACAGCTATGGCGATCAGGACAATTTATCTGAAAAACCAGAACACTGGCGCAAGCTGGCTGAGGGCGTCGAGGGAGAAGCCGGTCTTACTGCGGTAAGTGACCTGAGGCTTAATAACATCGTGGCCCGGCGATCCGCCAATACCATTTTTTCACGCGCGTTTTTCATTGAAGGGTATCCGGAGCGTCCGGTATCCGGGCTCGTGCTGGAAGATATTGCGATTGATGCCACCGAGTTCGGGAAGATTTCGGGCGTTGACGGGCTGCACTTTTATGATGTCCATGTTACGGCAAGGGAGGCCACGCGGGACAGCAATGATGTTTATGAGCGTTGAGAGCACAACACTCATCGCATTTTTTAAAGCAAACTTTTCAATGCTACACTGTCCGCAACCATAAATTTCCTGAATCAAATGACTGATGGCTATGACTAATTTTGAACGTCCGAAACTACAGCTTCCAAACGGCGCAGATAAACTGTTGTTGCACTCGTGTTGCGCCCCTTGTTCTGGTGAGGTCATGGAGGCCATTCAGGCGTCGGGCATTGATTACACCATCTTCTTTTACAATCCGAACATTCATCCGCAGAAAGAGTATCTCATCCGAAAGGAGGAGAATATTCGTTTCGCTGAGAAACATGGCGTGCCATTTGTCGATGCAGATTACGATACCGATAACTGGTTTGAGCGCGCCAAAGGTATGGAATGGGAGCCTGAGCGCGGCGTTCGGTGCACCATGTGCTTTGATATGCGCTTTGAGCGCACAGCGCTGTATGCCGCTGAAAATGGCTTCAGCGTGATCAGCAGCTCGCTCGGAATTTCCCGCTGGAAAAATATGCAGCAGATTAACGACTGCGGACAGCGCGCCGCCGCGCATTATCCGGGCATGGTGTATTGGGATTACAACTGGCGTAAACAGGGAGGATCGTCGCGCATGATTGAGATCAGCAAGCGCGAACAGTTTTATCAGCAGGAGTACTGTGGCTGCGTTTATTCATTGCGTGATACTAACATGCACCGTAAATCACAAGGCAGGCCGCTGATTAAACTCGGTAAACTTTACTATGGTAAGGAAGATGAAGGTCAATAGTATGAGAGACGCCTGGAACCGCACCAGATTTTGCGCCATGGTGTAACTTTCGCGGATTGGGGATTGGCCTGAGACGGAAGCTAGAATTTAGCTCCTTTAATAGTAGTGCGCATAATGTATATTATGTTAAATGCGATATCCTAATGCTTATCCCCAATCCTATGAGCTCCTCACATTCACACCTTCCCCTTTATCTCTACTGAGGAAGTCTCAGAAACAATGTCCGTTCCTGAGTCTGTGATGCCCTGAAACCATGGTGAATATAAAAAGCCTTGGCTTCCTCAGTCAGTGCATGAACCATGATCGCCCGCACGCCGATGTTTTCTGCCACCCGGTAACAGCGTAAAACCGCATCATGGAGCAAATCGGCTCCCAACCCCTTTCCACGCAATGAGACATCGACTGCCAGACGGGCAAGTACAATCACGGGAATGGGATCCGGCATGTTACGCCGTAGATTACCGGTCGCTTCCGTATGGTTAACGCTGCCGGTAGCCAGTGAGTAAAAACCCGCTACCTGCTTCGTGCCCGTTTTACAAACAACGAACGTTCGGGCTGCGCCGAGCGCCTGGTTTTTCAGACCTCTTTGTTTTAGCCATTCATCAAGCACGGCTTCCCCACTGAAGAACTCCGCCAGTTGATGGACGCTGGTTAAAGGCTCTGGTGCGGTTACACGTCCCACTGGGGTTTCCTTGCCAGCAGTTTTTCTAAGGCAGGATCGTCCGCCACCGGGGCATCGAGCATATCAATGAACTCGGCATACTGTTCATCGTTAAAATTGAATACACGTCGATCGAGGATCACATTCTCGGCC
The DNA here is from genome assembly GCF_014982165.1 of Enterobacter cloacae complex sp. P24RS. Lineage (NCBI taxonomy): Bacteria > Pseudomonadati > Pseudomonadota > Gammaproteobacteria > Enterobacterales > Enterobacteriaceae > Enterobacter > Enterobacter cloacae complex sp. P24RS. The sequence continues at coordinate 196,697 of NZ_JADCKU010000005.1, forward strand.
GCCTGGCAGGCCATCTCCAGAATGAAGTCCGTACGTGATTTATGGAGGATCTCTGCGGCGGCATCGATAAGCGCCCGCTGAGATTCTTTGGCTCTAAGGTTGAGCTGAACATCTGATTTCATGGGAACACCTCTTGTATAGCATTTGCTTTACAAGCATAGCACAGGCGTTGTGTATAGCAATCTCTATACAAAATCATACGGAAGCCGTTAACGGTAAGACCTGCGCTCACCACATATCGCAAGAATTGTCTCTCTCAGCCAGCGGTGACCAGGGTCGCGCTCCATTCGCGGGTGCCACATCTGCGACACCGTAATACGCCGGCTTTTGAACGGCAGTTCGAAAACGTGTATCTGGTCTGTTACCTGCTGATTAAGTAAATAGAGCGCGGGTATCATGGCAATAAGATCCGATTCCAGCGCCACGGACAGGGCCGTCGGAAATCCCGGTACGACGCTTGCGATTTTACGCTTCATCCCTATCCCGGCCAGCGCATCGTCCACGGATCCGTGCAATGCACCCTCGGGTGACGCCACCACATGGCCCCAGGAGACATAGTCGTCCACGCGTATGTCTGCCAGGGCAGCCAGCGGGTGTCCTTTACGCACCACGCCCACAAACCGATCCTCAAACAGCCGTTGCAAACGGATTTCAGGCCCCATATTGCTCTGGACGCCAATCTCCAGATCGACCAGGCCTTCCCGAAGATAGCGCGACGTTTTTTCCGGCTTGGGCGCAAAGCGTATACAGACGCCCGGCGCGGCGTTGGCCACAGCCGCTATAAGCGCAGGCCCAAACGCCACCACAAAACCATCGTTTGCCCGGATGGTGAAAAGGCGCTCCAGAGTTTCCACGTTGAACGTTTCGGTTGAGGGCTGCAATACCGCCTTCGCCTCGTGCACCGCGCGCCGGGCGCGATCCCGGGTCGCTTCGGCCCACGGGGTCAGGACCATGTTTCGTCCGGCGCGTACCAGAATCGGATCGCCTGTGACGTCGCGTAACCTGCTCAGCGTGCGGCTCATGGCCGAGGTGCTGAGGTTCAAACGACGTGCCGCGCCTGCCACGCTCGCTTCGCTCAGCAGTATGTCGAGCGCTATCAGCAAATTAAAATCCGGATCGGACATTATCCATCCTCCCTTCACATTCGGATAAGGCGTTTCATGCAACGATAAAGTGCAAATGGTGCGCCTTCCGCCCGGTAAAAGCCATCTTTATAGTTTTTGTCATCCATAAACTTTGAGAGGACAACATGATGACGCTCTTTTCCAGTCAACCCGGCGACGAAGGACTGCCTGGCCCGGTGCGAGCACGGGTGATGGCCGCAGTCATGACCACCACGTTAATGGGCGTATTCGATGGCACCATGATCAATATTGCCCTGCCATCTATGGCTCAGGAGATGCAGGTATCTGCCAGTTTTGCCGTCTGGTTCGCCAACGGATATTTACTGGCGGCTGCGATGTCGCTGGCGATATTTGCGGCGCTTGCGGCCCGCCTGGGTTACCGCCCCGTATTTCTCGCAGGCCTGACGACCTTCACCCTGACGTCACTGGGCTGCACGCTGGTGAATACCCCGGAAGCGCTCGTCGGCATGCGTGTGCTTCAGGGGATCGGCGGTGCAGCGACGCTGAGTATTGCCCCCGCGATATTGCGGTCCGTGTTTCCCGGACGATTGCTGGGCCGCGTTCTTGGGCTGCACGCCCTGCTCATCGCCTTCAGCTCCGCTATCGGGCCGGTATTGGGCGGTACAATTCTTCATATGCTGAGCTGGCAATGGCTGTTTGCGATAAACATTATTCCGGGCGCTCTCGCCTTGTATCTGGCTGTCAGAGCGCTGCCGCGTGACGCGGTTCGAACGCAAGCGCCCTTCGATACACCGGGGGCAATATTGTCGGCGCTGCTGTTGGGCTCAACGATCGTGGCGGCGAACAGTTTCCAGAATGCAGAACATCACATCACCAGCCTCTGCTGGTCGGCGCTCGCCACGCTAAGCGGCATCGCCTTTGTCTGGCAGATCCGCCGCTCGGCTAACCCATTATTGCCGCCTGCCATCTTCAAAAATGAACGTTTTACCCTCGCGGCCCTTACGTCGATGATGGCGTTCGTCAGCCAGGGGATCGCCTTCATTGCCCTGCCGTTCCTGCTTCAAAGCGTCTATGGCTTTAGCCCGCTCGTCTCTGCCCTGCTGTTTACGCCGTGGCCGTTGGGGATCGTGCTGATTGCACCGCATGCAGGCCGGTGGGCGGACACGATTTCGGCTCCGCCGATCTCCACTCTCGGACTGATGATTTTCGCTGTAGGGTTGGGGCTACTGGCGACGCTGCCTGCCAGCCCAGCCATGTGGGACATCTGCCTGCGGTGCCTGGTGTGCGGTATGGGGTTTGGCTGCTTCCAGAGCCCCAATAACCGTGAGATGCTCTCAAACGTTACGCGTGACCATGCGAGCTTTGCTTCAGGCGTTTTGTCCATTATGCGCACATTCGGACAGTGTCTCGGTGCAGCGGGTGTAGGAGTTATGCTGACAGCAGATGGAAAACCCGTTCATGCTGCGCTGTGGATCGCCACGGCAGCCTCAGCGGTGTCCGTATTGGTTAGCGTAAGCCGGTTACGGTCGCTGAGGCTGATAAAATGAGGCCAGGCTGGGCTACTCCAGCGCCAGCAGCGCAAAGCTCGCCAGCCAGTGTCCGCCGCTGTAGTGACTGCCGACGACATGCTCCACGCTTGCCGAAAGATGGCGCGCAACGGCATCGCGTAATGCCTGCCGGGCGCGATGATTCTCCGGTAAGGCACGGGCAATGTGCTTCATGCACCACGCGCGGCTGAGGTTGAGCCCGTCGAGGTGCGCAATTTTCGGATCGGTGCGGTCGCTCACCTCTGCCGGATGCATCAGTGCAGAAACGGACGCGATTTCGGGCAGAAACGCATCGAACCAGGCCGGGAAATCCTCCGCCACCTTGCTCATCAGCAGGGCCTCGGTCAGTGCCCCGGAGATATACTCGTCGCCGCCCGGCTCATAATGTGCCGGATAATGCGTATCCGCGAGATAAAACCGCGTCGATGCGTCCAGGATGGCGTGCTCGAGCGTGTCGTCGTTTACCGCGCGGGCATAGTCCAGCCCCAGCGCGAGGGCAAACGCCGTGTTGTAGTGCGTCCCGACGCGGATCGGATAGGTAAGCTTGCTGAGGTAATCCACCAGCCGCTGGCGAATGTCCAGGGTTAACGGTTGCAGCGTCTGGTACCAGCGCTCCGCCTGCGGCAGCGCCGATTGATGCAGCTCCTGCGCCAGCGCCAGCAGCCAGCCGTAGCCATAGGGCCGTTCAAACGACGCGCGGAACGGCGCGGTAAAATAGGCCAGCTCCTTCGCCACCTTCTCATCGGTCAGGTGTTCGTCGAACAGGGCGATAATCTCCTCCCGACACGGCAGTTCGGGATAGAGACGCAGGCAGCGCAGCAGTAACCAGTAACCATGTACAGCCGAATGCCAGTCGAAGCAGCCGTAAAATATCGGATGCAGCTCGCGAGGCGGCAACACGTCACCGTCGTCGTTGAGCAGGTGCATAATGTGGTTCGGGTATTCCTGACGTAAATAGGTCAACGGCATTCTGGCGAAGGCGTCAGCCTGATGTTGCGTTAATTCCATAGCGGCTCCTTAGCGAAACACGAGGAAATACATTAAGAACACGTTCACCACCAGCAGGGTTAACGCGGTCGGGATCTGGATCTTGATGACCTGATATTTGTCTTTTAGCTCCAGTAGCGCGGCAGGCACGATGTTGAAGTTAGCGGCCATAGGCGTCATGAGCGTGCCGCAGTAGCCTGCATACATGCCGATAGCCAGCAGCGGCGCCGGGTTACCGTGATGAACGTTAATCAGGAACGGCAAGGCAATACCGGCGCTCAGCACCGGGAACGCCGCAAAAGCGTTACCCATGATCATGGTAAACAGTGCCATCCCCACGCAGTAAATCACCACCAGCATGAAGCGGCTGTCCGGGTTCACAAACAGGCTGACCACCTTCTGCACCGATTCACCGGTATTGGCCACCACAAACACCCCACCCAGCATGGCGAGCATCTGCGGCAGGATCACCGCCCAGCCGATGGTGTCGACCAGCCGACGAGACTGACGAATCGCGTGCAGCGGCGTGCCTTTCGTCAGCCACCAGCCGGTGAGGATCGCCGCCACGCAGGCCACGCACAGCGCCGCCAGGGTGAGCTGTTTCTGGTCGAGCAGGTAAACGCCGCCGATCGAGACGCCCTTCAGGAACAGCGTCCCGATCACCGTCACCACCGGGATCATCAGCGCGGGTAAAAACAGCCAGTTTTTCAGCCGGTTCGACGAGGCAACGCGCTCCTCCTCGGTAGCCATTTTATAGTGCCCCTTCCCGACCAGCCCGAAACCGGCCAGCAGCGCAATCACGATTACGGCGCCGCCAATAATGCGATACGCCAGCGACCTGCCCAGCTCCTGCACCATCAGATCGCCAAACAGGAAGATCCCGCCGAAAAGGAACCAGAACAGCGCGGTCGTAAAGCGTTTCGGGTTGGCGCGATCGCGAAGGGTCATGACCACCAGCAGCATCACGACGAAGCCAATCAGATAGTACACGCGGTTTATGGTGATGAGCGTCATCATGATGCGATCTCCTGCGTGCCCTGCTCTGCTTTCCAGGCCATCACGTCGCGACGAATGCTGGCGTCGAGGCGCAGCAGGCGCGTCATATGGATAATCAGGGCCGCAATGGCGGTCGGAATGGCCCACAGGCCGATATGCAGCGGCTCGATCCCCTCGATCCCGTTCTCCTTGAGGAAGGCGTCAATCAACAGCACCGCGCCGAAGGCAATAAAGATATCTTCCCCAAAGAAAACCGCGATATTGTCGCAGGCGGCGGCATGGGCTTTGATTTTGTCGCGAATGTGCTGCGGCAGGTCGCCGTATTCATTCAGCGCGGCCCCTTCCGCCATCGGCGCCAGCAGCGGACGCACCGTCTGCGCGTGGCCGCCCAGCGACATCAGCCCGAGCGCAGCCGTCCCTTCGCGGGCGACAAAGTAGAGCATCAGGATACGGGCCGAGGTGGCGCTGGCGATCTTCGCCACCCATGCCTGGGCGCGCTCTTTCAGCCCGTAATACTCCAGCAGGCCAATCACCGGCAGGATCAGGATGAAGGTGGCAAGCGATCGGCTATTCACAAACTTTTCGCCAAAGGTTTCCAGCAGCATGCCTAAATCCATGCCAACCAGCAGGCCCGTCGCCAGCCCCGCCACCACGACAACCAGCAGCGGGTTGAAACGCAGTGCAAAACCAATAACCACCACCGGAATCCCGATAAGCGGCAACAGTGTAGAACTGTCCATAAACGTTACCCTATCCAAAGTGAGCGTTGCGCGCCGACGGCTATTTTTTATACTTCGCAGCAGAGCGAAGCCGGTGCATTACGGCGCGCGATGTTGTGTTTTACGTCAGGCTCCGCAGAACCTGCACTAAAAAGCTATATCTGAACGTCAAAAACATGTAAACAATTTATCAATAAAATGTTCTTATTTTATCGACGGGTTTACATTCTGGAGAAAGGATCGGTATGACGACTAAGAAAACGAAGGCAGCGTTAAACCACGACGATATTGCGGACGGGCGTATCGTCTCCTCCCGTCATCTGGTGTCAGAGCGGTGCGCCGAATTATCAGAGCTGGAATACGCCCTGATCATGACCAGCAACGCGTTCAACAAGTGGATGGTGCGCTGCATGACCGCAGCAGGTGAACCGGATATGGGAGCCTTTGACGTTTCGCTTCTTCACCATGTGAATCACCGCAACCGCAAGAAGAAGCTGGCCGACATCTGCTTTGTGCTGAACGTGGAAGATACCCACGTGGTGACGTATGCGCTGAAAAAGCTGGTGAAGGCGGGCTACGTCACCAGCGAGAAAGCGGGGAAAGAGCTTTTTTTCTCTACGACCGAGGACGGGAAAGCGTTGTGCATGAAGTACCGTGAGGTGCGGGAAGCCTGCCTGATCAACATTCATGCGGAAAGCGGCATTCCGGGAACGTCAATTGGCGAGACCGCGCAGCTGCTGCGCGCGATCTCGTCCCTGTACGATACCGCCGCACGCGCGGCGGCCTCGCTTTAAGGGCGGCGGAACAGGGTGATACTCCGCCCGGCCAGCTCGTAATCGACAGATTCAGTGATGATTTCCCCCGTGGGGGCATCCTCCGCCGTCGAAAGTTCGAGCACCCAGCCCCCTTCACCAAACTGCGGGATCTGGAAAGGCACGGTGCCTTCAAACGGATTGAACAGCATCAGCACGTCGTGCCAGACACCCTCTTCCTGCTGAAGGTCCGGACGGCTGATGGAGAGACCAAGGGTGGAGCCCTCGTCCCACTGTTCCGACTGCTGCGGGCCGCCGCCGGCGTTAAACCAGCGGATCTCCAGCCCGTCGCGCCAGTTCTCCCTGCGCAGCAGCGGTTGCTCCGCGCGCAGGGCGATCAGCCGACGGGTAAACTCGCGCAGCGCCTCGTCGTTTTCTGACAGCCCTTCCCAGTTTATCCAGGAGATCTCGCTGTCCTGACAGTATCCGTTGTTGTTGCCCTTTTGCGTCCGGCCAAACTCATCTCCCGCCAGCAGCATCGGCGTGCCGTGGGAGAAGAAAAGCGTGGTGAGGAAATTACGCTTTTGCCGCTCGCGGGTGGCGATGATATCCGGGTTTTCCGTCGGTCCTTCCTCGCCGTAGTTATACGAACGGTTATCGTTATGTCCGTCGTTATTATCTTCCCCGTTATCGGCGTTATGCTTCTCGTTGTACGACACCAGGTCGTTGAGCGTAAAGCCGTCATGCGCGGTGATAAAATTGACGCTGGCCCACGGACGACGACCGCGCAAGTCATACAGATCGCCGGACCCCAGCAGGCGGGCGGCAAAATCGTTAGAGACGTTATCCCCCTTCCAGTATTCACGTACCGTATCGCGGTATTTATCGTTCCACTCTCCCCAGCCTGGCGGGAAGCCCCCAACCTGATATCCACCCGGGCCGATATCCCACGGCTCACCAATGAGCTTCAGCTTCGACAGCACCGGATCCTGGGTCACGGCATCGAAGAAGCCGCCGCGCGGATCGAATCCCTCCGGCTCGCGTCCGAGTATGGTTCCGAGATCAAAGCGGAAGCCGTCAATCTGCATCGATTCCGCCCAGTAACGCAGGGAGTCCATGACCATCTGCAACACGCGCGGGTGCGACGTGTTAACGGTGTTCCCGGTGCCGGTGTCGTTGATGTAATACCGGTGCTGATCCGGCATGGTGCGGTAATAGCAGAAGTTATCAATTCCTTTGAACGACAGGGTTGGCCCCAGCTCGTTGCCCTCCGCCGTGTGGTTATAGACCACGTCGAGGATCACCTCTATGCCCGCATCATGATAGGCGCGCACCATGTCGCGGAAACCCTGAATACCCGCCGGACCGTAATAGCGGGACGCTGGCGCAAAGAAAGCCAGCGAGTTATAGCCCCAGAAGTTTTTTAGACCGCGATCCAGCAGGTGCTGATCGTCCGGGAACCAGTGAACCGGCAGCAGCTCCACCGAGGTGATGCCCAGGCTTTTGATGTAATCCACGGAGGCTTTATGTCCCATCCCTTCAAACGTACCGCGCAGTTCGGGCGGAATGGCCGGATTAAGCTGGGTAAAGCCTTTCACATGGCTTTCATAGACCACGGTGTGCGGCCATGGGACGTCAGGCCGCCGCGAGTCCTGCCAGTCGACGGCGTTCGGGTCGATGACCTTACATTTCGGCGTAAACGGCGCGCTGTCCCGCGTATCAAAGCTGAGATCGAGCTCGTCATGCCCCAGCTCATAGCCGAAGTGGGCATCGTTCCACGCAATGTCGCCCACCAGTTCGCGGGCATACGGATCGATGAGCAGCTTGTTGGGGTTAAAACGATGGCCGTTCTCCGGATCGTAGGGTCCGTAAACGCGATAGCCGTAGAGCGCGCCCGGCTTCAGGTCGGGCACATAGCCGTGCCACACCTCATGGGTATATTCCGGCAGTTCCAGTCGGGCGATTTCGGTTTTCCCGGAAGGGTCAAACAGACAGAGCTCTACCCGCTCCGCGTGGGCGGAAAACAGGGCGAAGTTTACCCCCTTTCCGTCATAATTTGCGCCAAGCTGCTGGCCATGGCCGGCCCGAATTTCAAACGTTGTATCCTTTGGCATTTTTGTTCTCCTCGATTATTCGCAGGTAAGCAGAACCAACAAACATCCCTTTTCAGACGTTAAATCCAGCGTCTCTGGCAGAAGGCGACGCTCTCCGGTAAAAAGATCCCGATAGTGCTTTCCGGCCAGCTCCTGGGGTATGGCCACGGTGGTATTGGCCCACAGGGCCGCATTGTCGGTGACGTCAAACACCAGGCGCGGCACGGCAACGATAAGCGCCTCTTCCTCGTGAAGGCGCGCATAGACAATCAGGTTCTCCTCGCGCTCGCCGGTCACCTTCAGCGGCAGCCAGTCGCCGTAGCGGAAAAGCGCTGGGTAATGCGGCCGGATCCGTAACAGCGTGGCGGTGACATACTGCTTCACGCTGCCGTCGCGCCAGCGTTGCGTATCGTTAAAGATGTTGCCGTCCGCCGTGCTCAGGTTTTCCGCCAGCGCGGTGAAATCCGGCTCGCGTCGGTTATCCGGGTCGACCAGGCTAAAGTTAAGCCCTTCGCTACCCTGATAGATGTCCGGTACGCCGGGGGCAGTCAGCTTGATCACCGTCTGGCTCAGGCTGTTCATTAATCCCGCCCGAATGAACGGCTGTAGTGCGGCACTAAAATCACGCAGGAACAGGGTGTTATCCGGGGAGAGCAGATGCCGCACGTAGTCCAGCACCACGCTCTCGTAATCTTCGTTGCTGTCGATCCAGTCGGTCCGCTGCTTGGCCTCGCGCAGGGCTTTTTCGATAAAACCGAGGAAACGCTCTTCCAGTGACTTAAGCCCGTCGCGATCGTCAGGCGAGAGCGTGGCAGGCCAGACGCCCGCCAGCGCCTGGTAGATCATCCAGGTATCGGCGGCGTTCGGCGCGGTGCCATCGTTCAGGAACCTGACCTGCGTCTGGTTCATCTGCCGCCAGCGCGCCAGATTTTCTCCCCACAGATCCGGTGCTTCCGTCAGCGTGTACAGACGCGCTCGCGCATCCTCGCCGCGTTTGGTGTCGTGGGTAGAGGTCCCCAGCAGCGCGTCGGGCTGGCGGGCAAGACGAATGCGCATCTCCTGGTGAAAACGGGAAAGTGAAAACGCGCGCGGCGTCGGGTCGGCGCCTACTTCGTTCAGCGCCAGCTCCAGGTTGTGGCGGAAGAACAGCGTATCCTCTACCGATTTCGCCATCAGCGGCCCGGTCAGCTGCTGAAAACGGGTGCGGAAAAGGGAAGCCTGCGCGTAATCATGCTCCGGCAGATCGCCGGTAAGAATACGGACGATCAGGCTCAGGGCGGGTTCGGACGTGTTTACGCTGGCGACCACCCGGCTGAGCAGCGCCACGTCCGAGGGCGTCAGCCCCTCCGCGGTGCCGTAGGTGCGATATACCGGAAAGGCGATAAGCAGCTCGCGCAGGGCGTGGCGAATATCGTCGTGCTGCACCGCCACGTCGTTGTGCCGGGCCAGCTCGCTGGCGATGGTCAGCAGCGTAGTAAATTCGCCTTCAAAGTTACGATCGGTCATCAGACCTTTGGCCTTGCGCAACTCCGTATGCCTGTCCACCGTCGTGCCCAGCGTCTCATCGTGGAGCGTCTCCAGCCGCGACAGGTTGTTATCGTCCACCAGCACTTCCGCCAGCGAGGCGATAAACTCATAGCCTGTGGTACCCGAGACGGGCCACTCCGCAGGAAGCTGTTCCCCTTTCGCGAGGATCTTCTCCACCGTGATGTAGCAATCCGGCCCGGTCGCCGCCCGCAGGCGCTGCAAATAGCCCAGCGGATCGGCAAGCCCGTCCACATGGTCAATGCGCAGGCCGTCGACGACGCCAGCGTGAACAAGCTCAAGGATCAGGCGGTGCGTGTCTGCAAATACTGCCTCATCCTCCACCCGCACGCCCACCAGCCCGGTAATTTCAAAAAAGCGTCGCCATGAAAGCTGTTTCGGCGCTTCCCGCCAGGACATCAGCCGCCAGCTTTGCGCCTCGTGGATCTCAGCGATGCTTTTGTCCTCGGCAAACGTGCCAGGATTAAGCGGATAGGCTGTGTCGTAGTAGACCAGCTCCGCTTTATTGGTGACACTGTCACGTTTTACGGTGATAGCCCCGCGCTCCAGCTCGGCTTCGAAGGTGTCGCCAAGAAACGGCAGCGTTAGCGGTCTGGACCAGTCGATATCAAAATAGGTCGCGTAGCGGCTCTGCCTGCCGTGCTCGATCACATCGCGCCACCAGCGGTTCTCCAGGGAGGTGGACATGTGGTTCGGCACAATATCCAGAATCAGCCCCATCTCCGCCTGTTTAAGCGCCGCCGCCATACGGTCGAACCCTTCCCGCCCGCCAATCGCCGGGTCGATTTCGTTGGGGTTCGTCACGTCATAGCCGTGAGTGGAATCCGTGGTTGCCGTGAAAACAGGTGACGCGTAGAGATGGCTGATACCGAGGTCTTTCATATACGGTATCAAGGCCACCACGCGGTCAAAGGTCATGCCGTTGCGAAACTGAATGCGATAGGTTGAGGACGGGATCATAGCGTTGCTTCTCCTTCAGCAAAGCGAACAACAATGCTGTTCGACGGCAGGTTTTCGATTGCCTCCGGCCTGCTAAAGATCGGTTTTCCGGGCAGGTCCGGCAAGGGGAGCGGCTTTTTACCGATATTCAGCGCCATCGACAGCGTACCGGACGGAAAACGCCAGCTCACGGCAACCATGCCGAGCGTTGTTTGCAGGACGTTACCTTCAACCGCGCCCTGCTGCTTCAGCAACGGGACGACATAGCGCTGACGCAGCGCAATCAGTTCGCGCGTCAGGTGCAGCCACGCTCTGCCTTCCTCCGTCTCCACCCTGTTCCAGTCCAGCTTCGAGCACATAAAGGTATTCAGGTCGTTGGGATCAGGTACGGTTTCATCGTGCCCGGCATGGCCGGTAAACTCTTTCGCGCGCCCTTCCCGCACCGCTTTCGCCAGGTCGCCGTGGAAGTCGGTGAAAAAGAGGTACGGTTGCGTTTCGCCATACTCCTCGCCCATAAACAGCAGCGGTATATGAGGCGACAGGAGCAGCGCCGCGAACAGCACCCGCGTTTTATCCGCGCCAGCCAGAGAGATGAGCCTCTCACCCTGGGCACGGTTGCCGACCTGATCGTGGTTCTGAATAAAATCGACAAAAAATTGCGGAGGCTGCTCGCGACACTCTACTCCGCGCGATTTTCCGGTCTGAAGCGAGATTTCGCCCTGGTAGACAAAGCCTTCGGCCAGCGCTCGCGCCAGCTTTTTCTCCGGCTCGTAGGCGAAATCCTGGTAATAGGCGTGAGATTCCCCGGTCGCGAAGACATGCGCGGCGTTGTGAAAATCATCATTCCATTCGGCGGTGAAAAGCGGCGTCTGACCATGCTCATCGCGCGGATGCAGGAAAATGACGTTGCGACTGTCTTCGGTGGTGAGATGGATATGACGATCCGGAAATGCGTCGCGGATCCGTTGCGCAATGTGAGGAAGAATATGGGTCTCTGCGTCGTCGTGGATCTGGTCGATGGCGTCGAAGCGCAGACCGTCAAGATGATACTCCGACAGCCAGAATAACGGCGCCTCGGCAATGTATTGCCGGACCGCGTCAACCTCATAGGCAATCCCGTAGCCCCACGGGGTCATCCGATCCTGATGGAAAAACGCCGGCGAGAGTAACGGCAGGTAGTTCCCTTCCGGGCCAAAGTGATTGAGTACGATATCGAGCACCACGGCAAGCCCAAGCGCGTGGGCGGCGTCGATAAAGGCATGAAAATCATCCGGCGTGCCATAAGCCGAGTGCGGGGCATACAGCAATACGCCGTCATACCCCCAGCCGCGTTGCCCCCCAAACTGGGAAACGGGCATCACTTCCAGCTGCGTAATACCCAGTTCGGCCAGATAAGGCAGTTTTTCGATGGCCGCCCTGAAGGTTCCTTCCTCGGTGAAAGTCCCGATATGCAGTTCGTAAATTACCGTCTCTTCCCACGGCCGCCCTTTCCATTCTGGTTGCGTGGGGGGGTTGCGACGCGGGTCGATCACCACCGACGGGCCGTTGACGTCATTCTGTTGGGTCCGTGAGGCCGGATCCGGCACTGCCAACCCATCCTGTAAAACAAACTGATACGTCGTACCGTGCCTGACGCCGGGAACGTCAATCTGAAACCAGCCGTCGCCCACCGCCGCCATCGGAATGTCGGTGTCAGTTAAACGCAACGTGAGATCTTTCTGCCCTTCAGCCCAGACGCGAAAACGTACAACGTCATCGGAAATAAACTCGGCACCCCAGTGCCTGCGACATGTTCTGAATTCCATTCACTGTCCTCGAATGACCACATTCTACGCGGAACGAAATACAAGCTTAGACCAGGATCAACAGAGTGTTATGCCAGCAGGGTATGCCGCTTCGTCTATTATCTATTTATAACTCCCACTTAAGGAATACCATGCACATTCGAAAAGGATTAAGTACCGATCTCGCCCGTCTTGAATGCTGTGATTTTTCTTTCACGGTTGATGAGATTGCCAGAGAGCCCTTTCTCAATGGCGATTTGCATATTCAAGCGTTAACAGAGCCTTATCTTAAAACGTATGAACTGGATCTCCAGACGCTGGAAAACCATTGTGTTAATCCGGATTCAATATTTCTGATTGCCGAAACGGATGATGGAGAAATCGCCGGTTTTATTACTGCATCCTGTAACTGGAATAAATTTATCTCAGTGGATTACATTGCCGTGGAGCGTTCAAAGCGCCGGACGGGCGCGGCGCATAAGCTGATGTCTGCTACCCACGTCTGGGCGCGAAGCCTCAATGCGCCCGGCTTACGGCTGGAGACGCAGAACGTAAACGTTACGGCCTGTCTGTTCTATCGTCACTATGGATTTATTCTGGGCGGTTACGATCGCTATCTTTACAACGCCCTGCCGGAAAAAGATGAGGTCGCCCTTTTCTGGTATTACATGCTGGCTTAAGAAAATATTTTACATCCGGCAATGGAATATAGATTTGTCTGAATTTATCAATTTTGCCCGCTTGCGTCTAATTAACGACTAATCTTGGAATTCACTATTTAAGGAGGCCGGTATGTCTACAGGAAATAATCACACGCTGCATTACCCTCGTCCACCGTTTGCTGAACAACCGCAAATGGCCCCCGGGCTGGCATCGGAAATGAAGCCAATACCGGATCATGGTGAAACAAGTTATATCGGGTCGGGAAAACTGGCAGGAAAAAAAGCGCTGATCACCGGCGGTGATTCCGGCATTGGTCGTGCGGTCGCCATCGCCTATGCCCGTGAAGGGGCAGATGTTGCCATCGGCTATCTGCCTGAAGAGGAATCCGATGCCGCATCGGTCATTGCGCTGATTAAGGCCGAAGGCCGTAAAGCGGTCGCTATTCCCGGCGACATTCGCGTAGAGTCGTTCTGCGATACGCTGGTGGAAAAAGCCGTCGCCGAACTGGGCGGCCTGGATATTCTGGTGAATAACGCCGGGCGCCAGCAGTTCTGCGAATCGATCGACGATCTCACTACCGCTGATTTTGACGCGACGTTCAAAACCAACGTCTATGCGCCCTTCTGGATCACAAAAGCCGCGCTGCGCCATTTGCAGGAAGGCGCCGTGATCATCAACACCACTTCCGTTCAGGCATTTAAGCCGAGCGCGATCCTGGTCGACTATGCGCAGACCAAAGCCTGTAACGTGGCCTTTACCAAATCTCTGGCGCAGCAGCTGGGGCCGCGCGGCATTCGTGTGAACGCTGTCGCGCCGGGTCCGTACTGGACGCCTCTTCAGTCCAGCGGCGGCCAGCCTCAATCCAAGGTCCAGAAGTTCGGGGAAGATACCCCGCTGGGCAGACCGGGCCAGCCGGTTGAAATCGCACCGCTGTACGTGCTGTTTGCCTCCGATACCTGCTCATACGCCTCCGGACAGGTCTGGTGTTCTGACGGCGGTACCGGCGTTCTGTAAAAACTTCTCTCAGACCTATCCATTTCATGGATAGGTCACATTCACCCCCCTTCCGTTCTCAAAAATCTCAGTTGAACTATGATGAACTTACTATTGAGGAGCCCATCATGTTTACTGTGAAAAAACTTGCTTTATCAACCCTGTTTACCGGTTCTGTCCTTTTCTTACCCGCGATCCACGCGGTGGCCAACGTTCCCCAGCACGTGGTGAAACAGCAGGCTGGCGGCTATAGCGTTCAGGTTGGCGATACGATTGTCACCGCCTTTACGGACGGCAGCGTGCCGCAGGATCTGCATACCCTGTTGCGCCGTACAACGGCGGAAAATACCGATGCGTTACTGGCAAAAAATTTCCAGGCCAACCCGGTTGAAGCATCGATTAATGCGTTTTATATCGCGCTGCCCGGCCACAAAATCCTGGTGGACACCGGATCAGGCCAACTCTTTGGGCCCGGCAAAGGCGGCCGACTGATTGAAAGCCTGGCGACGCAGGGCATCAAACCCGAAGATATAACCGATATTCTCATCACCCACGCTCACTCCGATCACGCCGGTGGCCTGGTGAAAGACGGCCAACGCGTGTTTACTCATGCGCAGGTCTATGTCGGGAAACCGGATATCGAATTTTTCTTTAACGACGAGAACCAGAAAAAATCTGGTTATGACCAGAACTACTTTGACGTTGCGCGCAAAACCTTAAAACCTTATCTGGACGCCGGAAAAATGAAGACCTTCTCCGGGACGGAACAGCTTCTGCCGGGCATCCGCGGAACGGTACATCCGGGCCATACCCCAGGTTCGGCGTTCTATACGCTGGAGAGCAAAGGTGAAAAAATCACCTTTGTCGGCGACATTATTCACGTCGCTGCGGTTCAGTTCCCGCAGCCCAATGTGACGATTGCTTACGATGAGGATCAGGACGGCGCCGCCAGGGTGCGTAACGCGGCGTTCGCGGAGTTTGTGAAAAACAAAGAACTCATTGCAGCTCCGCACCTGCCTTTCCCCGGTATCGGTTATGTCACGCAGGGCGAGCGGCAAGGCTACGCGTGGGTCCCGGTAACCTATACCAACCGTGACGCAAAATAAGATGCCACCTTCCGATATAAATATAGATCTGCTCCTGACGCTGGATGCCCTGCTCAGGGAGCAGAACATCACCCATGCGGCCGCGCGGCTGGGCATCAGCCAGCCGGCAATGTCTGCCCGCCTTGCGCGCCTGCGCCTCCTGTTCGGTGAGCCGCTGTTTGTCCCTTCCCCACACGGACGTGGGGTGTTACCTACGCCGCGCGCCGAGGCGTTAAGGCCGCAGGTCACGACGGTTTTACAGGGCATTTCGTCAATGCTTGAACCCACCACGTTCAACGCGCAAAACAGCAACCGCACCTTTGTGATTGCCCTGCATGAGAACCCGGCGCTGATGCTCGGGGCGGAGTTGCAGAATCAGATTAGCGCTGCGGCACCAGGCATCCGGCTGCGTTTTGCGCTCCCCGAAACCCAGCTGCTGGTGGCGCAGATGGAAAATGGCGAGGTGGATATTTATGTCGGCATTAACGCGGGCGCGCACGATGCATGGGTCAGACGAAAACTGTTTGACGATGAATATGCCACCGCCCAGCGTAAAGGCCATTCGCGCGGTACGGGGCCGATGGATCTGAAAAGCTATTGCGCCCTTTCCCACCTGGTGGTTTCGTCCGAGGGGGACCCTTTCTCAGGCTTTGTCGATCGGCATCTGGCGGGGCTTGGCCACCAGCGTAACGTGGTGATGTCGACGCAAAGCTACGCGATGGCGCCTGCGATTGTTGGCGGTACCGATTTGCTCTGCACCCTACCCAGACGCATGCTGCAACGCTTTGCGCAAACGCTCGATATTTTTCCGCCGCCGCTGGATCTCCCGCCGATCGTTATTGGTATGTACTGGCACCCGAAAAACAGCCAAGATCCGGCTAACCGCTGGCTGCGGGAACAGCTTCTACAGACCGCCGGGCGTCAGGTATGATCGAGAATGTTCATCAATTTTTTCAGAACCTCAGAGCGAACCACCCGATGGCAAACCAGCGTCAGCTCACTCTCCCGGAGTCGGTCAAGAATATCCACAAAGACCACGTTTTGTACGCGTATCGCTTTCGCTGAGGCTGGCAGCATGGCGATGCCAAACCCCGCGGCGACAAGGCTTATCACCGTGGGGACATCGGTGGCATTTTGCACGACGTTAGGCTGTATACCCGCGCTATGGCAGGCATCATAAAAGTATTGCTCCAGTCCCATACCCTGCGGATCGCGCAGGGTAATCCACTTTTCCTCCTTCACAGACGAAAGCGTCAGCGCGGAAGATCCCGCCAGGCTATGGTGATGCGGTAACGCCAGCACGACTTTTTCCGTGGTGAAAGGACGGCTTTGCAGATCGTCAGGCAGCAGCGGTAGCGGCGCACGGATGATGGCCACATCCAGTTGGTTACTTTGCACGCCGGTGTAAAGGGTTTGCACGTTCCCCGTCATCATAGAAAGGGTGATGGCCGGCCATTTCTCATGAAGTAGCCGTAGCGCGGCGGGCAGTTTGCTGTCGAATATCGCGCTTGAAACACATCCGAGATTCAGCACGCCCTGCTCGCCCCTGGCCGTTTGCCTGGCGTCCAGAATCGCCTGATCGGTCATAAATATCGCGATTCTGGCTTTATGGAGAAACGCCTCTCCGGCTGGCGTCAGCGTTAAGCGACGATTCGCCCGGCTGAACAGCGTGACACCCAGTCGCTCTTCGAGGGTTTTGATCTGCTGGCTCAGCGCGGGCTGCGCCATGTTTAGGCGCTCTGCCGCCCGGTGCATGTGGAGCTCTTCGGCCACCACGATAAAATTGCGCATCAGTCGAAACTGCAAATCGAGCCTCCGTCATTGATAATAATTTGCTTATCAAAATAGCATAAATGATGCAATTGATAGCATTGTTCGTCCGGTTAAGAATGGAAGCATTCAACCAAGGAGGTAATATGGAAAACCACATTAACGATCTCAGAAGTGCCATCGAACTGCTCCAGCGCCACGAAGGCCAGTACATTGAAACTGACCATCCGGTCGATCCGAATGCTGAGCTGGCGGGCGTTTACCGGCACATTGGCGCCGGCGGCACGGTCAAACGTCCGACGCGCATCGGCCCGGCTATGATGTTCAATAACGTGAAGGGTTACCAGGATTCCCGCATCCTGGTGGGCATGCACGCCAGCCGCGAACGGGCGGCGCTGCTGTTGGGGTGCGAGCCCTCTGAACTGGCAAAACACGTCGGCCAGGCGGTGAAAAACCCGGTTGCGCCCGTTGTCGTTCCGGCGGCGCAGGCGCCGTGCCAGGAGGAGGTGTTTTACGCCGACGATCCGAACTTCGATCTGCGTAAGCTGCTTCCGGCCCCGACCAATACGCCGATAGATGCCGGTCCGTTCTTCTGTCTGGGACTGGTGCTGGCGAGCGATCCGGAAGACGCGTCGCTGACCGACGTCACCATTCACCGTCTCTGCGTTCAGGAGCGCGACGAGCTCTCCATGTTCCTTGCCGCGGGCCGTCACATCGAAGTGTTCCGTAAGAAAGCCGAAGAGGCGGGAAAACCGCTGCCGGTCACCATCAACATGGGTCTTGATCCGGCTATCTACATTGGCGCTTGCTTCGAAGCGCCGACCACGCCCTTCGGCTATAACGAGCTGGGCGTCGCCGGTGCCCTGCGTCAACGCCCGGTTGAGCTGGTGCAGGGCGTGGCCGTAAATGAAAAAGCGATTGCGCGTGCGGAAATTATCATTGAAGGCGAACTGCTGCCGGGCGTGCGCGTCGAAGAAGATCAGCATACCCATACCGGGCATGCGATGCCGGAATTCCCCGGCTACTGTGGGGAGGCGAACCCTTCGCTGCCGGTCATCAAGGTGAAGGCCGTCACGATGCGCCATCAGGCGATCCTGCAAACGCTGGTCGGTCCGGGCGAAGAGCACACCACGCTTGCCGGTTTACCCACCGAGGCCAGCATCCGCAATGCGGTGGAAGAAGCCATCCCCGGTTTCCTGCAAAACGTTTACGCGCATACCGCTGGCGGCGGCAAATTCCTCGGCATCTTGCAGGTGAAAAAACGCCAGCCCTCTGACGAAGGGCGTCAGGGTCAGGCGGCTCTTATCGCGCTAGCCACCTATTCCGAGCTGAAAAACATTATTCTCGTCGATGAAGACGTGGATATCTTCGACAGCGACGACATTTTGTGGGCGATGACCACCCGCATGCAGGGCGACGTCAGCATCACCCATCTGCCGGGGCTCCGCGGTCACCAGCTCGATCCTTCGCAGTCGCCGGACTACAGCCCCTCCATTCGTGGAAACGGGATAACCTGCAAAACGATTTTTGACTGTACGGTACCCTGGGCGCTGAAGTCTCGCTTTGAGCGCGCGCCGTTTATGGAAGTAGACCCAACGCCTTGGGCGCCTGAACTGTTTAAAAAATAGTAATCCCCTCTTCTTCACCCTCTCAAGGGTGAAGAACCTCACGCTGAAATTGCCGCGTCCCCTGCTTTCTTGTAACCTTTGAGCGTTTATCACATCCCCATAAAAATTGAGACTACCGGACGCCTATGACTGCACATACTTCCAACGATCCTTTGCATGGCGTAACGCTCGAAATGCAGGTTAACGCGCTGGTTGCGCGATATGGCTGGAATGAACTGGGCAACCGAATCAAAATCAACTGTTTTCGCAAGGACCCGAGCGTTAAATCAAGTCTGAAATTTCTGCGCCGTACCCCATGGGCGCGGGCGGAAGTCGAAGCCCTTTACCTCGAATCCCTTCACGATGACGGTCACGGGGAACAGGACGAACCGGCCTTTAATCCCTGGACGGAAAGCCGGACACCCAGGAGCTAAAACGCAAATGATGCGACACGTAAAACGGACCGGCGCGCTGCTTGGCTGCGCGCTTTTACTGGTAAGTTGCACCTCCAAACCTCCCAAATCACTCGTTACCCCGCTGCCGCAGGCGAAACCAGTACAGCAGACCAACGAACCCATGCGCGGGATCTGGCTGGCGACCGTCTCCCGTCTCGACTGGCCACCCGTTTCCTCGGTGAATGGCCGCAGCGCGGACCAGCGTATCGCCCAGCAGCAGCGGGCGCTGACGGACAAGCTCGATAAGCTGAAAACCCTGGGGATCAATACCGTCTTCTTTCAGGTAAAACCGGACAGCACGGCGCTGTGGTCCTCTAAAATCCTGCCGTGGTCGGATACCCTGACGGGGACTATCGGGGAAGATCCCGGTTACGATCCGCTCCAGTTTATGCTGGATGAAGCGCACAGGCGCGGCATGAAGGTTCACGCCTGGTTTAACCCGTACCGCGTTTCCACCAATACGAAGCCATCGACCATTGCCGCGTTAAACCGGACCTCGTCGCTTCATCCCTCCAGCGTGTATGTTCAACATCCGGAGTGGATCCGCACCTCGGGGGATCGTTTTGTTCTCGACCCGGGCATTCCCGAGGTGCGGGACTGGATAACCCAGGTGGTGATGGAAGTGGTGAATCGCTACCCTGTCGACGGCGTTCAGTTCGATGACTATTTTTATACCGAAACGCCGGGTTCAGCCCTCAATGATGCCTGGACCTTCAGGCGCTACGGCGAGGGATTTGCGTCAAAAGCCGACTGGCGGCGGCATAATACCCAGGAGCTGATTGTGCAGGTCTCCCGGGCGATTAAGCAGGCCAAGCCTGAGGTTGAATTTGGCGTAAGCCCGGCGGGCGTCTGGCGCAACCGCTCCTTCGACCCGGCAGGTTCGGACACGCGCGGTGCCGCAGCCTACGATGAATCCTACGCTGACACGCGCAAGTGGGTACAGCAGGGGTTACTGGATTACATAGCGCCGCAGATTTACTGGCCCTTCGCCCGCGACGCAGCACGTTACGATGTGCTGACAAAATGGTGGGCTGACGTGGTGAAACCGACCCATACCCGCCTGTATATCGGGATCGCGTTCTACAAGGTGGGCGCGCCTTCCAGAAATGAACCTGACTGGACAGTAAACGGCGGCGTGCCGGAGCTGAAAAAACAGCTCGATCTCAACGATTCTCTGCCTGACGTAAAAGGCACTATCCTGTTCCGCGAAGATTATCTTAACCAGCCGCAGACGCAGGACGCGGTGAATTACCTGCGGGGACGCTGGGGTAGCTGATGAAGAAAAGGCAGAAACGCCCTGTTTCTGCCTTTCTTTTAGGGCTTCGGCCCGAACATCGCCTCAAGCTGTTTCGCGTCGGGCATGCCCACGACCTGTTGAAGTTCGTTTTGTTCATTCAGGTAATAAATCGCCGGCGTGGCATTCGCGCCGAGGCTGTCCATTAACGTCTGATGATTTTGCAGGATCTCAACGGTTTCCCGGGAGGCCGCGCCTTCCGGTTTCGGCAGCTTTTTGCCGCCGGAGAGTTCGTACTCTTTCCAGGCCGATACCGGATCTTTCGCATTCAGGATCGCTGAGGCATTGCGCCCGCTGTTCGGGTTGAGAAACGCGACCAGCAGCGTGTTGAGCTGGACTTTCCCGGCCTTCACCCACGGCTGCGCTTCTGCCCAGAACTGTTTGCAGTACGGGCAGAACGGGTCGGCAAAGACAAAAACTTTCTTCGGCGCAGTCTCCGCGCCCTCTTTTAGCGGATGCGCCGCATTGAGCTTCTTCCACATCTCGCGGCCCATCGGGGCGTATATGTCCTTCTGGAAATAGGCCTCGCTGAGGTTTGTTCCCTTATCATCATACAGATAGCCAGACACCACGTGCTTTCCGTCAGGGGTCAGAAAGAGCGTCACGCCCATGTCCTGATACTGCCCCAGCCACGCAGGCGCGCCGCCGGGAGCGTCAATTTTCTTTATGATTTTGATGTCCTGCTGTTCGCTGAAGTGCTTCACCACATCCGGAAGCGTCTCCTCTGCCCTGACCAGCCCTGACGCCAGCAGAGCAGAAAGTAACAGCACTTTTTTCTTTGCAAACCGTTGAAGCATAACGACCTCTCTAAGATAGAGTTTTAGAGTGGTCGAAGATGCGTGCCCTGTCAACGCTTGCCCGTTACGCCGTCCTGGGCAGACTGAAACTTGAAATACTCTGCGACAGCTGCTGCGCCTGCTCCTCCAGCGAGGCTGCCGCAGCGGCGGACTGCTGCACCAGCGCCGCGTTCTGTTGGGTCACGCCGTCCATCTCGGTTACGGCCTGCCCAACCTGACCAATTCCGCGGCTCTGCTCTTCAGAGGCAACCGAAATCTGCTCCATCAGCGCATTCACTTTATTCACAGAGCTGATAATAGAATGAATCACCTCTCCCGAGCGGTTCACCAGCTCCGCCCCGTTTTTCACGCTGGAAACAGACTGGGCGATAAGGCTTTCGATATCCTTCGCCGCCACCGCGCTTTTCTGCGCCAGCGTGCGGACTTCACTCGCCACGACGGCAAATCCTCGCCCCTGCGTACCGGCACGCGCCGCTTCAACAGCCGCGTTCAGCGCCAGAATGTTGGTCTGGAAAGCAATGCTGTTGATGACGCTGGTGATGTCTTCAATGCGCTTCGAATTGGACGCGATAGTATTCATCGTCTCGATGACTTCACGGGTTACCGCTTCGCCGGTACGGGCATTTTTCACGGCATCCTGCACCAGCTTACCGGCCTGGAAGACGTTATCGGTGTTATTCGCCACCGTCGCGCTCAGCTCTTCCATGCTGGCCGCCGTCTGGGTCAGGGCGGAGGCCTGCTGCTCGGTACGCGAGGCCAGGTCGATATTACCGGAGGCAATTTCCTGCGCCGCGTGGGTTACGGTATGGCTGGCATCGCGCACCTGAGAAAGCGTGGAGAGTAGCGCCTGACGCATCTGCTCCATCGAGCCCATCAGGCGATCGATTTCATTCCCGGAATCACCCTTGACGGGTACCGGTACATCCAGCTTCCCTGCCGCAATCTGGCTACAGTGCTCACGCGCCAGGTCAACCGGCGCAAAGACAAGGCGTTTCATCAGCAGGCTGACGGCAAGGATCACCACCACGAACAGCGCGGCAATGCAGGCGATAATGACCAGTCCCGACACGAAATTACGGCTCGCATCCTCGTTCAGCGTTTTCGCGTACTTCTGGTGAACGGAAAGCACCTGGTCGAGCACAATTTCATATTGGCGATCGAGCTGGGACACCACGGGGATGAGGGAATTGAATCGTGACACATCGTGAGCGGCAGCCGCAGCGATCAGCGGCGCCAGCCCCTGATTACGGTAGTTTTGCCACGCCACCTGGTAGTCATTGACGAGTGGGGCTTCATCCTGCAAACGCGGCGAGGCCATAAACGCCGAAAAGGCACGGTCGGCTTTGGTCAGCGCCTCTTTTACCGAGGCCAGTTTTGCGGACGAAACGGCTGCGTCCCCCGCTTCCACCATTTTCACATACTCCATGACCCTGACGCGCAGGGTTCGGCTGTGGTTAATGGGGTCATTAATCGACAGAACCACCTGAATTTCTTTGTTCACGTTATCCAGCGAATTATTACTTTTGATGATGAGCCCAACGCTGGTGATGGTGCTCGCTACAAAGAAGAAAAGCAGGGAAAACAGGATAATCAGTGATGATTTTTTCAACGACATAACAGCAAACCTCAGGAATATAGTTTCCCTTTGGTTATCGGCGAAAACAGATCTTTAATTAATTAAAGTTATGGCCGTATTCGCGAGTTGCTCATCTTTTATTCGGCTGACCGGTAACGACGTTGCAGGGTTGCATCCAGCTTGCGCTGGATCGGCTCCGGCGTCTCCCCGTCAATCAGTTTGCCAATCAGATCAAAGCAGTGCCAGGCGAGCTGTCGGTTATCCTGACGAACGGTATCGACGGGAATAGACAGAGAGTCATAGAGATAGTGATCGTCGAAGCTGGCCAGACGGATATCGCTTTGCAGCAGGTTATGTTGCCCCATGTAGCGCAATACCCCTTCCAGCAGGCCACAGGCGGCGGTAAAAAGGGCTTTTGGCGGGCGGCCAAGGCGCGCGCAAAGCTCGGCAAACATTTCGTAGCCGGAGCTCGGATGGTAATTACCATGAATGATCCACTCCGGACGTAACTCGACGCTGGCGTCGCGCAGCCCCTGCTTAAAACCTTCAAGACGGTCACGGGTTGGGGAAAGCCGCGGCTGCCCGCCGAGGAAGTAGAACTCGTCCGGATGCTGGCGCGCAATGTCGGCCACCAGTCTGGCGGTTGGGGTAATCGAATCGGTGATGACCAGCGGCAGGGAGCTGTCGTTCATATGACGATCAAAGAGCACAACGGGCAGCTGTTCGCTCAGCTTTTGATAGTCCGCGTCGTTGAGCATGCTGGAGGCGACAATCAGCCCGTCCACCTGGCGGGCCACCATGTTGTTGACCACCACCGTCTCCTGGCCCGGATTTTCATCGCTACAGGAGATCAGCAGCTGAACGCCCGCCTCGCGGCAGAGGGTCTCAAGCTCGTGCGAAAAAACGGCAAAACCGTAGTTGGTGATTTCCGGCACCACCAGTCCAATGGTGTGGCTGCGGTTATCCCGCAGCGAACGGGCGTGAATACTGGGCTGATAATGCTGTTCTTTGGCAATCGCCAGCACGCGCTCCCGCGTCTCTTCCGCCACGCGAAGCTCTTTGCTGCGGCCGTTCAGAACCAGGCTGGCAGTGGCTTTTGATACCCCCGCCAGCTCCGCGATATCTTTGATGGTGACGCGTTTTGTTTTTCTCACAACGACTTAGATCCGGCTGCCAAAACGCCTATTCTATCATGCAGGTGCGCAGCGACCAGTAGCGTAATGTGATGTCGGACGCACCTTCGACGCGCACCCGTGCCGGATGGTCAGGAAAATAGCGGCTGCTCATGACGCCTTCACCGTGATTGATGAAAATTTCGACGCTGGAACGGTCACACAGCACGCGCAAATGATTAACGTCACCCCTCCAGTAGCGGGTCAACGTTTCTCCGGTTTCCAGACTGGCGCGCGCCAGACGTAAACCCTCATCATCCATAACCAGCCGCAACGCACCGGCAAAATTCACCTTCACGTGCGAAGCGCTTAGCTCGAACTCAAGGCGCGTCCCGTCCAGTTCCGGCGCATCGTCGGCGCGCCCCTGCCAGTGATGTTCATCCTCGCGCAGCGCTTCCAGCTCACGCACCGGCGTTTGCCAGAGCTTACCGTCGCGGTAGCGCAGCTCGCGTGGACAGGTCATCTGGTGGATCCAGCCGTGCGCGCGGGTGGGCTGAAGCATCTCCTCGCCGTCCGGCACGCCCATCCAGCCGATGAGAATGCGGCGGCCATCCTCTGCTACTGCGGTTTGTGGCGCATAAAACTCAAAGCCAGCGTCAAGCTCGTGCAGTTCGCCATGCGCAAAGGCAGACGTTTGATAATCAAACGCCCCGCTCATCCAGACGGCCGGATAGGTATTGAGATAGCGATGCGGCTCGCACGCCAGCCCCTGCGGGCAGCAGATCAGCACGTGCGTGCCGTCGAGCGCAAAAAGATCCGGGCACTCCCACATATAGCCTGCGTCCGTCAGCCCGTTGACGCCGTGACCGGCGATTTCGCCGCAGGGTATCCAGGCGTGCAAATCGGCTGATTTAAACAGCAGTACCTTGCCGCGCTTATGCCGATCCTGCGCCCCGAGCACCATGTACCACTGCCCGTCATGGCGCCACACTTTCGGATCCCGAACGTGCCCGGTATACCCTTCCGGCAGGGGCAACACCGGCCCCAGCTTGGCAAAAGTTCCATCGTCGTTTTGCACCGCCAGACACTGCCAGGCGGTGCGGCCACCATCGTCAAACTTAACGTTGCCGGTATAGCACAGGGTCAGCACGCCGTTGTTATCCACGGCGCTGCCGGAATAACAGCCGTTGCGGTCGTACTCTTCGTCGGGCATCAGCGCCATGGGCTCGTGCCGCCAGTGCACCATATCCGCTGAACTCCAGTGTCCCCAGCACTTATAGCGATGATCGCTGTCCAGCGGGTTCCACTGATAGAACAGGTGGTAACGTCCGGCAAACCAGATAAAGCCGTTCGGATCGTTCATCAGCCCCGTCACGGGCGCGGGATGCCACTGCGGATAATGGCTGTCTGCCAGCGCGCGCGGCTGGCCTTGCATCACGGCCTGCAACACGGCAGGCCAGCGGGAAGGTAACTTCATTATTCAGAGTCCGTTTTATATTTCAGTAGCAGAGAGACGGTGAACGCCACGCCAAAGGCTATCACCATACCGATGATATAGTTGAGCAGCGAGCTGGCCTGGACGATCGCCATCCCGGGCAGCGCCGTCAGCCCAACGGCGGTCATGTAGACATGCACCGATACCACCCAGGCACCGCCCGCCGCGCCACCGATCAGCGCCGCGATAAACGGCTTCACGAAGCGCAGGTTAATACCAAAAATCGCCGCTTCGGTGATACCCAGCATCGCAGAAAACGCCGACGGTAAGGTAATGGCCTTGATTTTGGCATCGCGGGTTTTGAACCACACCGCCAGACACGCCCCGCCCTGGGCCACGTTCGCCATCGCCCAGATCGGCAGCAGGAAGTTAACACCGATTGACGGATTACCCAGCAGCCCGGCCTCAATGGCGTGGAAGCTATGGTGAATGCCGGTAATGACAATCACCGAATAAAGCCCACCGAACAGCAGCCCGGCCAGCCAGCCTGCGTGGGCAATGAGGGTGCTGAGAATGAAGGAGATCCCGTCGCCCAGCGCGCGCCCCGCCGGGCCAATAATCAACAGCGCAATAAAGCCGGAGATAATGACGGTCAGGAACGGCGTCAGGATCAGATCTAACGCATCCGGAATCGCCCGGCGCAGCTGTTTTTCCACAATGCTCATAAACCATACCGCTAGCAGCACCGGGAAGACGGTTCCCTGATAGCCAATCATGGCGATTTCGAGGCCGAAGAAGTTCATGGTGTGGAAGCCGGACGCCACGCCCCAGGCGTTGGTCAGCGCCGGGTGCGTCAGAATGCCGCCCAGTGTCGCGCCCAGATACGGGTTGCCGCCAAACTCGCGCGCGGCGGTGAAGCCAATCAGGATCGGCAAAATGATAAACGCCGCCGAGCTGCACATATCCAGCATGATGTAGAGCGCGTTATCCGAGTTGACCCAGCCGTAGGTTTTAACCATCCCGAGCAGGCCCATCAGCAGACCCGAGGCCACAATCGCCGGGATAATCGGCACGAAAATATTGGAGAGCAGACGCGCGATACGCTGGAACGGGTTCAGCTTGCGGGCCGCAATATCCGCCGCTTCCGATTTACTGGACTCGCTAATTCCTGCTGCCTGAATAAATGCCGCGTAAACCTTATTCACCACGCCCGTGCCGAAGATCACCTGCATCTGCCCGGCATTGCGAAAACAGCCCTTTACGCCTTCAACCTTGCCGATAGCCTGCTGGTCGGCAAGCGCATCGT
Source organism: Enterobacter cloacae complex sp. P24RS (assembly GCF_014982165.1). Taxonomy (NCBI): domain Bacteria; kingdom Pseudomonadati; phylum Pseudomonadota; class Gammaproteobacteria; order Enterobacterales; family Enterobacteriaceae; genus Enterobacter; species Enterobacter cloacae complex sp. P24RS. The sequence continues at coordinate 223,237 of NZ_JADCKU010000005.1, forward strand.
CGACCAGCACCAGACGAAGGCGCGTAGCGCAGTGCGCCGCGCTGGCAATGTTCTCTTTGCCACCGAGCAGCGGAATAAGCTCGCGAGCAATATGATTAAAATCCATAGATACCTCTTCCTGACCTCTTTTTATGATGTTCGAAACGCCCCCGCGATGCGGGAGCGTGAAGGGTTAAAACCAGGTTTCCATCTGCACCCCAAAGTTCCATTCCCCGCCCGCGTTGAAGCCGCTGCTGCCAAAGGCGTCATCGCTGGCGTAGTTATCCAGCCTGCTGCTCCAGTCCATCCAGGTGGCGAACAGGCGCAGCTCCGGACGGCTGAAGAAATCGCCAATCTTGCCCGCCTTTAGCGTCGGGGCGAAGGTCAGCTTGTAGAAGCTGCCGTTAACCGCATTGCGATCCTTGTAGCCTTCCGGATTCAAATCCATGTACTGATAGCTGCCCTCGAACGCGAGGGCGAAATTCTGGGTCACCTCTTTGATCAGACGCGTGTTGAGCGTGACCCACTCATAGCTGTCGCCCTTCACGTAGCGGTCCTTACTGCTTTGCGCCAGCACGGCGGGCGCTATATGCCAGCCACCGCCCAGCGGCGTGACACCGTAACTTGCGAAGCGCCAGGTATCGGCCTCAGACAGCAGTGCGCCGTCAGAACCGATGCTTTTCACCTCGGCACCCAGACCGTGGCCGTAAAGCAGCGCCGTTTTGGCGGAACCTTCCCGCAGGCCGTAGAAGCTCTCGTTATGCAAACCAACCAGCGCATGCACTCCGTTGTTCGCCGCGTCGGTTTTAATCGGATCGCCGTTGCTGTCCTTGCGGTCGTCATTATCTTTTGCCCGCAGGCCGCTGACCATCAGCTGCACCGGCCCGGCGAAGTGATTCATGCTGAGGATATAGTTCTGAACGTTATTGTCGATCTCCTCTTCGCTGCCGAAGTTACGGCCATAAAGGGAAAAGTTGCTTCGCAGCGTATCGTTCCATTTCACGTCATAGACGCCGCCGCCGGTCCCGGCGAGGAATACCACGTCGGAATCCAGCCAGTGAATGTCGAAGTTGTCGCGATCAAAACGCTTGCCCGCCCAGAAGGTGCTGCCCTTCAGCGCGCCGGTGAAGTCCGGCAGATTGCCCAGTTCGGCAAAGGCCTGACGGACGTTCAGGTCACTGCTGTCTGCTGACCAGTCGTTATAGGTTTTCTGTCCGTCGGCCAGCATCGCCTTGAAGCGCGTCGTCGCGCCATTATCCAGCGTCTGCTTGTGCTCAACGTTCAGCTCCACGTAGGTATCCGCTTCGTTCCCCAGACGCCCGATGGCCCCGCCCGTTTCCCCTGCGGGAGTCAGATAGGGACCGCTTTTGCTGCTGGAGGCCGCGTCGTTCATCAGCAGGCCGGAACGGGCATAACCGTGAAACTCAAAGCCGCCGGACCGATCGGCTTTCTCCTCCAGGGCCGTGGTACGCTGCGCCACCGCCTGGGTGGTGGTTTGCGCTTTTTGCTGCGCGGTGACCAGCTGCTGCGTTTTCTCTTCCGCTATCGTGGCGCGCTTTTCAGCGGCCTGCGCGCGGGTTTCCGCCTCCTGCAAGCGCTGCTCCAGCGCCGCCAGACGCGCTTCGATACGCGTCATATCCGTCTGGGCAAAAACAGAGGTACTGCCGGCCAGCATGCCTATCATCACGGCAAGTCTGCGTTTTTTATACATTTTGTCGCATCCCGAAAATATTGGTGAAAGTGCTAAATTGCTAAACCGGTTTAGGCTGATGATACTAAACCGCCAAATTTTGGATCGGCAACTGTTTTTGCTAAACCGTTTTAGTAAGTGTGATCGAGGCGACAATTCAGGCCGCCGACCGGCGGCCCATGCGAGGAGAATTACAGTTCGTGATGGTAAGGCAGCGCGGTCATTGCCCCTTTTGCGGTTGTCGCCAGCGCCCCGCAGCGCTGGGCGAGCGTGATAACGTCTGAGAGGCTGGCTTCGCCATCACGTGCCAGGCCGAACAGCAGCCCGGCGACGAAAGCATCTCCCGCCCCGGTGGTATCAATGCACTCCACGGGTGATGCAGGATAGTGCGTCAATGTGCCTTCCTGCCAGGCGGTCACCCCCGCTTTTCCCTGCGTCACCAGTACCCGTCTGGCCGGACAGGTACGCGTCAGTGCCGCCAGCCCCTCATGCACCTGCGCATTTCCGGTTAAGAACGCCAGTTCTTCTAGCGAGAGTTTCACCACGTCTGCACAGGCCAATGCCCGCTCAAGACAGTGGCGCAGCTCGGCTTCATCGTGCCAGAGATCGGCGCGAATATTGGGGTCAAAGCTGACGAAACCGCCCGCCTGTCTGACAGCGGCCATCGCCTGAAACGTCGCGGAACGGCTGGGTTCGGCGCTGAGCGCGATGGAACAAACGTGCAGCCACTCTCCGGTGCGAAATGGCGGGAGGTCGCCAGCATCGAGGAATAAATCCGCGCTCGGGCGAACCATAAAGGTAAAGGAACGTTCACCATCGTTATCGAGATCCACTACCACCGTGGAGGTCCGCTGCTGCGGGTCCAGACGCAGCCATTCTGTATTAACCTGCTCATCCGCAAGCGTTTTTTGCATAAAACGCCCAAACGGATCGTCGCCCACCCGGCCGATAAACGCGCTCCTGCCGCCCAGACGCGCAATCCCCACCGCAACGTTGGCCGGCGCGCCGCCCGGACATTGCAGCAGTTTGCCTTCACCATCGGGCAAAAGATCCACCACCGCATCGCCAAGTACCCAGATCGTCTCCATATCACTCTCTTAGCTAAATAATGTTAAACCGGTTTAGCTATTTAAGCACAGGCGTGGTATTGGGGAAATAAGGCGAGGGAAAATTTGCTTAACGCACCCGATGGGGCCAGTGGATATCACCCACGCCGTTGAGCTGTGGACGGGCGAACAAAAAACCCTGAAAGCGGCGAATACCGGCAGACTCAAGCCAGCACCACTCCTCTATCTTCTCAATACCTTCCGCGACCAGGGTAATCTCCAGATCGGTGCAGCAGCTGATTATCGACTTCACAATCGCCTGCTTGGGGCCGCTCAGGTGGATATCGCTGACGATCTCCCTGTCGATTTTAAGCTTGTCCGGCTGGAATCTCGTGAGCAGCGACAGGCCGGCATAGCCGGAACCAAAATCATCTATCGCCAGCCCAACCCCCTCCGCGCGCAGCTGTTTGATGGCGCTGTTGAACTGGTTGAAGCCGGAAATCATCTCGTTCTCAGTGACTTCAATGACCACCTGCTCTGGCTGGAGACCGTGCTGTTTGATCTGCGTCACCAGAAACTCAACCGCACCGGGCACGTTAACCAGCGACATCGGCAACAGATTCACCGCCAGCTTGTGGCTACCAATGCCCAGCTTTTTCGCCAGCGCAAAGGTCCAGGCTTTGGTTTGCAGGTCGACTTCGTAAATCCGTTGGTGATCGAGGCTTCTGAAGAAATGCTCCGGGCTGCCGCCGTCGTTTCCGCGTATGAGCGCCTCAAGAGAGCTGATTTTGCCTTCGGACGGCTCGACAATCGGTTGCAGCGCAAACTGGCAGGGCTGGCCCGCAAGCAGGCCTAACCCTTCACCAAACGGCGTGCTTTCCCGCGACAGCGTCCATTTATCAGGTTCATAGTTCGAAGCCCGTGGCGCAGAGATTTTGCCGGTGATAAAGGTCTGGATGAATTTGAAGACCCGATCCTCAGAAGTGAGGTAGCTTTCCAGCTTGCTGTAGTGCAGTACCGACGCCAGAATCGCCTTCGGGGTCTGAACCTCCAGGTCAAACCGCAGCATCCCCACGTTATCGAACCGTCTGCGCGGACCGTAGTCGCGCATCAGCTCCACTACGCCGGTATGTCGGTTATCTTCGCGGATGGTATTAAACAGCGCGACTACGCTCTGTTCCGTTCCTTCAAGAATTTGCAGGACGTCACGGCCACTGGAGAGAAGAATGCCGGAGATGCCCTGCTCCGTATTGCGGATCCTGGCCTGTTCAACCAGCTCGCTTAACGCTGCGGAGGTGCAGGTTAAGCTCAGCTGGCTTCGATAAATGAGAGTTGTCAGCACAAAAAGAGGTCCGATAGGGATATAGGCCAGAGCGGTACTGTTTAACACAGTTCCCCGGCGGGACCTAATCTATTCCGCAGCGGAATTAATTTTCCCCGATACGGCTGTCGATACGCGCCTGCATGTAATCGTAGAACGGATTCGACGTCACGCGCATTAGCGCATCTTTGCCGACGCTCAGCACCGATGTTTCTCCCCACAGGGCAAACGTCCCGAGGCTAATGCCATAGTGATTTTTTACCTCAGGATGTCGGCCATACAGATCGTCATTGGGCGGGAACGGTATGGCAACGTGCGACAGGGAATACACCTCTTGGGGATAAGAGACCGTCAGCGGCACCACCGTTTCCCGGGTGCTACCCGCTGGCGTTGCCTTTGCCACCATTTCGAAGCTGTCGGGGCTGGCATTGGTTACAATCGTGACACTGTAACGTCTTTTTACCACGGGCAGCAGATCGGCCACCGCCGTCCAGGATGACGGCCTGAACAGCGGACGGAAGCTCCCGGCCTGGTTGATATCAAATACCACCAGTTCGCTGCCGTTAGCCGGAAGCCGATCAAACAGCCCGGTAACTACGGCGCGGGTACTGACCGTTGAATCCATAACCGACTGAAACGCCAGAACCGGCGGGAGCTGCGCCAGTTTGTGGGCCTGAACATCGCGATTTAACTGCTCATGCAGCGCCTGGGTAAGCAGCCAGGACTGACGTGCCGCATTCACCGGAAACGAGTTGTATTTGTAAGGGTTGTATTCCGGCGCAATGTTGAGCCATGCGGCTTTGGCAAACGCCGGTAACATGGCCGGTAGCCCGGCGAAACCGGCAAAGCGAGCAAACGCCGTGACGCCAATCATCGGTGACAGCAAAACAATCTGCTGGGGTTTACGCAGTGTCGGCGCATCAAGGGCGTCGAGGGCGTATTTCATCGCCAGCGCCCCGCCATTGGAGTAGCCCACCAGATGCAGCGGGAGATCGCTCCCCGTCAGACGCGTCGCTTCACGAACCGCAAGGCGGGTCGCCGCGAGCCACGCTTCCCACTCGACGTTTGTCAGCGCGCCCGGCGCCGTGCCGTGTCCGGGCAAACGAGGAACAACGGCCACAAAGCCGTGCTTTTGATAATTGAGAGCCAGATGCCTGACGCTGTAGGGCGAATCCGTCAGACCGTGAAGCAGCACCACCGCCCCGCGCGGCTTTCCGGCAGGCATCAGCACAAACGACCGGTTCGCATCCGGAGAAAACTGTCCTGGCCACACCAGACTCTGGCGATAATAGCGGTTTAACGGCGTGCGCTCCGCTGCGGTGGCTTTCGCCGTCACCTCAGCGTCGAGATCGGTGAAGATGGCGTTTTCACGGGCGACATAGGCCGCGAAGCTCGCGTTATCCATCTCCTGCACGGACATTTCGTCAGCCCGCCAGGTGTGCCAGTGATGCAGGGCCGGTCCCTGCTGGGACAGATAAACCCGCACCGCGAGCAGGACGAGCACAACTATCCCGATAACCATCGCCAGTTTTTTTGCGAGAGCCATCAGGCGCACGCTGACCCGCCAGGGCAAATTCGCCATGTGAGGCTCCCTCTCTTGTCCACAGATCCTTCATCTTACCAAAAAATGTGAAGAGACTGACGTATTCACCAAATAGATATCTCTCGGGTCGGACACTGCACCAAAAGTGAACTACGCTGCACAAATGTTGATCATCTGTTAAACAAATATTGCATTAACTTAGCTGCACAGCGCGTTTTCGCCGCAATGTGAACATGGCACGCGTCCTGCATTGTTAATGCGGTAACAGAAATCCGGCCAATGACAGCCAGTTAACAGCGAGGCGGTATGACGACCAAACCTGAGGTGTTAAGCCGTATCGAAGCGACTTTCAGCCAGCTCACCCCGAGCGAAAAGCGGGTGGCAAGCTGGATGCTGGCGCACGTCGGGCAGATCCCGTTCGAAACGGCAGAAAGCGTGGCGCTGGCCACGGCCACCAGCGGGATCACCGTCGGGCGTTTTCTGCGCAAGCTGGGCTATCGCAACCTGGACGATGCCAAAAAAAGTCTGCGCGATCCCCATCAGCCCTGGGGCATTAACGAGCGCCTCGACTCCTGGAAGCAGCAGCAGCCGCTGTCGGATCGCGTTCAGCACTCCCTGTCGCTGGAGGTGGAGGCCATTGCCCATGTCTACCAGCTGGCGCAAAGCGAAACGTTCAGGCAGGTAGTCCATCAACTTGCTCATGCCGATGCCGTCTTCGTGCTGGGGATCCAGTCCACGCGCGGGATCGCCAATGCGTTCTTCAGTCATCTGGAGTACCTGCGCCCGCGCGTGAGCTATTCCGAAGGGCTCTCCGGCAGCTGGGTGGAGTCGCTTAACTCCGGCTTTGCGCACCCGTATATCGTGCTGACCGATACCCGTGCCTACTCCGCCATAGCCCGCCAGTACTGCCGCGTGGCGAGCGAAAAAGAGCTGCCGATGGCGCTGATCACCGATATCTGGTGCCCGTGGGCGCGGGATTACCCAATTGATTTACTCCAGGTGAAGACCGATACCGGCCATTTCTGGGATTCGCTGGCGCCGGTGAGCTGTCTGTTCAACCTGCTGCTGTCGGGCGTGGTGGAGGCGCTGGGGGATGCGCTGCCGGAGCGTCTGGCAGTCAACCGACAATTACAACAAGAGTTTGGTCAATTTGAACGCTAAAGGAGCGGAGCTATGCCTGAAGAGAGTCAACTGATTGATGTGGCGAAAACCTTTCCCACGCTGCATATCGATCTGAAATACGCCACTGCCGATAACATTACCGGACGCCCAATCTACCAGCACGCCGCGTGTCTGCTGCATACGGACGCCGCCACCGCACTGGCAAAAGCGATCGGCATTGCCACGCTGGCCGGTCTGAAACTGGTGGTCTACGACGCCTACCGACCCCAGCAGGCGCAGGCGCAACTCTGGGACGCCTGCCCCAATCCGCAATACGTGGTGGACGTCGCGATTGGCTCCAACCACAGCCGCGGCACCGCCATTGACGTCACGCTGATGGATGAACACGACAACGTGCTGGATATGGGCGCCGCGTTTGACGAAATGCACGACCGCTCTCATGCCTGGCACCCTTCCGTTCCGCCCGCGGCACAGCGTAATCGTCTGCTCCTGAACGCCGTGATGTCCGGCGGCGGTTTTGTTGGCATCAGCAGCGAATGGTGGCATTTCGAGCTGCCGAACGCCGCAAGCTACCCGCTGCTGGACGATCAGTTCGCCTGTTATTCGACCACACCCTCACTGTAATTCTGGAGCCCGGCCATGAAAACAACGCTGCTTACTACCCTGATTGCCGCTACGCTCGCCCTCAGCGCACCGCTCGCGCTGGCGGCAGTGCCAAAAGATATGCTGGTAATTGGTAAAGCTGCCGATCCGCAAACGCTGGATCCGGCGGTGACTATCGATAACAACGACTGGACGGTGACCTACCCCTCGTACCAGCGTCTGGTGAAATACAAGCCTGGCACCACGGAGGTGGAAGGCGATCTGTCGACGGGCTGGAAGGCGTCAGAGGATCAGAAAGAATGGACGTTTACCCTGGCGAACAATGCAAAATTCTCCGACGGCACGCCGGTGACCGCCGAAGCGGTCAAGCTGTCGTTTGAACGCCTGCTGAAAATTAACCAGGGGCCATCCGAAGCGTTCCCGAAAGATTTGAAAGTGGACGCCGTGGATGAACATACGGTGAAATTCACCCTCAGCCAGCCGTTTGCCCCGTTCCTCTACACGCTCGCGAATGACGGCGCGTCGATCGTCAACCCGGCGGTGCTGAAGGCCAATGCCGCCGACGATGCGCGGGGTTTCCTGGCGCAAAACACCGCGGGTTCCGGGCCTTTTATGCTGAAAAGCTGGCGCAAAGGTCAGCAGCTGATAATGGTACCCAACCCACACTGGCCGGGCGAAAAGCCGCACTTTAAGCGCGTCTCAGTGAAGATTATCGGTGAAAGCGCCTCGCGTCGCCTGCAACTTTCCCGTGGCGATCTGGATATTGCCGACGCCCTGCCGGTGGATCAGCTTGCCGCCCTGAAACAGGAAGGCAAAGTGGCCGTGGCGGAATACCCCTCACTGCGGGTGACCTATCTCTATCTGAACAACAGTAAAGCCCCGATGAATCAGGTGGATTTGCGCCGCGCGGTCTCCTGGGCGACCGATTATCAGGGAATGGTGAAAGGCATTATCAGCGGGAATGGCAAGCAGATGCGCGGCCCAATCCCGGAGGGCATGTGGGGCTTCGATGCGAACGCCATGCAGTACAGCTTTGACGAGGCCAAAGCCAAAGCGGCGCTGGAAAAAGTCAACGATAAACCCGCCAGCCTGACGTTCCTCTACTCCGATAACGACCCGAACTGGGAGCCTATCGCCCTCTCTACCCAGGCGAGCCTGAACAAGCTCGGGATTAACGTCAAGCTGGAGAAACTGGCGAACGCCACCATGCGCGACCGCGTCGGCAAAGGTGATTATGACATCGCGATTGGTAACTGGAGCCCGGACTTCGCCGATCCGTACATGTTTATGAACTACTGGTTCGAATCGGACAAAAAAGGGCTGCCGGGCAACCGCTCATTCTATGAGAACAAAGAGGTCGATGCGCTGTTGCAGGCGGCACTGAAAACCACCGATCAGGCGGAACGTACCAAAGACTATCAGCAGGCGCAGAAAGTGGTGATTGACGAGGCGGCTTACGTTTATCTGTTCCAGAAGAACTACCAGCTGGCGATGAACAAAGAGGTCAAAGGCTTCACCTTTAATCCGATGCTGGAGCAGGTCTTTAACATCGCCACCATGAGTAAGTAACGGTCCATGCCGGGGGAAAGTGTATGACGTTCTGGAGCATCGTGCGCCAGCGCTGCTGGGGGTTAATCCTGGTCGTGGCCGGTGTCTGTATTATTACCTTTATTATTTCACACCTGATCCCCGGCGATCCGGCCCGCCTGCTGGCCGGTGACCGCGCGAGCGATGACATTGTGCAGGGCATCCGCCAGCAGCTGGGCCTGGACCAGCCGCTTTATATTCAGTTTGGCCGCTATGTTGAGGCGCTGGCGCACGGTGATTTGGGCACGTCCATTCGCACCGGTCGTCCCGTTGCGGAAGATTTGAAAGCCTTTTTCCCCGCCACGCTGGAACTGGCCTTCTGCTCCCTGCTGCTGGCGCTGGTGATTGGCGTACCGCTGGGAATTATATCGGCGGTGTACCGTAACCGCTGGCTGGATCACCTGGTGCGGCTGATGGCGATGACGGGCATCTCGACCCCTGCCTTCTGGCTGGGTCTGGGGGTCATCGTGCTGTTCTACGGGCAGCTGCAAATTCTGCCCGGAGGCGGCAGGCTGGACGACTGGCTCGATCCCCCTGCCCACGTGACCGGCTTTTATCTGCTGGACGCCCTGCTGGAAGGCAACGGCGAAGTATTTTTCAACGCGCTTCAGCACCTGATTTTGCCGTCCCTGACCCTGGCCTTTGTGCATCTGGGGATTGTGGCGCGTCAGGTGCGCTCCGCCATGCTGGAGCAGCTGAGCGAGGATTATATTCGTACCGCTCGGGCGAGCGGGCTGCCGGGCTGGTACATCGTGCTGCGCTATGCCTTGCCCAACGCCATGATCCCCTCCATTACCGTGCTCGGGCTGGCGCTGGGCGATCTGCTGTACGGGGCCGTCCTCACCGAAACCGTGTTTGCCTGGCCGGGAATGGGCGCCTGGGTCGTGACCTCCATTCAGGCGCTGGACTTCCCTGCCGTCATGGGCTTCGCGGTCGTGGTATCGCTGGCCTACGTCTTCGTCAATCTGGTGGTGGATCTGCTGTATCTGTGGATCGACCCGCGAATCGGGCGCGGAGGTGCCGAATGATGTTAACTCAGGAAACGCCTGTCCCTGTCAGCACCGCTAAACAGCGCATCCACTGGGCGAAGCTGTTCTGGATGCTACGCAAAAGCCCGCTCACGCTGATCGGCGGGGTCATTATGATCCTGATGCTGCTGATGATGGTGATTTCGCCGTGGATAGTGCCGCACGATCCGAACGCGCTGGATCTCACCGCGCGTTTGCAGGCGCCGTCACTCCAGCACTGGTTCGGCACCGATGAGGTGGGCCGGGATCTGTTCAGCCGGGTGCTGGTGGGCAGCCAGCAGTCCATCACGGCGGGGCTGGCGGTGGTGGTGATTGCGGGCGGCATTGGCTCGCTGCTCGGCTGCTTGTCCGGCGTACTCGGTGGGCGCGGCGATGCCATCATCATGCGCATCATGGACATTATGCTCTCTATCCCCTCGCTGGTGCTGACCATGGCGCTGGCCGCCGCGCTCGGCCCAAGCCTGTTTAACGCGATGCTGGCGATTGCGATTGTCCGTATTCCGTTTTACGTACGGCTGGCCCGTGGTCAGACGCTGGTCGTGCGCCAGTTTACCTATGTGCAGGCCGCCCGTACCTTTGGCGCATCGCGCTGGCACCTGATTCGCTGGCATATCCTGCGTAACGCCCTGCCGCCGCTGATCGTTCAGGCGTCGCTGGATATCGGCAGCGCTATTCTGATGGCCGCCACGCTGGGCTTTATTGGGTTAGGCGCGCAGCAGCCCACCGCCGAATGGGGCGCGATGGTGGCCGTGGGCCGTAACTACGTGCTTGACCAGTGGTGGTACTGCGCGTTTCCCGGGGCGGCCATTTTGATTACGGCAGTCGGGTTTAATCTGTTTGGCGATGGTCTTCGCGACCTGCTGGATCCCAAATCAGGAGGGAAGCAGTCATGAGTGATTCCGTATTATCGATTGAAGATTTACACCTGAGCTTCCCCATTTTTCGCGGCGATGTACATGCGCTCAACCACGTCTCGCTGGAGATTAGACGGGGTGAAATTGTTGGCGTGGTGGGCGAATCCGGCTCGGGAAAATCGGTCACCGCGATGCTGGCGATGCGCCTGCTGCCGGAAGGCAGTTACCATGTTCACCACGGGCGGGTCACGCTGCTCGGGGAAGATGTACTGAACGCATCGGAAAAACAGCTTCGCCAGTGGCGCGGCGCAAAGGTGGCGATGATTTTTCAGGAGCCGATGACGGCGCTCAACCCCACGCGGCGGATCGGCAGGCAGATGGTGGAGGTGATCCGCCAGCATCAGCCGCTTTCACGGCGTGAAGCGCAGCAAAAAGCGATCTCCCTGCTTGGCGAGATGCAAATTCCGGACGCGGCGCAGGTGATGGAACGCTATCCGTTTGAGCTTTCCGGCGGCATGCGCCAGCGAGTGATGATCGCCCTTGCCTTCTCCTGCGAGCCGGAGCTGATCATTGCCGATGAACCCACCACCGCGCTGGATGTGACCGTCCAGCTCCAGGTACTGCGGCTGTTAAAACATAAAGCGCGCGCCAGCGGAACGTCGGTGCTGTTTATCAGTCACGATATGGCGGTAGTGTCGCAGCTTTGTGACCGGGTGTACGTCATGTACGCGGGCAGCGTGATCGAAAGCGGCAGCACGCAGACCTTGATTCACCATCCTGTGCACCCCTATTCGATTGGCCTGCTGCGGTGCGCGCCGGAAAATGGCGAACCGCGTGAGATCCTCCCGGCCATTCCCGGCACGGTGCCTAATCTCAGCCACCTGCCGCGCGGATGTGCCTTTCGCGAGCGCTGTTTTGCGGCCGGTGCTAAATGCGGTGAAACGCCGCGCTTACACTCCACGGGCGCAGAAGGCCAGCAGGCAGCCTGCTGGTATCCACAACAGGAGACACGCCATGTCTGAGGTATTGCTGGAACTGGACGACGTGCACGTGAATTTTCCCGCGCGCAAAAACTGGCTGGGGCGCGTGACGGAACAGGTGCACGCTCTGAACGGCATGGATCTCCAGATCCATCGCGGCGAAACGCTGGGCATTGTGGGGGAATCCGGCTGTGGAAAGAGTACGCTGGCGCAGCTGCTGATGGGTATGCTCAAACCGAGCACCGGCGCCTGTCAGCGCGCGAACGCGGCGGGCGGTATGCAGATGGTATTTCAGGATCCGCTCTCATCCCTCGATCCGCGTTTACCCGTCTGGCGCATCATCACCGAGCCGGTGTGGATACAGCAACGCCGCAGCGAGCGGGAGCGTCGTCAGCTGGCCGAAGCCCTGGCGCAGCAGGTGGGCATTCGTGCTGAATACCTTGACCGTCTGCCGCATGCGTTTTCGGGCGGACAGCGTCAGCGAATCGCCATTGCCCGGGCGCTCTCCTCCGATCCGGACATCATCGTGCTGGATGAACCTACCAGCGCGCTGGATATTTCCGTCCAGGCGCAGATCCTCAATTTGCTGGTTGCCCTGCAACAGCAGCGAAATCTCACCTACGTGCTGATCTCGCACAATGTTTCGGTGGTCCGGCACATGAGCGATCGCGTGGCGGTGATGTATCTGGGGCAGATTGTTGAGCTGGGCACGGCGGACCAGGTCCTGGGCCAGCCGCGTCATCCGTATACGCAGCTGCTGCTCGACTCCGTTCCCCGCACCGGTGAGCCGCTTGACGACGCGCTGGCGCTGCGAAAAACCGACCTGCCCGGCAACCGGCACTTACCGATCGGATGCTATTTCCGAGACCGTTGCCCACTGGCGAGGCAGGGATGTGAACAGCCGCAACAACTTCAATCCTCTTCCGGAAGCCGAAGCGTGCGCTGCTGGCGTAACCGTTAAAAAATAAGCCGGGCATCTGCCCGGCCTGAAATCAGTTCAGCTTATAGTCCAACGTAATTTCCGCTTTCAGCAGCTGCGAGACCGGACAGCCCGCCTTCGCTTTCTGGATAATGCCGTCGAACTGCTGAGGATCGATACCCGGTACCGTCACCTTGCTTTGCAGCGCGACCTTGCTGATGGCAAAACCCCCGTCGGTTTTGTCCAGCGAGACATCCGCCGTGGTATCGATGGAGTCAGCGGTGTAGCCCGCTTCACCAAGCATCAGCGACAGGGCCATGGAGAAACAAGCTGCGTGCGCTGCACCAATCAGCTCTTCCGGGTTGGTTCCCTTCTCGCCCTCAAAGCGGGTGTTAAAGCCGTAAGGTTGCTGGTTAAGGACGCCGCTTTCGGTTGATACCGTCCCTTTGCCGCGCTTAATGTCGCCTGACCAGTGTGCTGAACCGTGCTTATGAATCGTCATTCTTGCTCTCCTTTTGGCTTACAAAAGGTTAAGTATAGGACGCCTCACCCATTTTGCAGGGAACACAGACTAGTCCGAAGGCGCAGCGAGGTGGTTTGCCAGCGCGTCGAGAAACACGCGCTGCGCCGCAGGCTGATAGTCACGCGACTGATAAATGCCAAATATGCCGATCGGTTTTGGCGTGAAGGCGTTAAGTACCGGCACCAGGCTGCCCTCTCTGAGCGCCGCGCTGGCCTCGCGTTCGGGCAGCATGGCAATACCGCAGTGGTTTATCGCTGCCTCCATCAGCAGAGACGAGATACTGGCGCTCAGATTGCCACTCACCGCCGTCGCGATCGCTTCGCCTTCGGGCGTCAAAAAACGCCACGATTGCCCCGCGAAGAAGCTGTAATGCAGGCAGTTGTGCTGGGCTAAATCTTCAAGCTGTTCAGGAACGCCCCGGCTGGCAAGATACTGCGGCGAGGCGCAAAGCACGGACCTGCACTCTCCCAGCCTGCGGGCGATCATGCCGGGCTCGGGGCTATCGGTGATGCGGATCGCCACGTCAATTCGCTCTCCCACCAGGCTCACCGGATGGTTATTGACATCCAGTTCGATGCGCAGCTGAGGGTAACGCTGCAACAGATCCGGCAGCACCGGAGCGATCAGCTGGGTTGCGGTAAAATGCGCGCAGGCAACGCGCAGGGTGCCTGAGGGCAAATCCTTCACGGACTGATCTTCGATTTCCTGAGATATTTGCGACAGCGTACGGGTCTTTTGCAGCACTTTCTCTCCCGCCGCCGTTAGCGTCAGCTTGCGGGTGGAACGGTTCACCAGCCGCGCACCGGCCCACTTCTCCATCTGCTCCAGATAGCGGCTCACCATCGGGCGAGAGATCCCCAGCGCCCGCGCCGCCGCGCTTAAACTTCCCAGCTCACAGATGCGGTTGTACACCTGGGCGGCAATTACGCGATCCATTCTGACCTCCATTTGCTCGATTTATGAAACTAAGCATCTCCTGTTTCAGGAATTCTGGCAAATGCAGAGATCCGTACAATAGAGACTTTCCTGATGAACAGAGAGTTGACCATGACCATCGTCCGCCTTGCTTTGCTGACCACCCTTGTTACTCCGGCCGCGTTTGCCGCGCCGTTAACCATTGATACGTACAACCCGCAAGAAAAAGGGATTTTTGCCGTCTCTTCCACCCTGGTATCTGGGCCGAAAGAGGCAGTGCTGTTTGACGCGCAGTTCAGCGTGAAGGATGGCGAAGCACTGGTGGAAAAAATTCGCCACAGCGGTAAAACGCTGAACAAAATAGTGATCACCTCCGGCGATCCGGATTTCTATTTCGGCCTGCAACCGCTGGTAAAAGCCTTCCCGAACGCCAAGGTTGTCGCTACGCAGCAGGTGGTGGATCATATCAATGCCACTAAAGACGCCAAGCTCGCCTTCTGGGGGCCGCAGATGAAAGACGGCGCCCCCACGAAGCTTTACGTACCGCAGGTGCTTGCCTCAACCACCTTTATGATTGACGGTGAGAGAGTGAGCATTGAAGAGCCTGAAAGCTATGCGGCGTACGTCTGGATCCCCTCCGCGAAAACCATCCTCGGCGGCACGGGCGTCGCCTGGGGCATTCACGTCTGGACGGCGGATACTCAGACGCCAGAAAGCCGCAAACAGTGGCAGCAGACCCTGGATAATATGGCCGCCCGTAAGCCCGATCGCGTGATTCCAGGCCACTATCTGGGAACACCGCCCGCGGGAACCGGCGCGATTGACTTCACCCGCGACTATCTACAGCGTTTTGAACTGGCCCTCACAACGCATAAAGAATCAACCGGCGTCATCAACGCGATGAAAAAACAGTGGCCGAACCTTGCGGAAGAAAGTTCTCTGGAACTGAGCGCCAAAGTGAATACCGACGAAATGAAGTGGTAATAGCCTGATTATCTCCTGCTATATTTTAATTTTTTATAGCAGGAGTTTTATATGCAATCGCCAGTAAGGGGCATCGACCATATCGGTATTACCGTGCCCGACATTGAAAAAGCCACCCTATTTTTTGAACGCGCTTTTGGCGCAAAGGTTTTATATCATTCTGTCGATGCTGAAACCGATAATATTGACCAGTCCGCTCAGCAACACACCTTAAAATTATTTCCCGGCACTAAAATTCACGCCATCCGCATGCTCGCCATGCCTCACGGACCCGGCATTGAACTCTTCGAAATGCACGGTCCTGAGCAGGGTATGCCCGCCCGCGCCAGCGATTTTGGCCTTCAGCATTTTGCTGTTTATGTTGATGATTTTGATAGTGCCATCGCGGCTTTCACCGCCGCCGGCGGCGAGATGTTTACCGCGCCGAAGCCGCTTAGCTTTCCGGATGAGCAAGGTGAAGGCAATGCTTTTTGCTATGGTCAAACCCCCTGGGGCAGCGTTGTGGAATTGATCTCCTGGCCGACCCCCATGCCTTATGAAAAAACGACGAATTTACGCCGCTGGAAGCCCTAAAATTTATTTCTGTGCTACGGCATGTGATATTTTTATTTCCAGGACGAATCTGAGCCACAACGACGAAAATATTTGTCACTCTGAATGTGAATTACGATTTTGCACGCCGTAACATTAAACAGACAACGACACGGAGGCAGCATGTTTACTTATTACCCGGCACATACCACAGCAGCACAACCGGAACTTGTTAACGCGATCGCACAAGGTCTTCACGCCGAGCACGGTGTTGTTACTGAAGATGACATTTTGATGGAACTGACCAAGTGGGTGGAAGCCACGGACAATGACATCCTCAGTGACATCTACCAGCAAACCATCAACTATGTGGTTAGCGGGCGCAACGCACCTTTATAAAAACCTGCTAAGCTGGATCTGCAACCTAAGGGGTTACATTTCGTTTGCGTAAGCAAACTTGTCCTTAAAACTATCAACAGGATTGAGGAGTTAATATGAAATCGAACCGTCAGGCACGCCACATTCTGGGACTGAACTACAAGCTCTCTAACAAGCGTAAAGTGGTTATTGAGGAGGGTAGCGAAACGCAGGTTACCCACGCTACCGGCAGAAAACGCCCTTCCGGCAAGTAAGTCCCGGCACGATATTCACAACACCATCGGTAATCCCGATGGTGTTTTTGTTTATGTGTTGCGGTAATTAATATTCAGCTCCTTTATAATACCAACCGACCGCACCCCGTAGCACAGGCCAGAAAGATGACAAACAGCAGTGTCAGGGACGGATCTTCTTAAAAAGAGTGAGTGACATGGACAACAAACTGAAAAAACATCGTTCCCTTTATATTCCTTACGCCGGTCCGGTTTTACTGGAGTTCCCTCTTCTGAACAAAGGCAGCGCCTTTAGCATGGAAGAGCGCAGCAGCTTTAACCTGCTGGGTCTGCTGCCTGAAGTGGTTGAAACCATTGAAGAACAGGCAGAACGTGCCTGGATCCAGTATCAGGGCTTTAAAACCGAAATCGATAAACACATCTACCTGCGTAATATCCAGGATACCAACGAAACCCTTTTCTACCGCCTCGTGCAGAACCATCTCGAAGAGATGATGCCGGTGATTTACACCCCAACGGTCGGCGCGGCGTGCGAACGCTTCTCCGAGATCTACCGCCGTTCCCGCGGCGTGTTTATCTCCTATCAGAACCGTCACAACATGGACGACATTCTGCAAAACGTGCCGAACCACAACATCAAAGTGATCGTGGTGACCGATGGCGAACGTATTCTTGGCCTTGGCGACCAGGGCATTGGCGGGATGGGTATTCCCATCGGTAAGCTTTCTCTCTATACCGCCTGCGGCGGGATCAGCCCGGCCTATACCCTGCCGGTGGTGCTGGACGTGGGGACTAACAACCAGCAGCTGCTGAACGATCCGCTGTACATGGGCTGGCGTCACCCGCGCATTACCGACGACGAGTACTATCAGTTTGTTGATGATTTCATTCAGGCCGTGAAGCACCGCTGGCCGGACGTTCTGTTGCAGTTCGAAGACTTCGCGCAGAAAAACGCCATGCCGCTGCTTAACCGTTATCGCGATGAGATCTGCTCGTTCAACGACGACATTCAGGGCACCGCGGCCGTGACCGTCGGTACGCTGATTGCCGCGAGCCGTGCGGCGGGCAGCCAGCTCAGCTATCAGAAAATTGTCTTCCTGGGCGCGGGCTCTGCGGGCTGCGGCATCGCCGAGCAAATTATTGCCCAGACCCAGCGTGAAGGCCTGAGCGAAGAGCTGGCGCGCTCGCGCGTCTTTATGGTGGACCGCTTTGGCCTGCTGACCGACGGCATGCCGAACCTGCTTCCGTTCCAGACCAAACTGGTGCAGAAGCGCGAGAACCTGAAAAACTGGGATACCGACAACGAAGTGCTTTCCCTTCTTGACGTGGTGCGCAACGTCAAGCCGGACATTTTGATTGGCGTGTCCGGGCAGACTGGCCTCTTTACGGAAGAGATCATTCGCGAAATGCACAAGCACTGCGAACGTCCTATCGTGATGCCGCTGTCAAACCCGACCTCACGCGTGGAAGCAACGCCGCAGGACATCATCGCCTGGACCGAAGGCAACGCCCTGGTCGCGACCGGCAGTCCGTTCGATCCGGTGGTGTGGAAGGACAAACTCTACCCCATCGCGCAGTGCAACAACTCCTACATCTTCCCGGGTATTGGCCTGGGGGTCATCGCCTCCGGCGCATCACGCATCACCGATGAAATGCTGATGTCCGCGAGCGAAACGCTGGCGGGTCACTCTCCGCTGGTGAATAACGGTGAAGGACTGGTACTGCCGGAGCTGAAGGACATACATAAGGTGTCCCGTGCCATTGCCTTCGCGGTGGGCAAAATGGCGCAGCAGCAAGGCGTAGCGGTGAAAACCTCTGCCGATGCGTTGCAGCAGGCAATTGACGATAATTTCTGGATGCCGGAATACCGTAGCTATCGTCGTACTTCGATTTAAACATTGCCCCTTACCCCAGCCCTCTCCCTAAAGGGGAGAGGGTCAGGGTGAAGGGAATATACGGCACTTCCCGCTAGCCAAACCCACATTCCCCCGCTACACTCCCTTCATCCATCAACCCACTGAATATATAAGGAGGCCAATTATGCTGTACTGTGAAATTTTCAATGTTTCACATACATTTGGTGATCGCACCAGCTCAAGCGTTATCGGTATCGTGCTGCGATAACTTCCGCTTGAGCGAAGACACCAACCCCTTAAATCCCTTCTCTCGGGCTTACTGAGTTATCGTCAGCGATGTTTGACGAGGCATAAACATGCCTGTAACTCCTGGGTAAGCAACAATGAGCACTCTACTCACTGCACATTCTTTACGTGTTGATACAGCGTTTGGCACGCTCTTCGACTCTCTCTCCTTTACGTTGAAAAAAGGCGACCGCATTGGCCTGCTGGGTGATAACGGCTGCGGAAAAAGTACGCTGCTGAAAATCCTCGACGGGACGCAGTCCCCTGCTGCCGGAACCGTTTCACCGGCGGGACATTGCCTGCTGGCGCGCGTGGAACAACATCTGCCGGAGACCCTTTATCCCCTGACCATGCTGGATGCAGTGCTGGCGCAGCTGCCGACCGCTGAGCGCGACAGTCTGCGCTGGAAGGCCGAGACGCTGCTGGCCGGGATGGGCTTTACGACGCAGGAAACGGCGCTGCAATCCGCCACGCTGAGCGGCGGTCAGCATACGCGTTTATTGCTGGCGAGAGCGCTGATAAACGATCCGGATCTGCTGTTACTGGACGAACCGAGCAACCACCTCGACCTGCCGACCCTGCTGTGGCTGGAGCAGTTTTTACAGCGCTGGTCCGGCAGCTTTGTGCTGGTCTCTCACGACAGGCAACTGCTGGACGCGGTGACAAACGGCAGCTGGATCCTGCGCGATAAAACACTGCACTACTTCGCCCTTCCCTGCACTGCCGCCCGTCAGGCGCTGGAGGCGAAAGACGAAAGCGATGCGCAGCGCCACAAGGCAGAGCAAAAAGAGATCGACCGCGTAACGGCCAGCGCCAAACGCCTCGCGACCTGGGGCAAGGTCTACGACAACGAAGATCTCTCCCGTAAGGCTAAGCAGATGGAAAAACAGGTCGAACGGCTGAAAGAAATCCAGACGGAACTTACGGCGGGAAGTCCGTGGACCTTAACCCTGCGCGGGGACGCGCTGCGGGCCGATCGCCTGCTGGAAATAACCGACCTCGGCGTGCCTCCGGAGCCGGGTCTGCCAGCGCTGTTTACCCTCGACAGCGCGCGGCTGAAAAGTGGAGATCGCGTGGCGATTGTGGGGCGTAACGGCTGCGGTAAATCGTCGCTGATGAAGCTTATCTGGCGTCATTTTCGCGACGAGATTTTAGACGACAGGCTTAAGCGTCATCCGCGCGTCTCGGTCGGCTACTACGACCAGACGCTGCACCAGCT
The DNA here is from genome assembly GCF_014982165.1 of Enterobacter cloacae complex sp. P24RS. Lineage (NCBI taxonomy): Bacteria > Pseudomonadati > Pseudomonadota > Gammaproteobacteria > Enterobacterales > Enterobacteriaceae > Enterobacter > Enterobacter cloacae complex sp. P24RS. The sequence continues at coordinate 242,833 of NZ_JADCKU010000005.1, forward strand.
GCCGGACGATGCGGCGCTGCTGGATGCGCTGGAACCTTTCGCGCCAGATCCGCAGACCCGTAAAATGGCGCTCATCAGTGCCGGCTTCCCGTGGGCGCGGCACGGGCAAAAAGTCAGTACGCTGAGCGGCGGGGAACGTTCGCGCTTGCTGTTCGTCGGCCTGACGCTTGCCCGCTATAGCCTGCTGATGCTGGATGAACCGACAAATCATCTGGACATGGAAGGCAAAGACGCGCTGGCTGTTACCCTGCAACAGTTTGAAGGCGGCGTGCTGCTGGTAAGCCATGACCGTCAACTGATCGGCCAGAGCTGTAACCGTTTCTGGCTGATTGAGGACGGCAGGCTGAGTGAATGGCACGATGCGGAGGCGGTGTTCGAACGTCTGCGCGAGGGGACCGGTCCGGTTGTCTCCGAACCGTCGATATCAGCGCTGAACGCACCACCTGCTGCGTCTGATGATTTGCTCGAACGCCTGGTCGCGCTGGAAACGCTGCTGGAAGAAGATTTGGCGCGCAAGCCGAAACATCAAAAACCGCAGTTGCAGGCGCAATGGCGAAAAGAGATTGAGGTGATTGAAGCCCAGCTGTAAGTCTGTACCCGGCGGTTGCTACGCCGGGTCTTTTTTGATGTCAGTGTTTTCCCCTACTGATTATTAGAGGATCGCCGTATTCTTAATCTGAAACTGCACTAAATGATGACATTATGTTGCGGCTGCCTTGCATTACTGCGCCAAAGTATTAATCCTTAATGGGTATTACACCTGCAATGCAGATACTCATCATGAAAAGGAGAAACACATGAAGGCTGCTGTTGTCACTCAGGATCATCAGGTTAACGTTACAGAGAAAACCTTACGCGCGCTCAAGCATGGTGAAGCGCTGCTGAAGATGGAGTGCTGTGGTGTTTGCCATACCGATCTCCACGTTAAAAATGGCGATTTTGGCGACAAGACCGGGGTGATCCTCGGCCACGAAGGGATTGGTATCGTCAAAGAAATTGGTCCGGGCGTTACCTCGCTAAAAGTAGGCGATCGTGCGAGCGTGGCGTGGTTCTTCGAAGGCTGTGGCCACTGTGAATATTGTAATACCGGCAACGAAACCCTGTGTCGCGACGTGAAAAACGCGGGTTACTCCGTTGACGGCGGCATGGCGGAAGAGTGCATCGTAACCGCGGATTACGCGGTTAAGGTCCCGGAGGGGCTGGACTCTGCTGCGGCCAGCAGCATCACCTGCGCCGGGGTCACCACCTACAAAGCGGTAAAAGTGTCCGAGATCAAACCCGGCCAGTGGATTGCGATCTACGGTCTGGGCGGATTGGGTAACCTCGCCCTGCAATACGCGAAAAACGTCTTTAATGCAAAAGTCATCGCCATTGATGTGAACGATGAGCAGCTTAAACTGGCTGCCAGCATGGGCGCAGACTTAACCGTGAACTCCCGCAATGAAGATGCGGCAAAAGTTATTCAGGAGAAAACCGGCGGCGCCCATGCGGCGGTGGTGACGGCGGTAGCGAAAGCGGCCTTCAACTCTGCCGTTGACGCGGTTCGCGCCGGTGGGCGCGTGGTGGCCGTTGGCCTGCCGCCGGAAGCGATGAGCCTGGATATTCCTCGTCTGGTGCTGGATGGTATTCAGGTGGTGGGCTCCCTGGTGGGTACCCGTCAGGATCTGCTCGAAGCCTTCCAGTTTGCCGCAGAAGGTAAGGTGGTTCCGAAAGTCACGATGCGCCCACTGGAAGATATCAACGCCATCTTCAAAGAGATGGAACAGGGCCAGATCCGTGGCCGTATGGTGATTGATTTACGTTCTTAAACGGCAGTTGCCGGGCGGCGGCTTTGCCCTGCCCGGCCTTTCACGTGGATGAACGCCGATCGGAAATCCATTCCTGAACTTCAATCTGGAACGTGTCCGGCGCTTTTCGGTACATTTTACGCGCCAGGTCGAGGATAGTATGGCGCCCTAACTCCTCTTCCATCCGCTGCTGCGCGCTGTCCATAACTGACCGCACTCCGCACGGGCCGTCGCACACCCAGGCCGGTGGCGTTTCATCAAACACCGCCAGGCGTTGTCGCACTTCCCGACACTCAAACATATTTTTCTCGCCGTCGATGGCATGCGCCACGTCCAGCACGGTAATCAACTCAGCCGGACGCGCCAGCCGGAACCCGCCCCCTTTGCCTTCGGTGCTGATAACCAGCCCCGCACGGGACAATCGGGTGAAGATCTTTCCAAGATAGTCGTACGGCACGCCCTGCAAGGCCGCCATCTCCCGGACGCTCATCTCACGCTCATTACCTTTTGCATCCACCATACACATCAGGCTGTGAATGCCGTATTCCACACCAGAACTGTAAAACGCCATGGCTTACTCCGGGTTATCGTTCGCTGCATTATAACGATTTTTAACTCAGAAAAAAGTTGTCGCAGTTAACTCCGACAAGTATAGTGGCAGTTATGTCAGACATACGGCCTGACGATCAAAAGGATCGAGTATGAAAAAGCAGATTTTAATTGTGGGTAGTGGGTTTTCCGGCATGTGGGCTGCGGTCAGCGCCGCGCGTCTTTCTGCTCTGGCGGGTAACAACAGCCTTAACATTGCCGTGCTGGCCCCCGTCCCGGAACTGCGCGTTCGCCCCCGCTTTTATGAGGAAAATGTGTCAACGATGGTCGCGCCGCTGACCGATCTGTTTGCTGAGCTGGATATTGCGTTTATTTCGGGTGAAGCACAACGCATTGATACAACGTCAAAAACCGTTTTTTATCGCGATTCAAACGGCGCCACAGCTGTAGTCACCTACGAACGCCTAATCCTCGCAACCGGTAGCCAGACTAAGCGTCCCCCTATTGCCGGCCTGGCGGAATACGCCTTTGATATCGACCAGCTTGAATCCGCCAGGCTGCTCGAGCAACACCTGGACGCCCTGGCTATACGCCCTTCCTCCCCGGAGCGTAATACCGTGGTAGTGTGCGGCGGCGGTTTTACCGGCATTGAGCTGGCAACGGAACTCCCAGCCCGACTCCGCACTCGTTTCGGTACTAATACGAAGACCAAAGTAATCGTAGTTGAAAGAGGTGCAACCCTTGGCGGACGTTACAGCGAGGCGCTGCGTAACACAATTGAAGAAGCCAGCAACGCGCTGGGGGTTGAATGGCGTTTAAACAGTGAAATTGAAGCCATTGATGCCTGCGGCGTGACGCTCAAAAACGGAGAGCGCATTGCCAGCGCTACCGTGGTATGGACGGCAGGTGTCGAAGCGAACCCCCTCAGCCAGCACGTTACCGGGGAACGAGACTCGCAGGGTCGTCTGAAAGTCACCGACACGTTGCAGGTGCCTGCGCATCCGGAGGTTTACGCGACGGGTGATATGGCGCATGCTAAAACGGATGACGTGGGCAACACGGCGCTCATGACCTGCCAGCACGCGATCCAGCTGGGAAAATTCGCCGGACATAACGCCGCCGCCAGCTTGTTAAATTTGGCGCCGTACCCTTACCGTCAGGTGAATTACGTTACCTGTCTGGATCTGGGTGGCTGGGGCGCGGTGTATACCGAGGGGTGGGAACAGCGTGTTAAATCCGTGCGCAATGAGGGCAAGAAAATCAAAGTGGCCATCACCAACGAACTGATTTACCCGCCAGCAGCAGACAGAGCGGTCGCATTTGCCGCCGCTGACCCGCTGGCGAAATTTGTGTAGTTCACGCTTACGTGCCGCGACCTGCGGGCAACGTGTGAAATCAGGCCAATGCCCCCGCGTTGGCCTGACGCTTTTTAGCGCACCGGTGGCCATACAGCAGCAGTGAGGTCATCGCGGAGAAGGATAAGATCGCTGCCGGGAGCGTGACATAACTCCAGCTAAAGCCAAGGGTAATCATCATTCCACCAAAACAGGCGCCAATCGCGCTGCCGAGATTGAACGCCATTTGCCCGCCTGCGGCCCCCAGCATCTCGCCTCCCTTCGCATTTTGCAGCAGCAGAATTTGCAGCGGCGCAGAGAGCGCAAACAGCCCGGCGCAGCAGACAAATCCCATCACCAGGGAGGCCGTTTTCAGTTCGCCAAACGCAAACAGTAATAGCAGCGAAGCCACAATCACCAGGTCGGTAGTGGCGGCAATACGCAATGGACTAAAGCGCGCCGATAGCTTCCCGCTGAGCAGATTGCCCAGCACCATACCCAGCCCCATCAGCATCATGATCGCGGTCATGACGCCCTCGGAGAAGCCTGACACGTTGACCATAAACGGCTTCACGAAGCTAAACCAGGCAAACACCCCGGCGTTACCAAACATCGTTGCGGCAAATATCAGCCAGGGTTCAGGCTTCTTCAGAAAGTGGAATTGCTCTGCCAGGCGGGTGGTGGAATTGTCATAGAGAGAGGGAACCCAGAGCAGGACAGACAGGATCACCAGGGCGTCAAACACCGCAATTAAAAAGAAGGTGTAACGCCAGTTAAATTCATGTCCCAGCCACGTCCCGAGCGGGACGCCAAGCAAATTGGCAACGGTCATCCCGGCTATCATCCCGGCGACAGCGACCGTTACTTTTCCCGGCGGTGCAATTTTTGACAGAATTATCGCCCCCACACCGAAAATCGCGCCATGCGGGAAACCAGAGATCAACCGCCCCGCTGCCAGCCCTACGTACGAGTCAGAGAAAGTAAAAAGCGCATTACCAACGACGCACATCGCCACCAGAAACAGCAGCGTGGTTTTCAGCGAGAATTTGCTGGAGAACAGCGCCACAATCGGCGCGCCGATCACCACGCCAAAAGCATAAAAGGAAATCATATTCCCGGCGGAGGGAATCGAAATGCCCGTGTCATGAGCCAGTTCTGTCAGCACGCCCATGATGCCAAATTCAGCCATCCCCAGGCCAAAGGTAGCCAGTGCTAACGAAAAAATTGTTTTTTTCATACCGCAACCACTGTTGAAAAATATGCAGCGAGCATTATTGAATAAACTTGTATGGTGAACCAGTTCAAATCAGCTTTCTGACACATTAATCCATTCATTCAGGTCGATTACACTCTTAGTACGGCCTCGATTCCGCGACCGCACACAAAGGGAGACCCACCATGGTCAGTAAGAAGAAAACCCGTATTGTTGATGATGTCGCTAAAAATGCGCCACTCAAAACCAAAGCGTATGAGCAAGAACTTCGCCGCCTCCATGTTGAACTGGTTAAGCTCCAGCTATGGGTGGTCGCCAAAGGGTTAAAGGTCTGTATTGTTTTTGAAGGACGGGACGGCGCCGGTAAAGGCGGCACCATCAAAGCCATCACCGAGCGCGTCAGCCCTCGGGTTTTCCGCGTCGTCGCGCTACCGGCCCCTACCGATAAAGAAAAAAGTCAGCTCTATTTTCAGCGTTACGTATCCCATCTGCCCTCTGCCGGTGAAATCGTGATTTTCGACCGCAGCTGGTACAACCGCGCAGGCGTGGAAAAGGTAATGGGTTTCTGTACCGAAGAGCAGGTCGAAAAATTTCTTGATGGAACACCGGTGATGGAAAAAGCGATGGTCGATGCCGGGATCATTTTGCTGAAATACTGGCTAGAGGTCACGCCAAAAGAGCAGGAGCGCCGCCTGCGCGACCGCATTAACGACGGTCGCAAGATCTGGAAGTTGTCTCCAATGGACATTAAATCTTTCAACTTATGGGATGAATATACCCTCGCACGCGACGCCATGTTTAAAGCGACCGACACCGCCTGGGCGCCGTGGTTTGTGGCGCGTTCAGAAGACAAAAAAAGGGTGCGGCTGAATATTATTTCGCATCTGCTTTCGCAGATCCCTTATAAAGATGTTCACGTCGACAAGGTGGATTTACCGAAACGAAAAATCGGCAAAGTGAAGCCAACAAAATATCCCTTCCGGTATATTGCAGAGCGGTTTTGATATTGAGAAGTAGGCCCGCGCAAGCGCAGCGCCGCCGGGCAAAGCCGACGGCGCTGGGCATTTACTTCATCCCTTCTGAACTCTCTTTTTGCGCTTCAAGACGCTCAACGTCCCGGTACCAGCGCGGGTGGTGCTTCTGCGCCCAGCGGCGGCTCACCTTCCCTTCAATCATGCCTTTAATTGAACCTTTTACCCAGAATGCCATATACATATGGATTAGGATGGCATGGATCAAAATAATGGCTGACGTCGCGTGGATCAGCAGTGCATAGCGCACCACCTGAATCGGGAAATAGTGCGCAAAATACGGTCGCCAGATGATCACTCCGGTCACCAGCAGCACAAAAATCATGCTCATAATGGTCCAGAACATCATCTTTTGCCCGGCGTTGTATTTGCCTACCTTCGCGACCTTATGCTCGTTGCCTTTCAGCACCTCTACAATCCCTTTAATCCAGGGAATATCCTGCTTGTCAGGGATGTTGTGATGAACGAAACGCACGAACATAAACATCAGCACCACGAAAATCAGCACGCCGAAGAACGGATGCAGAATGCGCCCCATCTGCGGCGTCCCGAAGGTTTCCGTAAGCCACTGTAGCGTCGGGAAAAAGAACGATATGCCGGATACCGCCACCAGGAAGAAGCAGATCACCACCGTCCAGTGACAGGCGCGATCGACAAATTTTGTGCGCACTATCATTTTCGACTTACTCATGATGCTCCTCCTCGTCGTCATCCACCTCTTTATTCGGCCCGATACCGATGTAGTGATAAATCAGCCCGGCAAAGGTGGCGATAAAGCCCGCCGCAGAGAGCGGTTTAAGCGCCCCTTTCCAGAGGTTGATTGAGGTATCGATCGCCGGATCTTTCGGCAGATTGTGATACAGCTCCGGCTGGTCATTGTGGTGCAGAACATACATGACGTGCGTACCGCCCACGCCCTGCGGGTTATAAATCCCTGCCTTGTCATAGCCGCGCGCTTTGAGCTTATCTACCCGCTGCTGCGCCACTTCCAGCATCTCTTTTTTGGTGCCGAAGTGGATCGCCCCGGTCGGACAGGTCTTCACGCACGCAGGCTCCTGGCCGACGCTGACGCGATCGACGCACAGCGTGCATTTGTATACCCGGTTATCCTCTTTATTGAGACGCGGGATATTAAACGGACAGCCCGCGATGCAGTAGCCGCAGCCAATGCAGTTGTCCTGCTGGAAGTCGACGATGCCGTTGGCGTACTGAATAATGGCGCCAGCAGACGGGCACGCCTTCAGGCAGCCCGGATCTTCACAGTGCATACAGCCGTCTTTGCGGATCAGCCACTCCAGCTTGCCGTTCTGGTCGGTTTCGCTAAAGCGCATCACCGTCCAGGACTTGGCGCTCAGGTCAGCCGGGTTATCGTAAACCCCGACGCAGTGCCCTACCTCGTCGCGGATATCGTTCCACTCCGAGCAGGCCACCTGGCAGGCTTTACAGCCCACGCAGGAGGAGACATCAATCAGCTTGGCGACTTCTGCCTTGTAGTCCCGCGCACGAGGCGCGGGGGTTATCGGGTTGGTCGCGGAGCGTTTAATAATGTCTTGTGTTTCCATCGCCATTTAATCGCTCCTTACGCTTTCTCGATGTTGACCAGAAACGCTTTGTACTCCGGCGTTTGCGAGTTGGAATCGCCGACGTTTGGCGTCAGGGTGTTGGCGATATAGCCTTTCTGCGCCACCCCTTCAAAGCCCCAGTGCAGCGGAATACCCACCGTCTCGACCTGCTGGCCGTGCACGTTCAGCGACTGCAAACGACGGGTCACCACCGCCACCGCGCGAATAAAGCCACGCTTGCTGCTCACCTTCACGCGATCGCCGTTGGCAATGCCCTTCGCTTTCGCCAGCGTTTCGCTGATCTCCACAAACTGTTCCGGCTGCGCGATAGCGTTAAGCCGCGCGTGCTTGGTCCAGGTGTGGAAATGCTCGGTCAGGCGGTAGGTCGTTCCGACATACGGGAACTTGTCCTTTTTACCTAAACGCAGCACGTCGTCTTCATAGATGCGCACCACCGGGCTGGAGACCACGTTCGGGTGCAGCGGGTTAGTGCCGAGCGGCGTTTCCATTGGCTCGTAGTGTTCCGGGAACGGCCCTTCCGCCAGCTTGTCGATAGCAAACAGACGTCCCAGCCCTTCCGGCTGCATGATAAACGGCCCGGTGTTGCTTCCCGGCGCGGCGGTATTGAAGTCCGGGATATCATTCCCCGTCCACTTCGTGCCGTTCCACTCGATCAGCATGCGTTTCGGATCCCACGGCTTGCCGTTCACGTCTGCGGACGCACGGTTGTACAATACGCGACGGTTCAGCGGCCACGCCCATGCCCAGCCCAGGGTATTGCCCAGGCCTGACGGGTCGGCGTTATCGCGGTTAGCCATCTGGTTACCCTGCTCCGTCCAGCTGCCGGTGTAGATCCAGCAGGACGAGGCGGTGGTCCCGTCGTCACGCAGCAGCGCAAAGCTGTTCAGCAGCTGGCCTTTCTTCGCCACCAGGTTGCCGTTGGCGTCGTAGAGATCCGCCAGCGCCACGCCGTTGTTCTCTTTGGCCACCTCTTCGGATTCGGGACGATCCGGCTGCTTGTAGTTCCAGCTCATCTTCAGCAGCGGCTCGGCGCCTTTGCCGCCTTCGGTGCGGTACATTTCGCGCAGACGATGGTATATGCCGGCCAGAATTTCGCCGTCATTACGCGCTTCGCCCGGCGCATCCTGCCCTTTCCAGTGCCACTGAAGCCAGCGGCCAGAGTTGGCAATAGAACCATCTTCTTCCGCAAAGCAGGTAGATGGCAGGCGGAAGACCTCGGTCTGGATCGCTGCCGGATCGACATCGTTCGATTCACCGTGGTTCTGCCAGAAGGTAGACGTTTCGGTGACCAGCGGATCGATAACCACCATGTACTTCAGCTTGCTCAGGCTGCGAACGACTTTGTTTTTATCCGGGAATGACGCAACCGGGTTAAAGCCCTGGCAGATATAACCCGTGACGTCGCCCTTATCCATCATGTTGAAATACTTGATGACGTCATACGCCTGGTCCCATTTCGGCAACCACTCAAAGCCCCAGTCGTTTTCCTTCTGCGCCGCGTCGCCGTAGAACGATTTCATCAGGCTAACGGCAAACTTCGGATAGTTGCTCCAGTAGTTCACCTGATCCGGACGCGTCGCTTTCGGCGTGTTGGCGTCAAGCCAGCTTTGCCAGTCGCTCTGCTTCTCGGACGGCAGCGTCAGGTAGCCCGGCAGGCTGGTCGACAGCAGGCCGAGGTCGGTTAAGCCCTGAATGTTGGAGTGTCCGCGCAGCGCGTTCACCCCGCCGCCGGCCATGCCCATGTTGCCGAGCAGCAGCTGGATCATCGCCATGGTGCGGATGTTCTGCGCCCCGACGGTGTGCTGTGTCCAGCCCAGCGCATACAGGAACGTGGTGGTCCTGTCGGCGGCGCTGGTGGAAGCCAGCACTTCACACACCTTCAGGAAATCGGCTTTTGGCGTTCCGCAGATGTTTTCAACAACGTCCGGCGTGTAGCGGGAAACGTGCTGCTTCAGCAAATTCCACACGCAGCGCGGATCGGTCAGGGTGTCGTCGCGTTTCGCGTAGCCGTTTTCGTCGAACTGGTAGTTCCAGGACGATTTATCGTACTGACGTTTTTCCGCGTCATAGCCGCTGAACAGGCCATCTTCAAAGGCGAAATCTTCACGCACCAGCAGGCTGGCGTTGGTGTAGTGCTTAACGTATTCCGCGTTGATTTTGTTGTTTTCAATCAGGTACAGCAGCACGCCGGAAAGGAACGTAATGTCCGTACCGGAGCGGATCGGCGCATAGATATCCGCCACCGATGCCGTACGCGTAAAGCGCGGATCGACGACGATGAGCGTCGCATCGTTGTTATTTTTCGCTTCCATCGCCCAGCGGAAACCCACCGGATGGGCTTCAGCGGCGTTACCGCCCATCACCACCACGACGTTAGCGTTTTTGATATCAACCCAGTGGTTGGTCATCGCACCGCGACCAAATGTTGGAGCAAGACTTGCTACCGTTGGTCCGTGTCAGACGCGCGCCTGGTTATCTACCGCCAGCATGCCAAGGGAGCGCACAAACTTCTGCGTCAGCATGCCGGTTTCATTACTTGCCGCAGACGCGCACAGCATCCCGGTGGAGGTCCAGCGGTTAACCGTGACGCCCTGCTCGTTCTTTTCAATAAAGTTGGCGTCGCGGTCCGCTTTCATCAGTTTTGCAATACGGGAGAAGGCCTCGTCCCAGGAGATGCGCTGCCATTTGTCGGAACCCGGTGCACGGTATTCCGGATAGCGCAGGCGGTTTTCACTGTGAACGTAGTCCAGCAGTCCCGCCCCTTTCGGGCAAAGTGCCCCGCGGCTCACCGGATGATCCGGGTCCCCTTCAATATGATAAATCGCTTCTTTGGCGTTCTTCGCGCCATCACCCAGGCTATACATTAATAGCCCACAACCCACGGAGCAGTATGTGCAGGTGTTACGGATCTCTTTCGCACGCAGCAGTTTATAGTTGCGTGCCTGAGCCAGCGCCATTTTGGGAGCGAATCCCAGCATTGCGGCTGTTGTTCCGGCCATACCGCCCGCGCAGATTTTAAAAAATTGTCTGCGGCTGACGTCCATTGCTGTCCTCGTTATCTGAAAAGACTTCGCGCCGCAAACTAACAGCAAAGCCCCTGTTTTTTTTGCGTCAAATCAAGGTCGCCGAACTTCGCCCCCTTAATAGTCATCGCCGGTATGATTTATTACTCCTTTCGGGTTAACCGCGAAACAGAAAATTCGCCTGGTGAATGGGTTAGATGCTATAAGTTTACCCTTTGATTTTTATAAGACTGGCAGGGTAATGGACAGAAAAAAAGCAACGCTGATTGGTCTGGCGGCCATACTGCTGTGGAGCACCATGGTGGGTCTCATCCGCAGCGTCAGTGAGGGACTGGGCCCGGTGGGGGGCGCAGCGATGATCTACACCGTCAGCGGGTTATTGTGTCTGGCGACAGTAGGTTTCCCGGATATTAAACGGTTTTCGAAAGGCTATCTCATTGCGGGCAGCGTCCTGTTTGTCAGCTATGAAATGTGCCTTGCCCTGTCGCTTGGCTTTGCCGCGACACGCTCGCAGGCAATTGAGGTGGGCATGGTCAACTATCTCTGGCCAAGCCTGACGATTGTGTTCGCCATTTTGTTCAACGGGCAAAAATCCACCCTGTGGGTGATCCCAGGCTTAGCGATCTCTCTGCTGGGCGTGGGCTGGGTCTTAGGCGGCGAAAACGGGCTGCACGTTCACGACATCATGCAAAACATCATTTCCAGCCCGCTGAGCTACGGGCTGGCATTTGCCGGCGCCTTTATCTGGGCCGCCTACTGCACCGTCACCAGCAGGTATGCCAGAGGGCAAAACGGCATTACCCTATTCGTCCTGCTGACCGCCTTAAGCCTGTGGGTGAAATATGCCCTAAGCGACCAGCCCGATATGGTGTTCAGCGTGCCGGTAGTGGTGAAGCTGCTTATGTGCGGCGTTGCTCTTGGCTTCGGCTATGCCGCCTGGAATATTGGGATCCTCCACGGTAACGTGACGGTGCTTGCAGCCGTCTCCTACTTCACCCCGGTACTTTCTGCCGCACTGGCGGCTATTGTGCTGAGCTCGCCGCTTTCATTCTCATTCTGGCAAGGAGCATTAATGGTTTGCGCCGGGTCATTACTGTGCTGGTATGCCACCCGTAAATAAGCATTTTATTTCTGGCCGGGGTCGCCACGCCCGGCTATTAATTAACATAAATTTAAAATGTGATCACACTTGAGAATATTATTTATAACATTAGAGAGGGTGACGTATTCCGCTTATATTGCCCTTATGCGCTTTGACTGCGGCGTTAAATTGACAAAAACTGACAACGCCCGTAATTAATTACAGCGAAATATTCCCACCCTATATAGCACAAACTGCAATAGTTTATTTCTGAGTGTGTCTATTAAGGACAACTTCCCTGTTTAAAACAACGCCCCCAACATGCTGTTTTAACAGCAATTAAAAATAATTCCACTTAAGTAACGTCATTCTATCGCTCTGAATTAGAAAATAAAGCGTCCGCTATTAAATTATAAGCCGCCAAATTATCATGGCGAGTTAATAAACGTTTTATGTATAAATATTAATCTAATTATCCACGTTTACGGCAATTTTTCAGATCGCGATCACACTAATTGAAATTTTCTTTAATATTTTGAAACTTATTATTGAAAGCAGTCTACGGAATTTTAAAAATAGTCTGCCATTGACGATAAGCCTCGTTTAAAAATCGCTCATATGGTTTAGGAAATACCTAATTAAAATTATAAAGGTCAATTAAGATGAAACTTAAATTAGTTGCAGTGGCAGTCACTTCCATGTTGGCAGCAGGCGTTGTTAACGCGGCTGAAGTTTTTAACAAAGACGGTAACAAGCTGGATCTGTACGGTAAAGTTACAGGTCTGCACTATTTTTCTGATGATGCAGGTAGCGACGGCGACAAAACGTATGTTCGTCTGGGTTTCAAAGGTGAAACGCAGATCAACGATCGTCTGACCGGTTACGGCCAGTGGGAATATGAGTTCAAGGGCAACCGCTCTGAAGCTCAGGGTTCCGACGGCAACAAAACCCGTCTGGCCTACGCGGGTCTGAAGTTCGATGAATTCGGTTCTTTCGACTACGGTCGTAACTACGGTGTTGCTTACGACGTGGGCGCGTGGACTGACGTTCTGCCAGAATTCGGTGGCGATACCTGGACACAGACGGACGGCTTCATGACCGGCCGTACCACCGGCGTTGCAACCTACCGTAACACCGACTTCTTCGGTCTGGTTGACGGCCTGAACGTTGCCGCTCAGTACCAGGGTAAAAACGACCGTACTAATATCACCGAATCAAACGGTGACGGCTGGGGTCTGTCTTCTACCTATGAATTCGACGGCTTCGGCGTGGGCGCAACTTACGCGAAATCTGACCGTACTGACCGTCAGGTTCGTGCAGCAAGCAACCTGAACGCAGGCGGCGATAACGCAGAAGTATGGGCAGCGGGCCTGAAGTACGATGCGAACAACATCTACCTGGCAACCACCTACTCTGAAACCCGCAACATGACCGCGTTCGGTGACGGCCACGTTGCAAACAAAGCGCAGAACTTTGAAGTTGTTGCACAGTACCAGTTCGACTTCGGCCTGCGTCCGTCCATCGCTTACCTGAAATCCAAAGGTAAAGACATCGGCTCTTACGGCGACCAGGACCTGGTGGAATACATTGATGTTGGCGCGAGCTACTACTTCAACAAGAACATGTCCACCTACGTTGATTACAAAATCAACCTGGTTGATGACAGCCAGTTCACCAAAGATGCCAAAGTGGCAACCGACAACATCGTTGCCGTTGGTCTGACCTACCAGTTCTAAGACAGGTTCGTTATGAAAAGCCAGCCTCTGCGGCTGGCTTTTTTTATGCCTGCTCTCCTGCCTTCGCCAGACTAAACCAGATCCCGACCGCCAGGATCAGCAGCATGCCTCCCGCACTGCCTAACGCGACGCTGTGTGACGTGATAAACGCCGTTTTGGCTGCGTCAATCACCGAGTCAGCGAGGGCTGGCGTCAAATCCTGCGCCACCTTGACCGCTTCGCCAATGGATGACGATGCCTTATCTACAAGCGACGCGTCCAGCGTCTGCGGTAGCTCAATGGACGCCGAGAAGCTGCGGGTTAACAGCAGACCGAAAATGGCGATCCCCAGACCTGCCCCCAGCTCATAGGACATGGTTTCGATCGCACCTGCGGCGGCGGCTTTCTCTTTCGGCGCGGCGGCCATGATCGCCGACGTGGAGGCGAGCAGCGCGCTGGCGGCGCTAAAGCCCAGCAGCACCATCAGGCTCCACGCCTGCCACTGTTGCGTACTGAAATCGAGCGTCGACAGGCCGATAAAACTGACCGCACTTAGCCCCATGCCTCCGGCCGCGACAATGCGCAGCCCCAGACGTCCCACCAGCACGCCGGCAATCGGCCCGCTGAAGCCGCTAGCCACCATCACCGGCAGCATAAACATCCCTGCTTCAAACGGCGTAAAACCATGCACGAACTGCAACTCCTGCGCCATCAGCAGCTCAAAGCCCACCAGCGCAATCATGGCGGTCATCGCCATCACCACGCCGCTTAAAATGATGCGGTGGCAAAACAGGCGCATGTCGATCATCGGCACGCTCGCGCGCAGCTGGATACGGACGAAGACAAACAGCATAGCCGCCCCGGTCAGTAAGGTGCTGGCCACGATCCACGGGGACAGTACCCCTTTCAGGGCCGTTTTAGCGCTGTAAACCAACAGCAGGATCGCCACAATCAGCATGATCGCATGGCTGATATTCAGCGGCTGCTCTGGCCGTCCCTGCTGAGCAGGCACAAAGCGCGCTGCGAGCGACACCACAATCATGACAATGGGCACGTTAATCAGGAACACCGATCCCCAGTAAAAGTGTTCCAACAGCATGCCGCCAATCAGCGGGCCAAATGCCGCCCCGCCCGAACCCACCGCCGCCCAGACGCCAAGCGCGATATTACGATGCCGCGCGTCGACAAACAGCGTGCGGATGCCCGCAAGCGTGGCCGGGATGATCATCGCCGCGCCAATCGCCAGCGATGCGCGGGCGGCAATCAGCCAGCCCGCCGTAGGTGCGAAGGCCGCCGCCAGCGACGACAGGCCAAACAGCGTACTGCCAATCATCAGCAGGCGCTTGAAGCCAATGCGATCCCCCAGCGCGCCCATGGGCAGCACCATTCCCGCCATCACCAGCGAGTAGATATCAATAATCCACAGCAATTCGTTGCCGCTGGCACCCAGTGTCATGCTCAATGTCGGTGCGGCCACGTGCAGCACCGTCGCGTCAATCGCCACCGGGATATACACCAGCACGATAATCACTAACGCTAACCACTGACGAAACATAAATTTCCTTTTCAGTTAAAAACTGGACACATGTCCAGAATGCGATCCTACGTAAAGTTGAACACTTGTCCAGCTCTTTGTTACACTCGTTGCGTTGCCATTGAGAGTGAGGAAATATGCGTTATCTGAGCAAGGACGAGCGTCGGGAAGAAATATTACACGCTGCGATGCGCGTGGCCCTGTCTGAAGGGCTATCGGCGATGACCGTCCGCCGCATCGCTACCGAAGCGGGCATCGCGACCGGACAGGTTCATCATCATTTTGCTTCGGCGGGGGAACTCAAAGCGCTGGCGTTTGTACGGCTGATCCGCGATCTGCTGGATGCGGAGGTCGTGGGTGAAAATGCCGGCTGGCGCGAACGCTTGCACGCCATGCTCGGCAGCGATGACGGCGGGTTTGAGCCCTACATTCGCCTGTGGCGCGAAGCCCAGATCCTGGCAAGTCGGGATAACGACATAAAAGGTGCGTATGTTCTGACCATGGAAATGTGGCACCAGGAGACGGTGGCGATAATTCGTGCCGGGGCGGAGGCTAACGCCTTTACCCTCACCGACCGGCCAGAAAATATTGCCTGGCGCTTAATCGGGCTGGTCTGCGGTCTCGACGGTATTTACGTTTTAAATATGCCGGAAATGGACGATGCGGCATTTAATAAGCATCTGGACAAACTTATCTCCCTCGAATTGTTTTAATACTCCCATCGGAGTATTAATCTCCGTAAAAAGTTACATTTCGTAACACATAAAGCGAACCCTGATTCCCTTTCTAAACTCAGGGATTCGCTTTTTTTATCTATCCTTTCAGATGTATCCCAAAACATCCAATAACATCTACATACTACCAACAAGTATCTAACTGTTTTCAATTGTTTTTTTCTCTTAATCTGGTTGAGCAAGAGGGCGATATGTCACAACAAAGTGAGAAAAGTAATCAGCATCTATTGAGTAACTGGAAACCGGAAAACGCGCAATTTTGGGAAAATAAAGGGAAACATATCGCACGAAGAAACCTATGGATTTCCGTTGCTTGTTTACTGCTGGCGTTTTGCGTATGGATGTTATTTAGCGCCGTTGCGGTTAATCTTAATAAAGTCGGATTTAATTTCAGCACCGACCAGCTTTTTATGCTAACGGCATTACCTTCCCTGTCCGGCGCGATATTGCGTGTCCCCTACTCTTTTATGGTCCCGATATTTGGCGGGCGTTACTGGACCGTGCTAAGCACCGTCATTCTGGTGGTTCCCTGCGTCTGGCTTGGGTTCGCCATTCAGAATACCGCCACGCCATACTGGGTGTTTATCATCATCGCGCTGCTGTGCGGCTTTGCCGGGGCTAACTTTGCCTCCAGCATGGGCAATATCAGCTTCTTCTTCCCGAAAGCCAAACAGGGCAGCGCGCTGGGTATTAATGGCGGGCTGGGTAACCTGGGCGTCAGCGTCATGCAGCTGGTCGCGCCGCTGGTGATTTTCCTGCCAATGTTCACCTTCCTCGGCGTGCACGGCGTGCCGCAGGAAGACGGCTCAACGATGTGGCTGGCGAATGCCGCCTGGATCTGGGTGCCGCTGCTCATTCTGGCCACGATTGCCGCGTTCTTTGGCATGAACGATATCGCCAGCTCGAAAGCGTCCATTGCCAGCCAGTTGCCGGTGCTAAAACGCTTTCACCTGTGGCTGCTGAGCCTGCTGTATCTCGCCACCTTCGGCTCGTTTATCGGCTTCTCGGCGGGCTTTGCCATGCTGTCGAAAACCCAGTTCCCGGACGTTAACATCCTGCATCTCGCCTTCTTCGGCCCGCTGATTGGCGCACTGGCGCGTTCGGCGGGCGGAATGATCTCCGACCGGCTGGGCGGCGTGCGGGTTACGCTGATTAACTTCGTCTTTATGGCCGTCTTCAGCGCCCTGATTTTCCTGACGCTTCCCGGCTCCGGCTCCGGCAGCTTTATGGCGTTCTACCTGGTGTTTATGGGGCTGTTCCTCACCGCGGGTCTCGGCAGCGGATCGACCTTCCAGATGATTGCGATCATCTTCCGCCAAATCACCCTCGACCGCGTGAAAAAGCAAGGCGGCACCGACGAGCAGGCGCAGCACGAAGCGGTGACGGAAACCGCCGCCGCGCTGGGCTTTATCTCCGCCATCGGCGCGGTGGGTGGATTCTTTATCCCTAAAGCGTTCGGCACATCGCTGGCCATGACCGGTTCGCCGGTTGGGGCCATGAAAGTTTTCCTCGTGTTTTACATCGTCTGCGTGTTCGTCACCTGGCTGGTGTACGGCCGCAAATCCTCAAAAAAATAATAACTACATTTTCGCCGGAGCGTGATGCATCGCCCTCCGGCAATGCTATCGAAGCAGGAGAAATGTCATGAGCAAACTGTTGGACCGCTTCCGTTACTTCAAAACAAAAGGCGACAGTTTCGCCGAGGGGCACGGGCAGGTGTATCACACCAACCGCGACTGGGAGGACAGCTACCGTCAGCGCTGGCAGTTCGACAAAATTGTGCGTTCCACCCACGGCGTGAACTGCACCGGCTCCTGTAGCTGGAAGATTTACGTTAAAAACGGCCTGGTCACCTGGGAAACCCAGCAGACCGACTACCCGCGCACCCGCCCTGACCTGCCTAACCACGAGCCGCGCGGCTGCCCGCGTGGCGCAAGCTACTCCTGGTATCTCTACAGTGCCAACCGTCTTAAGTACCCGCTGGTGCGCCGCAGGCTGATCGAACTCTGGCGCGAGGCGCTGGCGCAGCACAGCGATCCGGTGCTGGCCTGGGACGCCATCCAGAACGATCCGCAAAAGGCGCAGAGCTACAGGAAGGTGCGCGGTAAAGGCGGGTTTATCCGCTCAAACTGGAAAGAGCTGAACCAGCTGATTGCCGCCGCTAACGTCTGGACCATCAAACATTACGGCCCGGACCGCGTGGCCGGTTTCTCCCCTATTCCTGCGATGTCGATGGTCTCTTACGCCGCCGGTACGCGCTACCTCTCCCTGCTCGGCGGCACCTGCCTAAGCTTCTACGACTGGTACTGCGATTTGCCGCCCGCGTCGCCGATGACGTGGGGCGAACAGACGGACGTACCGGAATCCGCAGACTGGTACAACTCCAGCTATATCATCGCCTGGGGCTCGAACGTGCCGCAGACGCGTACTCCCGACGCCCACTTCTTTACCGAGGTGCGCTACAAGGGCACCAAAACCGTTGCGATTACGCCGGACTTCTCGGAGGTCGCCAAGCTGAGCGACCAGTGGCTGGCGCCCAAACAGGGCACCGACAGCGCCCTCGCCATGGCGATGGGCCACGTGATCCTCAAAGAGTTCCACCTCGATAACCCGAGCGACTACTTCCTCAACTACTGCCGACGCTACACCGACATGCCGATGCTGGTGCTGCTCGACGAGCAGGCAGACGGCCGCCTGGTGCCGGGCCGGATGCTGCGCGCGTCCGATCTGGCCGACGGGCTGGGGGAAGCCAACAATCCGGAGTGGAAAACCATCGCCTTTAACGTGGCCGGGGATCTGGTGGTGCCAAACGGCTCCATCGGCTTCCGCTGGGGCGAAAAAGGCAAATGGAACCTGGAGTCGCTCGCCGCAGGCCAGGAAACCGAGCTGACGCTTTCCCTGCTCATGACCCACGACAGCGTGGCGGACGTTGCCTTCCCGTACTTTGGCGGCAACGAGAACCCGCACTTCCGCAGCGTGAAGCAGGAGCCGGTGCTGACGCGCCGCGTGCCGAGTAAAACCCTGACGCTGGCCGACGGTAGCCAGAGACGCGTGGTGAGCGTGTACGATCTGGTGCTCGCAAACTACGGCCTCGATCGCGGCCTGGACGACAGCAACGCCGCGTTAAATTACGCCGAGATTAAGGCCTATACCCCGGCCTGGGGCGAGCAAATTACCGGCGTACCCGCCTACCTGATCGAAAAAATTGCCCGCGAGTTTGCCGACACGGCGCACAAAACCCATGGCCGCTCGATGATCATCCTCGGTGCCGGTGTGAACCACTGGTATCACATGGACATGAACTACCGCGGGATGATCAATATGCTGGTCTTCTGCGGCTGCGTCGGGCAGAGCGGCGGCGGCTGGTCCCACTATGTCGGCCAGGAAAAACTGCGCCCGCAAACCGGCTGGCTGCCGCTGGCCTTCGCGCTGGACTGGAACCGCCCGCCGCGCCAGATGAACAGCACGTCTTACTTCTACAACCACGCCAGCCAGTGGCGCTATGAGAAGCTCACCGCGCAGGAACTGCTCTCCCCGCTCGCGGACGCGTCGAAGTTTACCGGTCACCTGATCGACTTCAACGTTCGCGCCGAGCGCATGGGCTGGCTGCCGTCCGCACCGCAGCTCAACCTCAACCCGCTGCACGTGAAGGCCCGCGCCGACGCCGCCGGAATGTCGCCGCAGGATTACACCGTGCACGCGTTAAAAACCGGTGATATCCGCTTCGCCTGCGAACAGCCGGACAACGGCAAGAACCATCCGCGTAACCTTTTCGTCTGGCGTTCAAACCTGCTCGGCTCGTCCGGTAAAGGCCACGAGTACATGCTGAAATACCTGCTCGGCACCGAGAGCGGGATCCAGGGTGAAGATTTAGGCTCAACGGACGACGTGAAGCCTGAAGAGGTCGAGTGGCAGACCGCCGCCATTGAGGGCAAGCTGGACCTGCTGGTGACGCTCGATTTCCGCATGTCCAGCACCTGCCTGTTCTCCGATATCGTCCTGCCTACCGCCACCTGGTATGAAAAAGACGATATGAATACTTCGGACATGCATCCGTTTATTCACCCGCTTTCCGCCGCCGTTGACCCGGCGTGGGAATCACGCAGCGACTGGGAGATCTACAAGGGCATCGCCAAAGTTTTCTCGGAGGTGTGCGTCGGCCACCTTGGCACCGAAACCGACGTGGTGCTTCAGCCGCTACAGCATGACTCTCCGGGGGAGCTGTCGCAGCCGTTTGATATCCTGGACTGGCGCAAAGGGGAATGCGACCTGATCCCCGGCAAAACCGCACCGAATATTGCGGTCGTCGAGCGCAACTATCCGGAAACCTATGAGCGCTTTACGGCTCTTGGGCCGCTGCTGGACAAGCTCGGCAACGGCGGGAAAGGCATTTCGTGGAACACGCAGAACGAGGTCGATTTCCTCGGCAAGCTCAACTACGTCAAGCTCGACGGTCCGGCGAAAGGCCGTCCGCGCATTGAAACGGCCATTGACGCCTCCGAGGTGATCCTTGCCCTTGCGCCAGAAACCAACGGTCAGGTGGCGGTCAAAGCCTGGGAAGCGCTGGGCGAACTGACCGGGCGCGACCACACCCATCTGGCGCTGAACAAGGAAGACGAGAAAATTCGCTTCCGCGATATTCAGGCGCAGCCGCGCAAAATCATCTCCAGCCCAACGTGGTCTGGCCTTGAGAGCGAACACGTGTCGTATAACGCGGGCTATACCAACGTGCATGAGCTGATCCCGTGGCGCACGCTGTCTGGTCGCCAGCAGTTGTATCAGGATCATGCCTGGATGCGCGCCTTCGGAGAGAGCCTGGTGGCTTATCGCCCACCGATTGATACCCGCAGCGTGACCCACATGCGCGAGATCCCGCCGAACGGCTTCCCGGAAAAAGCGCTGAACTTCCTGACGCCGCACCAGAAATGGGGCATCCACTCCACCTACAGCGAAAACCTGCTGATGCAGACCCTGTCGCGCGGGGGGCCCATCGTCTGGATCAGCGAAACCGACGCGCGCGAGCTGGGCATTGAGGACAATGACTGGATCGAAGCCTTTAACGCCAACGGCGCCCTCACCGCCCGCGCAGTGGTCAGCCAGCGCGTGCCGCCGGGCATGACCATGATGTACCACGCCCAGGAGCGCATTCTGAACATCCCGGGCTCGGAAGTGACCGGACGGCGCGGCGGGATCCACAACTCGGTCACCCGCGTCTGCCCAAAACCGACCCATATGATCGGCGGCTATGCGCAGCTGGCCTATAGCTTCAACTATTACGGTACCGTCGGCTCGAACCGCGACGAGTTCATCATGATCCGCAAAATGAAAAACATTAACTGGCTGGACGGCGAAGGTCGGGATCAGGTTCAGGAGGCGAAAAAATGAAAATACGCTCACAGGTTGGCATGGTACTGAATCTCGACAAATGCATTGGCTGCCACACCTGCTCGGTCACCTGCAAGAACGTCTGGACCGGGCGCGAAGGGATGGAGTATGCGTGGTTTAACAACGTGGAGACCAAGCCGGGCATCGGCTATCCGAAAAACTGGGAAGATCAGGACGAGTGGCAAGGCGGCTGGATACGCGGGATCCACGGCAAGCTGACCCCGCGCCTCGGCGGCAAAATGGGTGTGCTGTCGAAGATTTTTGCCAACCCCGTTCTGCCGCAGATTGACGATTACTACGAACCGTTCACCTTCGATTATCAGGATCTGCACCGCGCGCCGGAAGGCGATCACCTCCCTACCGCCCGCCCGCGCTCGCTGATTGACGGCAAGCGGATGGACAAAATCGTCTGGGGGCCAAACTGGGAGGAGCTGCTGGGCGGCGAGTTCGAAAAGCGCGCCCGCGACCGCAACTTCCAGAAGATCCAGAAAGAGATGTACGGCCAGTTTGAAAACACCTTCATGATGTATCTGCCGCGCCTGTGCGAGCACTGCCTGAACCCGAGCTGCGTGGCCACCTGCCCGAGCGGCGCAATTTACAAGCGCGAAGAGGACGGTATTGTGCTGATTGACCAGGACAAATGCCGCGGCTGGCGCCTGTGCATCAGCGGCTGTCCGTACAAGAAAATTTACTTCAACTGGAAGAGCGGCAAGTCCGAGAAATGCATCTTCTGCTATCCGCGCATCGAGTCCGGCCAGCCGACCGTTTGTTCGGAAACCTGCGTCGGTCGCATCCGCTATCTCGGCGTGCTGCTGTATGACGCGGACCGCATCGAAGAGGCCGCCAGCACCGAACATGAGACCGACCTGTATGAGCGCCAGTGCGACGTGTTCCTGGATCCGAACAACCCGGCGGTGATTGAAGAAGCGCTGAAGCAGGGCATCCCGCAGAACGTCATCGACGCGGCGCAGCGTTCACCGGTCTATAAAATGGCGATGGACTGGAAGCTCGCCCTGCCGCTGCACCCGGAATACCGCACCCTGCCGATGGTCTGGTACGTGCCGCCGCTGTCGCCAATTCAGTCCTACGCGGATGCCGGCGGCCTGCCGCAAAGCGACGGCGTTCTGCCCGCCGTCGAGAGCCTGCGCATCCCGGTGCAGTATCTGGCGAACATGCTCAGCGCGGGCGATACCGGCCCGGTGCTGCGAGCCCTGAAACGCATGATGGCGATGCGTCATTACAAACGCTCCCAGACCGTAGAAGGCGTGACCGATACCCGCGCCATTGAGGAAGTGGGCCTGACCGAAGCGCAGGTTGAGGAAATGTATCGCTACCTGGCTATCGCTAACTACGAAGACCGCTTCGTGATCCCGACCAGCCACCGCGAAATGGCGCGTGACGCCTTCCCGGAAAAAAATGGCTGCGGCTTCACCTTTGGCGACGGCTGCCACGGCTCCGATACCAAGTTCAACCTCTTCAACAGCAGCCGCATCGACGCGATTAACATCACCGAAGTGCGCGATCACGGGGAGGGAGAATAATGCAGATCCTTAAAATCATCGCGCTGCTCATTGAGTATCCCGATGAGCTGCTGTGGGAAAACCGCGAAGAAGCGCTTTCCCTGGTAGAACAGGACGCGCCCATGCTGCTGCCCTTCGCGCAGCAGCACCTGAGCGCCCCGCTGCTGGACAAGCAGGCAGAATGGTGCGAGGTGTTTGAACGGGGCCGCGCGACGTCGCTGCTGCTGTTCGAGCACGTTCACGCCGAGTCGCGCGATCGCGGTCAGGCAATGGTCGACCTGATGAGCCAGTATGAGAAAGCCGGGCTGGAGCTGGACTGCCGCGAGCTGCCCGACTACCTGCCGCTCTATCTGGAATATCTCAGCCTCGTCACCGACGACGAGGCGCGTGAAGGTCTTCAAAACGTCGCGCCGATCCTGGCGCTGATTGGTGGGCGTCTCAAGCAGCGCGGCGTGGCGCATTACCAGCTGTTTGACGCCTTGCTGACGATGGCCGGTACGCGGCTTTCCAGCGACAGCGTGGCGAAGCAGGTGTCCGGTGAAAAACGGGATGATACCCGTCAGGCGCTGGATGCCGTGTGGGAAGAGGAACAGGTGAAGTTTATCGAAGACAACGCGACGTCGTGCGACAGTTCGCCGATGCAGCAATATCAACGACGCTTTAGCCAGGACGTCGCGCCGCAGTACGTGGACGTCAGCGCCGGAGGCCCAAAATGACGCATTACCTGAACGTATTTTTCTATGATATTTACCCGTATATCTGCGCCACCGTCTTTTTCCTCGGCAGCTGGCTGCGCTACGACTACGGACAATACACCTGGCGCGCCTCGTCGAGCCAGATGCTCAGCAAGCGCGGTATGAACTGGGGCTCTAACCTGTTTCATATCGGGATTTTGGGGATTTTCTTCGGGCACCTGTTCGGGATGTTAACCCCGCACTGGATGTATGCCTGGTTTTTACCCGTCGCGGTTAAACAGCAGTTAGCCATGATTGCGGGAGGCATTTGCGGTGTACTGACGCTGATTGGTGGGTCGATGCTGCTGATCCGCCGCCTCTTCAACCAGCGGGTGCGCGCGACCTCGACCACGCCGGATATTATCATCATGAGTATCCTGCTGCTTCAGTGTATCCTGGGGCTGTCGACCATTCCTTTCTCCGCTCAGTATCCTGACGGGAGCGAGATGATGAAGCTGGTCGGCTGGGCGCAGGGGATCGTGACGTTCAGGGGGGGCTCGTCGGAGATGCTGAGCGGCGTCGCGCCGATCTTCCGGGTGCATCTGGTACTGGGGATGACGATTTTCCTCATCTTCCCGTTCACCCGCCTGGTGCACGTGTGGAGCGCGCCGTTTGAATATTTCACCCGTCGGTATCAGGTGGTGAGATCGCGTCGTTGATTTTGTCGGGTGGCGGCTTCGCCTTACCCGACCTACGGGCCCGGTAAGGCGCAGCCGCCACCGGGCTATTTCCCCGCCTGCGGATGCGTATCAAACCCCGCCATCACCGCCGTTAGTTCTGCCAGTGTAAAGCCGTGCTTCGGGTCGTCAACGCCCAACCCAAAGCGTTCCTGCATCAGCTGATACAGCGCCTGTGCATCCGGCAAATGGATCTGCTCCTCCACGTGACCGTTCTGCCAGTGGGTAAAGTTAAAGTTGGTCAGCGTCAGCTTACCTCCGTCCGGCAGGTGGCGACACATCAGCAGATGATGACGAAAATGGGACTGCGGCCAGTGCGCCGACCAGAAGTTTCCCATCACGTAATCGTTGAAGTATTGCGTCCCCAGGTCAAAATGGTACATCGACTGCCAGTGTTCGTGATGGCGGAACTGTAATACCCAGTCGTTACCCTCGCTCAGAAGACGGTACATGCCGTGCGGGGTTTCCTGCTCCTCGTTGGCGATCAAACGAATCGGCGCCGTCAACGTTTGTCCGCCAAATCCCACATCGGCGATCCAGCGTTCGCCGTTCAGCTCTACCAGAAGCAGCCGATGCGTGCGCGGCGGTATCTGGGACGGATTTGCCAGCACGACCCGCCCCAGCACGCTGCGCACGGTAAACCCGACTTCGCGCAGCACCCGCTCGAACAGACCGTTTTGCTCGAAGCAATACCCCCCGCGTCGCGCCGTCACCAGCTTGTCGACCAGACATTGATCTTCAAGATGGATTTCACGCGGCAGGACGACATCAATATTTTCGAACGGAATCGCACAGTTGTGGTGTAAATGCAGCCCCCGCAGGGTATCGATATCAACCTGTACGGGCTGCTGCCAGCCCGTGCGGGCGAAATAAGCACTCAGAAATGGGGACATGATTTGCTCCAGTATGGGATATTCCCTGTTTATAAACTATTTTGCCTAATGCATATGCGCAAAAGTGCTTTTTCGTCATACTCATCGTGTACATGAGGAGATCCTATGAGCCACTTTCGCCCCGTTGAATTACGCCATGCCAGCCGTCTTCTGAATCACGGGCCCACCGTGCTTATTACCAGTCGGGATGAAACGATAGACAGACGCAACGTTATGGCCGCCGCATGGTCCATGCCGGTGGAATTTGAACCGCCGCGCATCGCGATTGTGGTGGACAAAAGCGCCTGGTCGCGAGAGCTGATCGAGCGCAGCGGTAAATTCGGCATCGTTATCCCGGGCGTGGCGGCAGCGAACTGGACCTACGCGGTCGGCAGCGTCAGCGGGCGCGACGAGGATAAATTTAACTGCTACGGTATCCCGGTTATTTTTGGTCCTGAGCTTGGCCTGCCGGTTATAGAAGATAAATGTCTGGCGTGGATGGAGTGTCGGTTATTACCTGTCACTTCTGCGGCAGAAAAATATGACACCCTGTTTGGGGAGGTCGTTTCCGCCGCGGCGGATGAGCGCGCTTTTGTGGCCGGACGCTGGCAGTTTGACGAGGATAAGCTGAATACGTTGCATCATCTGGGGGCGGGCACGTTTGTGACGAGTGGGAAGATGGTGAAGGCGCTGGACTAGCACAACATCAAAAGAGAGAAGCCCTCTTCCTGAAGAAGAGGGCTTTTTTATTACTTCACGCGCTTCGCAATAATCTCATCCGCCACATTTCGCGGAGCCTCCGCAAAATGGTGGAACTCCATCGTATACGTTGCGCGCCCCTGCGACATCGATCGCAGCGTGGTGGCATAGCCAAACATCTCGGCCAGCGGGACGTCAGCGCGAATAATCTGGCTGCCATACTGCTCTGCCATCCCCTGTACCATGCCGCGACGGGAGGAGAGATCACCCATAATGTTCCCGGCATATTCCTCCGGCGTTTCCACCTCAACGTGCATCACCGGCTCAAGAATTACCGGGTCCGCCCGCCGCGCACCCTCTTTAAAACCGAGGATCGCCGCCATGCGGAAGGCCATCTCCGAGGAGTCGACATCGTGGTACGAACCAAAGGTCAGGGTCGCTTTCACATCCACAACCGGATAGCCCGCCAGCACCCCGGTGTTCATGGCTTCACGCAAGCCTTTCTCCACCGACGGGATGTACTCGCGCGGCACCACGCCGCCTTTAGTGGCATCTTCAAACACAAAACCACTCCCGGCCGCTAGCGGCTCGAAGCTCAGGACCACATGGCCGTACTGCCCTTTCCCGCCGGACTGTCGGACAAATTTCCCTTCAATATCCTTCACCGCTTTGCGCAGGGTTTCACGGTAGGTGACCTGAGGACGACCAATGTTCGCCTCGACGCCAAACTCGCGTTTCATGCGGTCGACGATGATTTCCAGATGCAGCTCGCCCATCCCGGAGATAATCGTCTGGCCGGATTCCTCATCCGTGTGCAGGCGGAACGACGGGTCCTCCGCCGCCAGGCGCTGTAGTGCGATCCCCATTTTCTCCTGATCGGCTTTGGTTTTCGGCTCGATCGCAAGCGAAATGACCGGATCCGGGAACTCCATCCGCTCAAGGGTGATCACCGCGTTCGGGTCGGTCAGCGTGTCGCCGGTAGTGACGTCTTTCAGCCCGACACAGGCTGCAATATCCCCTGCACGCAACTCGTCCACCTCATGGCGATCGTTGGCATGCATCAGCACAATGCGCCCGATACGCTCTTTCTTGCCCTTCACCGGGTTGTACACCGCGTCGCCTTTACGCAGTATGCCGGAATAGACGCGGATAAAGGTCAGCTGCCCGACGTACGGATCGCTCATCAGCTTGAAGGCCAGCGCCGAAAACGGTTCATCATCGCTTGGATGACGCTCAGCGTGCTGCCCGTCTTCGTCTACCCCATCAATAGCGGGTACGTCCAGTGGAGACGGCATCAGCTCAATCACCGCGTCAAGCATGCGCTGCACGCCCTTGTTCTTGAATGCGCTACCGCACAGCATCGGCTGGATTTCGCCGGAGATGGTCCGGACGCGCAGCCCCTGGATGATTTCCGCTTCATCCAGATCGCCCGTTTCCAGATACTTATCCATCAGCGCATCGCTGGCTTCTGCCGCAGCTGAGACCATTTTTTCTCGCCACTCCTGAGCGGTACTCAGCAGATCGTCCGGCACCGGCGCGTAGCTAAACGCCATACCCTGCGTGGCATCGTCCCAGAGGATGGTGCGCATCTTGATGAGATCCACCACGCCGGTGAAGTGTTCTTCCGCACCCACCGGAATCACGATCGGCACCGGATTGGCTTTCAGGCGCTCCTGCATCATCCGCACCACACGGAAGAAATCTGCGCCCGGGCGGTCCATTTTGTTGACGAATGCCAGCCGCGGGACGTGGTATTTATTCGCCTGACGCCAGACGGTTTCCGACTGCGGCTGCACGCCACCGACGGAGTCGTACACCATCACCGCGCCGTCGAGTACCCGCATGGAACGTTCCACCTCAATGGTAAAATCGACGTGCCCGGGGGTATCAATAATATTGATGCGGTGCGGTTCAAAACCTCTGTCCATGCCGGGCCAGAAACAGCTTACCGCCGCCGAAGTAATGGTGATCCCGCGCTCCTGCTCCTGCGCCATCCAGTCGGTGGTTGCCGCGCCATCGTGTACTTCACCCAGCTTGTGGCTCATCCCGGTGTAAAACAGGATGCGCTCGGTAGTGGTGGTTTTGCCGGCATCGATATGCGCGGAGATACCGATGTTGCGATAACGTTCGAGTGGAATGGGTCGGGGCATGATATTTCCTTAAGTCTTTGAGACTGGTTTGTGACGACCGGGATGGTCGCGTGTGCGTTCGTTTGTTATAATAGTCCTATTGTACGAGTATTATCGAACTATTTTTTAACGGTTGACCTATTGTTGATATAGCTCAATCTGACCCGAGACGCAGGAAAACGATGATCCCAAACCACCCGGAACCTGAACAAATACTGCTGGAAAATGTGCTGTTCGCCCTCGGAAATCCGCTGCGATTAGCGATCGTCCGAAAGCTGGCCGACGGCAGCGAACTGAGCTGTAACGCGCTGCGCCCGGACGACGTGGTGAAGTCCACCATGACTCACCACTGGCGCGTGCTGCGCGACAGCGGCGTGATCTGGCAGCGCCCGCAGGGGCGCGAGAATATGATTTCACTGAGAAGAGAGGATCTGGACGCCCGCTTTCCGGGACTGATGGCGATCCTGTTACAGTCGAAATCATAAGCGCTCACTGTAGGCCTTCAGCCAGCGCGCCCAGTGTCGCTTTTAACCAGTTGGTGACGCCTCGTTTACCGCTGCGTTTATGCGAATAAATTTTTACTTCAAACGGACTGATGTGGAACGGCAAGTCAAAAATTTTGATATTGGTAGCCGGCAGTAGCTTCTCAGCGGCGAATCGGGGTAATGCCATCAGCAGATCGCTTTCTGCTATAACAAACGGGGCGCTGAGCATGGACGGGGTTTTAATCGCAATGTGTCGGGTATAGCCCATGCGTTCAAGCTGCAAATCCAGCACCCCCTGCTTCTCGTTCCACGGCGTAACCACAAGATGCCGGGCGGCGAGATAATCCTCCAGCGTCAGTGCCATCCGGCTCGCATTGCTAATCACGACATACTCATCTTCGAACCAAGTAATCTCTTCCAGCTCCGGGTACCGGGGATCCTCGACGGTGCTGAATCCCAGGGCCAGATCGACCTCTCCAGCCAGTAACTCCGTCATCGCTGGGCTGTGCGGCAAATAACGTAATTCCAGACGCAGGCCAGGCGCCTCATGTTGAAGTACATTCATGAGTGCAGGAAATATGCAGAACGCAGTAAAGTCCGTTATCGCAATCTGCAAACACGCTGTACTCACAGCAGGATCAAACTCCGGCTGCGGCGAGAGCTCCCGATCGAGAGCCTTCAGGGCCGATGCAATAACAGGCGCAAGCTGCGTGGCATAGACGCTGGGACACATTCGATGCCCCTCCCGGTAAAACAGCGGGTCGTTGAGCGAAACACGCAGCCGTGACAGAGCATGGCTGAGCGCCGAGGTGCTCATCGCCAGCTCATCCGCCGCCAGTCGAACGGAACTGTGGCGATAAATGGCGTCAAAAACCGGCAGGAGGTTTAAATCAAGGCGCCTTAAGGCCGGATGCATAATATTCATCATTGGTTGATTTCATTGCACTTAATTCTTCTGACATTAGCCTTTATGCTTACCTCCATCAACAACGAACAGAAATAAAGGGAAACGAATGAGCATTACGATTCGTCAGGCGCGACCTGAAAATGCAGCGGCAATTTACGATATGATTTACGAACTCGCGGTCTATGAAAAAGCGCCAGAAGAAGTGGTCACCACTCCGGACGAGATCCGTAAAACGCTGTTTGGTGCAGACAGTAAAACCGAAGCGCTGATCGCCGAATATGCTGGCCGCGTGGTGGGGTATGCCGTTTTTTTCACCAGCTACTCCACCTGGCTTGGCCGCAACGGTATCTATATGGAAGATTTATATGTCTCCCCGGAATACCGCAACAAGGGAGCGGGAAAAGCGCTGCTAAAAAAAATCGCGCAATGCGCAGTGGAACGTAACTGCGGCCGGCTGGAATGGAGCGTGCTTGACTGGAACCAGTCTGCCATTGATTTTTATTTAAGCATCGGCGCGTTACCGCAGTCCGAATGGGTACGCTATCGTCTTGATGGGGATGCGTTGCGGGCATTTGCTGGCTAACGAAGCCATCGCGTGAAAACGCCCCTCTTTCTCAGGGGCATAATGACACTGAAAGCGTTACTGAAGCACGGAATATCTGAGAGAGAAATTACCGCCATTTTCCGTCTTCTCTGAGGCACTCGAAAGATCGGTGAACGAGGTTCATCCCGGCTGAGTCAGGCTGTAGACGGGGATCTGCCGGGTTGTCATCGTCAGCGTATCGAATACCTCAGTCTCTGACGTCACAATCCTCATGCCCGTTTTTCTTAACCGCTGCACGTCGGCGGCTATGCGCTGAATACCAAACCAGAACAGTCCGTCAAGCGCCGTGACCGCAAGCCCATTTTCCAGCGCCAGCTTGAGGCGCTCGCGAGGAGCTTTCACCTGCTGAGCAATGTGCCGGTAAGGTACTTCCGAACCGCCTGCCGCATCGATTCGCTGAATACGGGTCTTAAGATGATAGGTAAACTCATCGGGAATGCCGTTCAATCCTGCTTGAGGCTGTAGACGCAGCCAAAGCGTTTACCGTTGAAAAGGACATTTTTTTGACTGAGCTGAAACTCATTTCTGATCCCATCAACCAACTGCGGGGCGCGAGTGAGGAGTAACCGGAAGGGAAGCTCAAAGCTGGTGACATAATCCACATTCAGCAGCGCGAGACGCAGGCGCTCTTCGGCCCCTGATTTCTGGTCATGGCATTCGCGCATCACTTCCGCCCACTGACGCGTCAGGCGTTCTGGCTCGGCGGCTTCGGTGAGGAGGTATTTTTCGAGGTGATAATTGACTCTTCCGGTCATGTTTTGCATCCCGACAATGTGGATGCGGTCATTCTATCCAGCGCCGCAGGTTTTATAAAGGGCGGAGCGCACCGGCATCCGCCCCCCTTTTCTACTGCTGAATACGCGACTCGTCCGACATGTCGCTGGCAGAGAAGGTTCTTGCTGGAGAACGGGCCTGTTTTTTGCGTGCATAGCGGTCCGGCTGGCCTTCCGGGCGGGTTTTGAAGCGGCGATGCAGCCACATATATTGCTCGGGTGCCATCAGCACGGCGCGCTCAATCGCTCTGTTCATCTGCGTGGCCACCGACGCTTTATCGCCCCCCTGCAACGTATCGCTGATATCTTCCAGGATAATCAGCTCATACCCTGTACCGTCTGCTTTACGGCGCGGTACAAACGGGATCACGGCCGGTCTGGCACTTTTCACCAGCATGTAGCTCCCGGCCGTAGTGGCAGCGTCCGGGACGGCAAAAAACGGCACAAACACGCTATTCGCTTTGCCATAGTCGTGATCCGGGGCATACCACAGGATCTCATTTTGCTTCAGCGCACGGATCATGCCCTTCAGGTCATGGCGGTCAAGCATGGTTTTATTGGAACGCAGGCGCCCGCGCGTCTGTAGCCAGTCGAGCAGTGCATTATTGTTGGGTCGATACACTCCAATACCCGCGTTGAGCATACCGAAGATGCGCGCGCCCAGCTCCAGCGTGAGAAAATGCATGCCGATAAGCACCACGCCCTTTCCTTGCGCCCGAGCCTGTTCCATATGTTCGTAGCCGGTCACGCTAAAGTGTTTGCGCACGCGCCAGTCAGGCCAGAACCACGCTATCCCCGTTTCGATGACGCCCATTCCAACCGATTCAAAATTACGCTCGAGTAAACGCTCGCGCGCATCCTCTTTCATCTCCGGAAAGCAAAGCTCAAGATTTCGTCTGGCGATCTCCACGCGGCGTGGAAGCAGGCGCATGGCCAGACGCCCGAGCCCGTGCCCTGCTTTTAACAGAAGCGAATAGGGGAGCTGGACCGTACACCAGAGTGCGGCGATGCCTGCCCAGCTGAGCCAGTAACGAGGATGAATAAAGGCGAGTGAAAACCGAGGTAATTTTGTCATGAAAAAATTATCCTTTTACTATCTGTACTTAATCTGGTGCAGTTGCAGTGCTTACCTGCTGATTTAACGAATATTGTTCGGAAGGAAGAATTGTAGCGGAATCGTTATGGTTTTTATTATCGATTTTTGCGATAGCAAATAAAGGCGGAGATCGCCGGGTGACAGTGCACCACCCGGCAAGCGGATTACATCGAATAGCCGGGTTTCTTAATCAGCTTATCGAGTTTCGGGCCGATCTCGGTATCCCAAACCTGCGCCTTCCAGTCAGCTTCCTGAACTTCCTGAAGCGCCACGGAGATTGAGCGATCTTTGCTGTTCAGATGACGGGCGATCGCTTCGGCGATATCCGCCGCCAGCGCCGTTTTTTGTTCGTCATTCAGATCGCGTGGAAAACATTTGATATCAACATGTGGCATGGGCAGGGCTCCTTTTATAGGTGAGCGTTCCACGTTATCAGATTATGTCGTTAGCTTTTAGCACCTTGTGCAGTTCCGGCAGCGCGCAAACCGCATCCGCGATGGCGGTGATATGGGGCGTATTGGTGGCAAACCACTCATGACGTGGCCCCCAGGTACGCGCGACGGCAATATAGACGTCAAGCAGCGTCAGCTGTGTGCCAAAAGCGAAAGGCGAGGCGCTGAGTTGCGTGTCGAACCACAGATAGAGCGATTTTCGGTACTCAATGCAGTTTTTCTTCAGCTGTTCGGGAGCATCAGGCACCCAGCGTTCCGGATAGTCTGCATACGTAAAGGTGGGATAGACGTTGGCCACAAACCAGATGAGCAGGCGCTGAAACTGCTGGCGCTCGGCCTGCCCTACGGGCGGCGCGAGATCGGGACATCTGTCGAGCACCATCAGGGCAATCGCCGCAGTTTCCGTCACGATCGTCCCGTTTTCCAGCTCCAGCGTCGGCACCTGGCACAGCGGGTTCAGTTTTAACAGCAGTTCGCGCTGCGGGCCGGGCTGGTCAAACCCGTCCACGTTGACGAACTGATACGGGATGTCTGCCAGAGTCAGCATCACTTCACCGATTGCCGATCCCCAGCCGGGTACGCCATAGAGTTTGATCATGTTGCCCCCTCAGGGATGAAAACCCTAAGTGTAGAGCAGCATGACCAGGTTATCCCAGGCGGGAAAACTACAATACTTTCGACAAAAACTGGCGCGTTCGCGGGTGCGACGGTCGGTTTAACACGTCGTCGCTGCTGCCCTGCTCCACAATTTTTCCGTCAACCATAAACACCACCTGGTCCGCCACTTCCCGGGCAAAGCCGATCTCATGGGTAACCACCACCAGCGTGGTGCCGGAACGGGCCAGCTTTTTAATCACGTCCAGCACTTCGCCAACCAGTTCCGGGTCAAGCGCCGAGGTGGGCTCATCAAACAGCATTACGCGGGGGTGCAGCGCCAGCGCGCGGGCAATGGCAATGCGCTGCTGCTGGCCGCCGGAAAGGTGACGCGACCAGGCATCGGCTTTTTCACGCAGGCCGACCACATCCAGCAGGCTGTATGCGTTCTCGATGGCCGCCTTTCGGGTGAGTTTCTTATGCGCGATCGGCGCCTCAATCAGGTTTTCCAGCACCGTAAGATGCGGAAACAGGTTGAAGTTCTGAAAAACGTAGCCCACGTTAACGCGCTGTTTGAGGATCTCTTTCTCTTTAAGCTCGTACAGTTTGTCACCCTGGCGGCGGTAGCCAATGTACTCTCCGTCAATCTGAATAAAGCCTTCGTCTACGCGCTCCAGATGATTAATGGTACGCAGCAGCGTCGATTTCCCCGATCCGGATGGGCCGAGGATCACCGTGACGGAACCCGGCGGGATCTCAAGCGTGACGTTATCGAGCGCTTTATGTCGGCCAAAAAACTTGCTGACGCCGGTAATAGAAATGTGTCCTTCAGGAGAGGCTTGCATGAACAGGCTCCTGTGCTGGTGAGGTGGTAACGGAACGCGTCCGGCTGGCTGCCCGATTCTGGTTTACGGCGGAGCGGCGCTCGCTGCGGGCGAGCCCACGCTCAACGATATGCTGGATGGCAGACAGGACGGTGGTAATCACCAGATACCAGACGGCTCCCACCATCAGCAACGGGATCACCTCCTGCGTACGGTTGTAGATCATCTGGATCGTGTAGAACAGCTCCGGCATCGCCAGCACGTAAACCATCGCCGTACCCTTGGCGAGGCTGATGATTTCATTGAATCCGGACGGCAAAATGGTGCGCAGCGCCTGCGGAAGAATAATGCGCACGGTGCGACGCCACGCCGGCAGCCCAAGCGCGGCGGCCGCCTCATACTGGCCGTGATCGACCCCAAGGAAGCCCCCGCGAATAATTTCCGCCGTATAGGCGCTCTGCACCAGCGTCAGCCCCACGACGGCGGTAGAAAACTGCCCGAGCACGTTGATGGTTTCAACGCTGCCCCAGGTAATGCCGGTAAAAGGCACGCCGAGAGAGAGCGTGTCGTAGAGGTAGGAGAAGTTATAAAGAACGATCAGCACCACGATCAGCGGCAGCGAGCGGAAAAGCCAAATGTATCCCCATGCCAGGCTGCTCAACAGCCAGGATGACGAGAGCCGCGCCAGCGCCAGCATGCCGCCAATCACCACGCTCAGCACGGTGCCTATCAACGTGAGCAGCAGCGTCTGACCGACGCCTTGGAGGATCACCGGATCAAAGAACCAGCGAGCAAATACCGCCCACTCCCAGCGGGGATTAAAGGCCACGGACTGAATCACGACCGCCAGCACAAACAGCGCCACCGCAGCGCCGACTGCGCGTAGCGGATAACGTGCGGGGACCACTTTTATGGTTTCAACGTTGTTCATCGTCGCTCCTTATGCGGTTTTGCTGAGCGCTTCGCGGATCAGCGTTTTGGTGAAACGCAGCCGACCATCGAACGGCGGCTGGCTGTACTCTTCCGGATCGCGGTTGAGATCGAACTGCGGCTGATACCCCTGACTGAGATAGAGCCGTACCGCCTCCGGCTGACGAAACCCGGTAGTCAGGTACATGTGGCTGTAGCCCGCCAGTATCGCTCTGCGCTCCAGCTCCTGTACCACGCGCGCGGCCAGCCCCTGCTGGCGCAGCGTTTTATTCGTCCAGATACGTTTGATTTCTGCCGTGCGTTCGTCGAAGGGCTTGTAAGCGCCGGTAGCGATGATTTCGCCATCGCGCTCCAGCACGATAAACAGCCCCTGCGGCGCCAGGTACCACTCCGTCAGCTCGACTTCCGCATCCTTTGAAAAGTAGTCGCCGTAACGAGCGGCGTATTCACCGAACAGGCCGTTAATAATGGGCTGAAGATCGCTATCTTCCGGCGAAACGTCACGAAATTGTTCACGCATAGCGCCTCCTTAATCGCCCAGACCAGCCGGGTTAACCTCGGAACGGGGGATACGCTCAACGCCTTCTCCCCAGCGGTTCAGCACTTTGTCGTAATCTCCGTTCTTAATTACGCCGTTAAGCGCGGTTTGAACCGGTTCGACCAGGCCGCTCCCTTTTTTTAGCGTCACCGCGATATGCGCCGCCTTCGGCCAGCCGCCGTCGACGCTGCCGACCAGTTTGGTTTTACCGGTCAGCGCCGCTTTCCATGCGCCGATCACGTTCGGGCCAAAATAGGCGTCTGCACGACCTGACTGTAGCGCGAGGGTTTGCGCCGCATCGTCTTTGGTGTAGACCGGGATAAACGGCTTAAGCCCTTTTTGAAGGTTCTCTTCGTTCCACGCCAGCAGGATCGCCTCCTGGTTGGTGCCGGAGCCAACGATGATGCGCAGCCCGGCGATATCCTCCGCCTTCTGGATCGACACGATCGGGCTGGTGGATTTCACGTAAAAGCCAAGGGAATCCTTGCGATAGGTGGCAAAGTCGAACTTCTCTTTGCGCGCTTTGGTGACGGTGATGTTGCTGATCGCCGCGTCGTATTTCCCGGATGCCACTCCCAGCGGCCAGTCCTCCCAGGAGGTGGGAACCACGTTCAGCTCGAGCCCGAGGCTGTCCGCCACCAGGCGCGCAATGTCGACCTCACTCCCCAGCAGGGTTTTGTTGTCGTCGGAAAAGACCGTCAGCGGCGGCTGATTCAGCCCCGCCACCGCCACGGTAAATTTCCCCGGCACGGCAAAGCGATAGTCTTTCGGCAGTTGGGCGATCGCATCGCTGTTTTTGGCGGTGTCGATCGGCGTTTTATTAGCCTCAATGCTCACGCCGGTGCCGTTAATATTGACGTTCTCTGCCCAGACGGCAGGGGTAAAGGCCAGCGCAAGCGCCAGAATAAGCGATGATTTCTGCATAGCGTTTTTCTCTTTTATTGTTGTGTGAACTGATTTTTGGGTTCGTCTAAGCCCAGACTTTCGCGCAGCGTGGTGCCGGGATACTCGCTGCGGAACAGGCCGCGCGCCTGTAAAACGGGCACCACCTGGTCGACAAAGCGCGGGAAGGTATCCGGCGTACCGCCCTGAATGATGAAGCCGTCTGCCGCCTTCTCCTCGAACCAGGCCTGTAAACCATCGGCTACCTGCTCCGGCGTGCCGGAAAAACGCGGGCGCGGCGATGCGGCTTCCAGCGCGACCTGACGCAGAGTTAAGTTGCGCTCACGGGCGTTACGCTTGATGTCATCGGTGGTGCTGCGAAAGCTGTTTTTGCCTAAATCGCCGATATCCGGGAACGGCGCGTCAAGGGGATACTGGCTAAAGTCGTGATGCTCGAAATAACGCCCGAGATAGTTCAGCGCATCATGAATGGAGACCAGTGCCGCCGTGGTTTGATACTGGTTTTTAACGTCATCGGCGTCATTTCCGACAATCACGCTGACGCCCTGGAATATATGTAAATCACCCGCGCGGCGACCGTGACTTTCCAGCTGCCGTTTGACGTCGCGGTAAAAGGCCTGCG
This sequence comes from Enterobacter cloacae complex sp. P24RS, assembly GCF_014982165.1. Lineage (NCBI taxonomy): Bacteria > Pseudomonadati > Pseudomonadota > Gammaproteobacteria > Enterobacterales > Enterobacteriaceae > Enterobacter > Enterobacter cloacae complex sp. P24RS. The sequence goes on from NZ_JADCKU010000005.1 coordinate 279,161, forward strand.
CTTCTTCCAGCGTGTCATGGTGGGTAAAGATGGCGTCGGCGTGTTTTGCTGCCAGCTTTTTACCGTCGTCGGACGCGCCGGCCTGAAAGACAATCGGACGTCCCTGCGGCGTGCGGCCAATATTCAGCGGGCCGGAAACCTGGAAGAAGTCACCATGGTGATCCAGGGTGTGCAGTTTCGACGCGTCAAAAAACTGTCCGCTCTCTTTATTGCGGATAAAGGCATCCCCTTCCCAGGAGTCCCACAGCCCTTTCACCACGTCGAGATACTCATCGGCAATGCGGTAGCGCAGCGCATGCTCAGGGTGTTTTTCGCGGGAGAAATTCTTCGCCGATCCTTCCAGCGGTGAGGTCACTACGTTCCAGCCCGCGCGACCGTTGCTCAGGTGATCGAGGCTGGCAAACTGACGCGCAACGGTGAAAGGCTCGCTGTAGGAAGTGGACAACGTGCCGACCAGCCCCAGGCGCGAGGTGACGCTTGCCAGCGCGGACAACACCGTCAGCGGCTCAAAACGGTTTAAAAAATGCGGAATGGATTTCTCGTTAATATAAAGACCGTCAGCAACGAAGATAAAGTCGAGCTTGCCCTCTTCCGCTTTTAATGCCGTTTCTTTTACGAAATCAAAATTTATACTGGCATCCGCGACCGCCGCCGGATGACGCCAGGCGGACATATTTCCGGATGCACCATGCAAAATGGTCCCCAGCCGCAATTGACGATGTGCAGACATATTCACCTCAAATAAATTAAACGTGTTGCAGGGCTTTTTCCGCGAGCTGTGCAAAATAGCGGGCAGCGGGTTCAATTAATGCTTCGTCAGGGTTAAATGCCGGGTGATGTAAACCAAACGGGCTGTTGCTGCCAATGCTGACAAACGCGCCGGGAACGTTTTGCAGATAGACCGCAAAATCTTCTCCGCCCATGTGCAGTTCAGCATGACGGGTTTCATACCCCGCCTCGCGCGCGACCGAGGTGGCAAACCCGGCCCAGTGCTCGTCGTTCACCAGCGCGGTGGGTCCGGCGTACCAGGTGATGTTGATCTGCGCGCTAAAGGCGCTGGCGAATCCGGCGGCGATTTCACCGACGCGTGCCTTTACGTTCTGCTGCACTTCCATGCGGTGCGTGCGCAGCGTGCCCTCCAGCTCAACGCTTTCCGGCAGCACGTTCCAGGTATTCCCGCCGGCGATGCGCGTCACGCTCAGCACGACTGAATCCAGCGTGTTAACGTTACGGCTGGCGACGCTTTGCAGCGCGGTCACCAGCTGGCTTGCCAGCACGATGGCGTCGTTGCCTTCATGGGGGCGTGCGGCGTGCGCGCCTTTACCGGTGATGTGAATAACAAAGCGATCGACGTTGGCATAGAATGGGCCGCCGCGCGTGGCAAATTCACCAACCGGCAGTGACGGCTCGTTATGCATCCCGAAAATCGCGCGAACGTCGCGTAACGCCCCGGCCCGCACCATGCTTTTCGCTCCGCCGAAATTTTCTTCCGCAGGCTGGAACAGGATCCGCACGCGACCGTTGAGCGAAGCTTCCCGCTCCTTCAGCTTTAACGCGGCACCGAGGATCACGCTGGTGTGAACGTCGTGACCGCAGGCGTGCATCACTCCCGCACGCCGGGAGCTGAACGGCACTCCGCTGCGCTCGTCGATAGGTAACGCGTCGATATCGGCGCGCAGCGCAATCAGTGCCTTGCCTTGACCTATCTCCGTAACCAGCCCGGTCTGAAGATCGTAATCCAGCGGGGCGATCCCGGCCGCCGTCAGCCACTCGCGCAGGCGGGCCGTTGTTTCGACCTCCTGACCGGACAGCTCAGGGTACTGGTGCAGCTCCCGGCGCCAGGCAATCAGCTGTTCGCTGAAGTTCATACGGTAACCTCCCTGTTAAGACGCGCCTCGGCCAGCAGTCGCAGGGACTGCACGCGCGTTGCGCCGTCAGCGACCGGCGTGTCGATGATAAATTCGTCAATGCCCCACTGCTGATGCAGCGCATTGAGCTGTTCAAGCACCGATTCCGCCGTTCCGGCCAGCAGAGACTGCGCCCGACGCGCGATGCGCACCGGTTCACTGCCCGCCTGCCGCGCAAAGGCGTAGGCCTGTTCTTCGCTGGCCACGGTAACGCGCTGCCCGTTTGCCAGCGCCACGCCCCACACTTCAACCTTTTGCGCCAGCGCGTCGGCCTCGGCCTGGGTTGGGGCAACAATCACCTGCACGGCCACTATCACCTCCCGGACGCTGTGTTGACGCCAGGCTGTGACCACCTCGCGCAGCAGCTCAGGGTCACCGTTCAGGTGTGCGGCAAAGACAAAACGCCAGTCGAGGGAGGCCGCCAGCAGCGCGCTTTCGGTGCTGGCGCCCAGCAGAAATCCCCGGGCAGGTACCGGAGGCAGAGGCGTGGCGCGAACCGTCTCCTCCGCAGACTGATTTTCAGGGCGGATCCAGCGATCGAGCTGCGTCAGTTGTTCCGCAAAGCTGCCTTTCTCCAGCGGATTAAGGCCGCGCTGCAACGCGCGGGTAGAGAGCGGCAGACCGCCGGGCGCTTTACCGACGCCCAGATCAACCCGGCCCGGCGCGATGGCAGCCAGTACGTTAAAGTTTTCAGCGACTTTATAGGGGCTGTAATGTTGCAGCATGACGCCGCCTGAGCCCACGCGAATACGCTTTGTTTGCCCGAGGATCCAGGCAATCAGCAGTTCCGGCGAGGGGCTGGCAAGCTGCGGGGTATTGTGGTGTTCGGCAATCCAGAAGCGGTGATAACCCAACGTTTCCGCCTGCTGCGCCAGCGTTAAGGTGCGCGCCAGCGCATCGGCGGCGGTTTCGTGTTCTGCGACGGGGCTTTTATCCAGAATGCTGATTCGCCATGACATGTTGCGTTCTCGTTTGACTTAACATGTCGTCATTATTAAAGGCGGATTTCACCTCTGAGAAACAATTAATTTACATTTGGATTGCCGGAAAACGGAAATAGAGGATCTGTCAACGGAGTGATTTGAGCGATGTAATGAGTGTTACCGCTTCCGCAGGTGCCTATATATTGTTTTTACTGTGCCGTACCGTCTTCCAGTGTCGTAATCGACATTATCGCCTATAAATTGCTCATTGAAGCCCTGCGGCATTCATAATCTCTCCCTGGCAGTAATTATCAAGTAAACCTGATGGATTAATCAGCGTTCACCGGCCTTTTTGCCTAAAAAAGCGCCACGATTCAGCGCATTGCGATCCCCGTCTGCTCTGACCACACGATTTCCTTCGACATGCATCACTTTCGACACGGTTATATTTTGCGTCGCTTATCAATTGCGGGTAGGATGCCTCGCCATGTTTTGCCTTATCCATACACAGAATGACTGGAAAGGCAGCATGTGTCTGCGCAGAAGCAATCGTTTGTTTCGGCCTCTGCCAGGCAGGACTATCACGTTAATGGTTCAGACAGGCAAACAGGTAACTCAATGAAAACAAGCAATAAAAGCGCAGCCGATCATCATGCTGCGAAACGTCGCTGGTTGAACTCTCACGAAGAGGGCTATCACAAGGCGATGGGCAACCGTCAGGTGCAGATGATCGCCATCGGCGGCGCTATCGGTACGGGTCTGTTTTTAGGTGCAGGCGCACGTCTGCAAATGGCCGGCCCCGCTCTCGCCCTGGTCTATCTGGTGTGCGGGATCTTCTCTTTCTTCATTCTTCGTGCCCTGGGCGAGCTGGTGCTTCACCGCCCTTCCAGCGGCAGCTTTGTCTCTTACGCCCGTGAGTTTCTCGGTGAAAAAGCCGCGTATGTCGCAGGCTGGATGTACTTCGTAAACTGGGCCATGACAGGCATCGTCGATATCACCGCCGTCGCGCTGTACATGCACTACTGGGGCGCGTTTGGCGATGTGCCACAGTGGGTGTTCGCTCTGGGGGCGCTGGCGATTGTCGGGACCATGAACATGATTGGCGTGAAGTGGTTCGCCGAGATGGAGTTCTGGTTCGCGCTGGTGAAGGTGTTGGCCATCGTGATCTTCCTGGTGGTCGGTACCGTATTCCTCGGCACCGGTAAACCGCTGGACGGCAACGCGACCGGCTTCCACCTGATAACCGATAACGGCGGTTTCTTCCCGCACGGCCTGCTGCCAGCCCTGGTTCTGGTGCAGGGCGTGGTGTTCGCCTTTGCCTCCATTGAGCTGGTCGGTACGGCGGCAGGTGAATGTAAAGACCCGCAGATGATGGTGCCAAAAGCGATCAACAGCGTAATCTGGCGTATCGGCCTGTTCTACGTTGGCTCCGTGGTGCTGCTTGTACTGCTGCTGCCATGGAACGCGTACCAGGCGGGTCAAAGTCCGTTTGTGACCTTCTTCTCTAAGCTGGGCGTGCCGTATGTGGGCAGCATCATGAACATCGTGGTATTGACCGCTGCGCTCTCCAGCCTGAACTCCGGCCTCTATTCAACAGGCCGTATTCTGCGCTCCATGTCGATGGGCGGATCTGCGCCGAAGTTTATGTCGAAAATGAGCAAGCAGCAGGTGCCTTACGCGGGTATTCTGGCCACGCTGGTGGTGTACGTCTTCGGCGTGTTCCTGAACTATCTGGTTCCGTCTCAGGTGTTTGAGATCGTACTGAACGTCGCCGCGCTGGGCATCATCGCCTCCTGGGCCTTTATCGTGGTGTGTCAGATGCGTCTGCGTAAGGCGATCAAAGAAGGGAAAGCGGCTGACGTCAGCTTCAAGCTGCCGGGCGCGCCGGTGACCTCCTGGCTTACCCTGCTGTTCCTGCTGAGCGTGCTGGTGCTGATGGCGTTCGACTACCCGAACGGTACTTACACCATCGCGACGATCCCGCTGCTGGCGGTGTTGCTGATTGCCGGCTGGTTTGGCGTGCGTAAACGCGTGAACGAAATTCACAGTACTGCACCGGTTCATCCTGAAGAGGGCAAACAGGACGGTCCGCTGGTGGAAGAGACGTCGCGTTAATAAAAAAGCCGGGTGGCGGCTTCGCCATACCCGGCCTACTTTTCCTGGTTTTTTAGGCCCGGTAAGCGCAGCGCCACCGGGCAATTCCCACATCAGAGCGCAATACGAATCACATCGTCAGGCTGGGTTGCTTCCTGCTGGCGGGTAGACTTCTGTTTCACCGTCACGTACAGCGTCTTGCCATCCGCTGACAGCGCCAGGCTGTTCGGGTAAACCGGCGTATCGTAGGTTTTGGTCACTTTGTAAGTTTTCGCGTCAATCACGCTCACTTTACCTGCCTCGCGGTGCGTCACGTAGGCTTCATTGCGTGCCGGGTTAAACAGTACGGCCAGCGATTCTGGCGCGGCGATTTTCTGCATCACGCTGCCATCTTTCAGGCTCACCACCAGCACTTCTGGCTGTTTAGAATCCGTCAGGAACGCGCGCTGACCGGCAGTGTCCAGGCTCAGGTTCAGGTAGAAGTGCTCTTTACCGTCGTCCTGTACCTTCTTACGGCTGAGGATTTTATTGGTCGCGGTATCAATGGTGACCAGCTCGCCGTCCGCATTGGTGGTGTACAGACGTTTTGCCTGTGCATCCAGCGCCAGGCCGGTGCTGAACGTGCCGGTGTTCGTGATGGTGTCTTTCAACTTCAGCGTTGCGCCGTCCACCACCCAAATCACGCTTTCTTTACCGATACCGGTAATGTACACCGTATTGGTCGCGTCATCGGCCACCAGCTGGCGCGGCTGAAGAGGCTTCACCGTGTCGCTACGCTTGCGATCGTCCAGCACCAGGCGCCCTTTCACCTCGCCCGTTTTGGCGTCAATGGCCGTTACGGCGCTGTTGACGGTATTTCCGAACCACAGGGTCTGGGTGGCTTTATCGATCGTGGCGCCAAACGGCTTGAGATCGTTATGAATCGCCTGCGTCACTTCCAGCGTGACCGGATCCAGGCGATAAACCACGCCGCCTTTATCGGTTTTGCGGCTTTGAGTCGTCGCAACCCACAGCGCGTTTTCCTGCTGGCTGACGGCCATTTCATACGCGCCCTTGCCTACCGCTTTGCGCAGCATCTCTTCAGCAGCATGAGCCTGAAACGTACCGGCGATCAGTAAAGAACCCAACAGCAGAGACCCACGCAGGCGCGGCGAGCACAGATGACGTAAAGACATAACAATTCCTTTTTAAATGAGGAGATATACCGCTGACATCGCTTCCAGGGGGCAAAGTCATCGCTTTGCCGCTATTTTAATGAGAATAGTAATCATTAATGAGTTGAATGTGGAGTATTTCTTTCCCTCATTCCATTACATTCACGAAATGTGCGGTTATAGTTTTCATAAGATTTACAAAGGATTTAACATATATACACAGGTTCCAGTTGATTTGGTTCGAATTTTTCTTAAACGGTTTATTCCATGAAAATCATTTCTGCCCGCAGGGCATCGCTACCACTGTTGTTCGTCCCCGTCGCTTTTGGCCCGCTGAGTGCGTTGGCCGCAGAAGAACAAACCCTGATTGTGAGCGCTACGCCGCAAACCGTCTCCGAGCTGGATACGCCAGCCGCAGTCAGCGTGGTACAGGGTGAAGACATGCGCCATGCCGCCCCGCGCATCAATCTCTCTGAATCTCTGGGGAGCGTCCCTGGCCTGCAAATCCAGAATCGCCAGAACTATGCCCAGGATCTGCAACTTTCAGTTCGCGGATTTGGCGCGCGCTCAACCTTTGGCGTACGTGGGATCCGCATGTACGTGGACGGCATTCCGGCGACCATGCCCGACGGCCAGGGGCAAACGTCAAACATCGATCTCAGCAGCGTAGAGAGCATCGACGTGCTGCGCGGCCCCTTCTCCGCCCTGTACGGCAATGCCTCCGGCGGCGTGATCAACATTAATACCCAGACCGGACAGCAGCCGGCCACCGTTGAGGCCAGCAGCTATTACGGCAGCTACGGCACCTGGCGTTACGGCTTGAAGGCCACCGGCGCGGTGGGCGACGGTACGCAGGCGGGAGACGTGGACTACGCCGTATCCACCACCCGTTTCACCACCCAGGGCTATCGCGATCACAGCGGCGCACGAAAGAACCTCGCCAACGCGAAACTGGGTGTCCGCATTGATGACGTCAGCAAGCTGACGCTGATTTTTAACAGCGTGGACATGAAAGCCAACGATCCGGGCGGACTGAGCTATCAGGAGTGGCAGAACAACCCGCGTCAGTCACCCCGCGGCGATCAGTACAACACGCGCAAGACCATTAAGCAGACCCAGGCCGGGCTCCGCTACGACCGTCAGCTGAGCGAGCAGGACGACCTCAGCTTGATGATGTATGCCGGTGAGCGTGAAATGACCCAGTACCAGTCCATTCCTGCTACCACGCAGACAGCAAACCCTGCGCATGCGGGCGGCGTGATTGATATGCAGCGCCACTATCAGGGTATTGATACGCGCTGGACACACCGGGGCGAGCTGCTGGTGCCGGTGACCTTTACTACCGGCCTTAACTACGAAAACATGAGTGAAAATCGTCGCGGGTATGAAAACTTCGTGATGGACAACGGCGTGCCGGAACTTGGCGTGAAGGGCAACAAACGCCGGGACGAACGTAACCTGATGTGGAACCTGGATCCTTACCTGCAAACCCAGTGGCAGCTAACGCAAAAACTGTCCGTTGAGGCGGGCGTGCGGTACAGCTCCGTCTGGTTTGACTCCAACGATCGTTACATCACGCAGCAAAACGGCGATGACAGCGGCGACGCCAGCTACCATAAATGGCTTCCGGCAGGTGCAGTGAAATACGCTGTGACCGACGCATGGAACCTGTATGCCGCAGCGGGACGCGGATTTGAGACCCCAACCATCAACGAACTCTCCTATCGCTCTGATGGGAAAGGTGGCCTCAATATCAACCTGCAACCGTCAACCAACAATACCTATGAGATCGGCAGCAAAACCCGCATCGGCAATGGCATCCTGACGGCAGCGCTGTTCCGTACGGACACCGACAATGAGATCGTGGTCGACGAAAGCAAAAATGGCCGCACCACCTACAAAAATGCGGGAAAAACGCGCCGACAGGGTGTGGAAATTGCGCTCGATCAGCAGTTTGCTGAGAACTGGAAGCTGAAAATGGCGTGGACCTATCTTGATGCCACCTACCGTACTAACGTCTGTAGTAATGCAGACTGTAGCGGCAACCGAATGCCGGGTATTGCCCGTAACATGGGGTATGCATCGTTTGGCTGGGAGCCGGAGGAAGGCTGGTACGCGGGTGCAGATGCACGCTACATGAGCGACGTTATGGCAAACGATACTAACACCGCCAAAGCGCCCTCTTATACCGTGGTCGGTCTGAATACCGGGTATAAGCTCAATTACGGCAAATGGGGAATGGACATCTTTGGTCGCGTCGATAACCTGTTCGATAAAGAGTACGCCGGTTCAGAGATTGTTAACGCTGGCTACAACCGGTATTACGAACCTGCCCCTGGTCGTAACTATGGCATGGGCCTGTCGGTCTCATATCGTTTTGAATAAAACAGTCTCCGGCAGCGCGCGTTGCCGGTGAAAATTAAAAAAATAACATTATTCCCGGTTGCCTGATGCGCCGGGAATTCATTCAGGAAATGTTAAACAGGTATAAACAGCTAAGTCTGCCAGAAAGCGCCTTAACTGTAGTACTGTCGTTGCAGAAGAATATTGGCTTCGTCGATGGCTTTATCGATCGCTTCCCGGCTGGCCGCCACATCCCTTTTCTCAAGCGCAGAAAGCAGATCGTCATAATGATAGGTCTCTGCGGGCACGTCACTCAGCTCTTCATGCAGGTAGTTGATACACGGCCCTATCCGTACCCACAGCTGCTCGATCAGCGAGTTCAGGGTCGGCATCTCGGCATATTGATAGAGGGTAAACCGGAACACGCGGTTGGCCTGAATCGCTTTCTGCACATCGCCCTGATGCATGGCGGTGCTGAAATTATCAGCCAGCGCACGTAGTGCATCCAGTTTGGTGTCGGTCATATTCTGGCACGCCGCCGCAACGGCCATCGGCTCAAGCTGCTTTCTGATGGCGTTAATTTCGTTATACCGTTCCAGCGTGACTTCCGGGACCAAAAACGCCTGCGCAGGTGTGGCCTGTAAGGCGCCCGCCGACACCAGGCGCAGCAGGGCCTCGCGCACCGGCGTGATGCTGGTGCCTAATTTATCCGCAATCTCTTTGGTGATGAGTCGAGCCCCAGGTTTTAATGAGCCCGTAATTAACGCTCCCTTTAAACTGTTCTCAACTTGCATAGTCAGACTGATTCTTTGTGCTTTTTCCAAATTATCCAAATCAAGCATGTCAAATTCCCGTAGCCAAAACAAAATGCCATTTTCGGCGACTGTTTAAAAAAACATCGCCGGTTCGATATAATCCTGTATCGTCATGCCTGGTAAGTTGGGCGCGCGTTAAAATAAAAAATCGTTCAAATAATAGTGCGTTTACTACTTATGGCTCAGCTGGGCCGAAGGCGCGCAAAGCTTATGGGTTAATTAAAGACAATATATCGTATCTGCACAAATAATTATGGCGGACCCCGTCCGCCATAACCGATGCCCTGATTAGTCTGCCGCCACGCGGATCACGACTTTGCCGAAGTTTTTCCCTTCAAGCAGCCCAATCAGCGCGTCAGGGGCCGCTTCCAGCCCTTCCGTAACCTGCTCGCGATAGTGAATTTTGCCTTCCTGCACCCAGCGGCCCATTTCTTGCTGGAACTCGTCGATACGATCACCATAGTCCTGAGCGATAATAAAGCCCTGCATGCGGATGCGTTTTTTCAGGATGGTTCCCATCAGCAGCGGTAACCGGTCCGGACCCTCCGGCAGGTTGGTCGCGTTGTAGCCGCTGACCAGTCCACAAACCGGTACGCGCGCGGAGGTATTCAGTAGCGGAAGCACGGCGTCAAAGACTTTACCGCCGACGTTTTCGTAATAAACGTCAATGCCCTGCGGGCAGGCTTTCGCCAGTTGTTCAGCAAAATCGTCCGCACGGTGATCCAGACAGGCGTCGAAACCGAGCACATCAACCGCATGACGGCATTTTTCCTCACCGCCGGCCACGCCGATGACCCGGCACCCTTTGATTTTACCGATCTGCCCCACCGTTGCGCCTACCGGCCCCGTGGCTGCGGCCACGACGAGCGTTTCCCCCGCCTGAGGCTGGCCGATATCGAGCAGCCCCATATATGCGGTGAAGCCCGGCATTCCCAGCACGCCGAGTGACCATGAAGGGTGCGACGGGTTTTCGCCCAGTTTCACCAGCCCCTTCCCGTCCGACAGTTCATAGTCCTGCCAGCCGCTGTAACCCAGAACCCATTCACCTTCTTTATAATCAGGATGGCGGGACGTCTCGACGCGGCTTACCGTACCGCCCACCATCACGGCACCAATCTCGACCGGAGGTGAATAGGATGGCGCATCGCTCATGCGGCCTCGCATATACGGATCCAGCGAGAGCCATACGGTGCGTAACAATACCTGGCCCTCTGCGGGCGTGGGGATAGGCTGTTCTTCTAAGCGGAAGTTATCGGCGACCGGCGCGCCGTGCGGACGGGAGGCCAGTACCCAGCGTCGGTTTTGCGTAGTAGATTGACTCATTCATCTCTCCTTACTGCTGAAAATGTCATTCAAGCCTGGCACGTTATGCTGCGGATCGCTTTTGCATTATGAGCCGGACTGATTAAGCCGCACGACCAGATAAAGGCACGGTTCATCCGTTTCGTTGATAAACCGGCAGTCGTTCGGCGGCCCGAGTTCCAGACAATCTCCGGCCTTCATTTCATGGCGGGTGTCCCCCTCCAGAAAGACCAGTTCACCGGACTGCAACCAGATCAGCTGTCGCGCCAGCGCATAGGAGGAGGCAGGCATTGGCACATCGCTGCCCGCGGGCAGTTCGACCTGGACAAGATCGATAGGCAGATCGGTGCGCGGCGACACGTGGCGACGCACATAGTGGGTTTGCGGATCGCGCCACACGGGCTGGTTCGCCAGACGTAACAGCTTGCCCTCCTGCATTTCCGCGCGCGCGATGAGCGTTGACATGCTGATACCGAAGGCACCGGAAAGACGGGCAAGCAGCGTCGCCGTTGGGCTACTGTCGCCCCGCTCAATCTTGTGGATCATGGCGCGCGAAATCCCCGCCCGTTCGGCCAGTTCGCTTATAGACCAGCCCCGGGACTCGCGTTCCAGGCGGATACGGGCGCTAATCCGTTGATTCATATTGTCTGTTATTGTGTTCATGACGTCATACTATAGTGTATGGATGCTCTCTCTGGGCGGTCTGGCGGTAAAAAAATAGGGATTTTGTCGTAGCGGTGCAATACAAGAACTGTGTAATATTGTGAGTGGATCGTACTACTATAGTGAACAACACAGCCAGAGGTTAACCATGATCGTTCGTCATGCCTGCAAAGAAGATTGTGCCGCTATCGCTGAAATTTATAACCATGCGGTACTGCACACCGCCGCCATCTGGAACGATAAAACCGTCGACACCGATAACCGTATCGCATGGTTTGAGGCGCGTACGATGGTGGGTTATCCGGTACTGGTCAGTGAAGAAGACGGTGTGGTGACGGGATACGCCTCATTCGGCGACTGGCGGGCATTCGACGGTTTTCGTCATACGGTGGAGCACTCGGTGTACGTTCATCCGGATCATCAGGGCAAAGGCATTGGTCGGCTGCTGATGAAGGAATTAATTAAGGAAGCCCGCCAGATCGGTAAGCATGTGATGGTTGCCGGGATTGAGGCCCAGAACCAGGCGTCCATTCATCTGCACAACACTCTGGGCTTTATTGCTACCGGAAATATGCCGCAGGTGGGCACCAAATTTGGCCGCTGGCTGGATTTAACCTTTATGCAGCTCCAGCTTGATGAGCGCAGCGATCCGGATGCTCTGCCATGAATCAATCGTTGACCTTAGCGTTTCTGGTAGCCGCCGGGATTGGGCTGGTAGTGCAGAACACCCTGATGGTGCGCATTACGCAATCCTCCTCCACCATTCTTATCGCCATGCTGCTCAATTCGCTGGTGGGGATCGTGCTGTTTGTCAGCATCCTGCTGGTGAAAAATGGCCTGACGGGGGTTAGCGAACTGGCGTCAACGGTGCGCTGGTGGACGTTGATCCCCGGGCTGCTGGGCTCGTTTTTTGTCTTTGCCAGTATTAGCGGGTATCAGAACGTGGGCGCGGCAACGACGATTGCCGTACTGGTGGCAAGCCAGCTAATTGGCGGCCTGGTGATGGACATCCTTAAAAGCCACGGCGTCCCGCTGCGCGCGCTGGTTGGCCCGGTCTGCGGCGCAGTGTTGCTGGTGGTCGGCGCCTGGCTGGTGGCGCGGCGCCAGTTTTAACCCTACAGAATAGTCCCGCCCTGCGTAAGGTGGGCATGGCGCGCCTCCGCTTCTTCTTTGTGTTGCTTACCGTGATGTGAAATCGCGGTGCGCAGGCGCTGCTGCTGGGTATAGCGATCTTCACGGCTCAGCTCTGCATCATCGCTTAATGCGATCAGCAGTTCATTCATGTGGGTAATGACGCTCCCTTCGATGGCGGCATCAACACGCGCGATAACATCGTTTAAATGTGACATTGTCACTCCTTTTAACGTATTCGGTGGTGCCAGGCGTACCGGGCCTACGGGTGCTGAATGTAGGCCGGGAAACCCTGGCGCCACCCGGCAATAATACGATCAGTTCAGCTTCGCTTTCGAAAAATCACTGCCCATCAGACTCACGCTGTAACCCGTCACGTTGCTGCGGGTCGCGTAGAACGTTTTGCCGTTAGCTAACGCAATCCACGGCGCCTGCTGGTAGAAAATCTCCTGCGCCTGGCCGTACAGCTTCGCGCGTTCTTCCGGGGTGCTGGTCAGCTTAGCCTTTTGCACAAGCTCATCATACCCCTTATCACACCAGCGCGCGGCGTTGGATCCGGTTTTAATGCTGTTACAACCCAGCAGTACGTCAGCGAAGTTATCCGGATCGCCGTTGTCGGACATCCAGCCGAACAGCGCGGAATCATGCTCGCCTTTACGCATGCCGGAGAGGTACTCACCCCACTCGTAAGACACAATTTTTGCCTTCACGCCCACTTTCGCCCAGTCGGCCTGGATCATCTCCGCTATACGCCGGGAGTTCGGGTTGTACGGACGCTGAACCGGCATCGACCAGAGCGTGACCTCCGCGCCCTTCTCCAGACCCGCCTGCTTAAGCAGGGCTTTTGCTTTTTCCGGATCGTAGTCGTAATCCTTCAGGACTTTATTAAAGCCGAGCATGTTCGGCGGGATCGGCGATTTGGCTACCGTGCCAGATCCCATAAAGACCGCGTTCACGATGGCCTTTTTGTCCGTCGCATAGTTCAGGGCCTGGCGTACCAACACATTATCAAACGGTTTTTTCTCTGTGTTAAACGCCAGATATCCCACGTTCAGCGCGTCCACCGAGTGCAGCGTCAGGTCTTTGTTTTTCTTAATCACTTCAAACTGCACGGGCGACGGCGCAGGAACGATCTGGCACTCGTTGGTTTGCAGCTTCGCCAGACGGGTTTCCACGTTTGGCGTGATGGAGAAGATCAGGTGTTTGGTCGGGACTTCACCGTCCCAGTAGTTTGGGTTGGCGACGTAGCGGATCAGCGAGTCCACCTTGTACTGCTGAAGCACATAGGGCCCGGTGCCGATTGGCCAGGTGTCCACATTTTCAGGCGTGCCTTTTTTCAGCATCGCATCCGCGTATTCGGCGGAGAGGATTGAGGCAAAGTCCATTCCCCAGTCGGCCAGAAATGCCGCGTTGGGTTCACTCAGCGTGAACTGAACGTGGTAATCGTCGATCTTTTTCACATCCTGAATGAGCTTGTCGAGGCCCACGTCATTAAAGTATTCGTAATTACCCTGGGATACGTTGTGATACGGATGCTTAGGGTCTTTCTGACGCATGACCGAGAAAATAACGTCATCGGCATTGAAGTCGCGCGTCGGTTTAAAGAATTTATTGCTGTTGAACTTCACCCCTTTTCGCAGGGTAAAAGTATAGGTTTTGCCATCGGGTGAAATGGTCCACGACTCGGCGAGCGAAGGCACGGGGGTATTCTTCACCGGATCGAAGTTAATCAGACGGTTATACAGCGTTTGCGAACTGGCGACAAACGAGGGTCCAGAACTGGCGATTTGCGGGTTAAACGACTCCGGTGACGCTTCGGAGCAGTAGATAATGGTGTCTTTGTTTGCCGCCCATGCGGCACTTGCCGGCAGCAGCGCGCTCAGCGCGAGGGCGAGCACGGTTTTCCCTGTAGACATGGTTATTACCCTTTCGGTTTTATTATAGTGGACAGTAATAACAGCACAGGCGATATAACCTGACAAATAACGAATCACTATCAGGTTATTCTAAAGCCGCACTTTTCGCTGGTTTAAGCACCAGCCCACGAAAAACGATTTGCCTTAAGGTGCGTTAGTCGTCAAGCACAACCGTCCCGATCAATGCCGCAAGAAATCGTCCCTTTTGCCGTCTCCTCAGCCGTTTGTTTGCAATCGCGTTTAGCTAAAGTAACGGCGTGAAAAAGTCTACAGGACCAAATCGTGGCAAAAACACTTTTACGCAGCGGCAATCTGGATGATTTTCAGGCCGTTGGCGGCGGCGGACAGGCCGTTTTTGAATCAGCCCTGCAAATTCGGGAAGCGCTTCGGTTGCGCAAACAGCAGGCTATCGTCGATTGTCTGGCCATTCCTCAGGTCAATGACGGCGCCGACCGCGTTGACTGGTACTCCCCGGTTGAGGGCTCGGTCTCCAGCTGGAAGGCGGCGGACGAAGACGATCGCTTTCGTGCCCTGCGCTATCTGGAAAACACGCTTGCCAGCGTGGAGTCGCTGAGTAAAAAATGCCTCCAGTCACCGAAAACGGCGCAGCAGCTGTTTGGCTCACTGCTTTCAAAAGCCTTCCAGTTTCCCGGGGAAAACTTTGTCTATCTCGTCGATGGCAAGCCGGTGATCTGCTTCTGGGGTTTCGTCAATCTTAACGAGAATGCGCGCGATGACGTGCTGGACTGCCTGCGCGAATCGTTGATCCCTGAGCCTGAGCCAGAGGTGATTGTCGAACCTGAACCTGAGCCAGAACCCGCCCCGGCGGTGACCTTTGAGCAGGCCGATGCCCCGCTTATCACGCCTGCGGCTACCGTCCGTATCACCGAAGATGAACTCTATACGCCAGAGCCGGTGCGCATGAACGTCGAGCCGCCAGAGCCCGCACCGACGGTCGTGCAGAAAAAGCGTCGCTCCCCTCTGTGGCTACTGCCGGTTGCCGCGGTCATCGTTGCGGCCATTGCCACCCCGCTGCTGTGGCCAAAACAGGCCGCGACCGCGGTGCCGGCCGCCACGCCTGCACCAGCCCCCGTGGCGATTGCGCCGGTCCCGGTTAAGACGGTGGAGCCGCTTGAGTTAAAACTCCCGCTGCACCAGGCCGAAGTGGTAGAGCCGAAGGTAAAAGCGCCTGCCCCGGCGGCTGAGCCTGTGGTCATTACCGCGATACCGAAAGATGCAATGGTGATGGAGGCAAACCAGGTCAAGGCCGGATTAACGCGTTTCCTGAACGGTACCTGGCGCGCGTTTCTCGATGTGCAGGACCCGCTCACCGGCAAACCGCCATCGCTGCGCTATCAGATCCAGAACAACAAAGGTTTCGCCCGGGTCGTGCATGGCGACAATATTGTCTGCCGCGTGGACGTCTTCTCCGGATTACACAGCAACGGCGAGCTGTTGATCAAAACGCGCGGCAACGCACGTTGCACCGACGGCTCACGGTATCCGATGCCGGAAGTGACCTGTAAGGCGGGTGCCAGCGATGTGGCGGAATGCACCGCACGTTACGATGCCAACACCGTCGTTCCTTTGACGTTCAAGAAAGCAGGTGTCTGATCCTATGCTGGTTAATCTTTGCGACTATAAACAGAGCGTTACGCTGATTGCTAACAGCGGCGTACAGTTCCTCGATTTTGGCCTGACGCCGCAGGACACCGCAAGCAATGGGCGTTTCGTGCGTAAAACGGCAAATGGCCCGCTGCTGCGTCTGGATTTTGATCTGGTTAACGGTCGGTACACGCTGCCTGCCGCCGATGGCGGGCAGCCGGAAGTGGTCAAGCCTGAAAGCACAATTCCACTGCACGACTCATTGACCGTGCTGGACGGCGTCTGGCTGCCGCTTCCTTTCCTGCGCTTTAATCCGCCGCGGACGTTTGTTGATGGCCCGGACAACTGGGCCCGCGTCCAGGTGCGAAAGCTTTCCACACCCGACGCGGCTGGCAACACGCACCGCGTCACCATCGCCCTCGACAGCCAGATTGCAGAGCATGCAACGTCCGCGCTGTCGCCGATTGAAAACGATATCCTGAACGGGACGCGTTTCGCACTCGCCTGGCGCGACAATGAAGTTGAGAGTTTTCTCGACCAGACCTGGATTGACGGCTGGCTGCGCGAAGCCTTCACGCAGTTTGCCGACGGAGTTGAAAAACGATCTGAACGCGAGCTGCATCAGGCCATGCGCAGCTTTGAGTATCAGGCGCACTGGCTCAACCTGCTCTCCATGCTCGGTGAACAACTGACTGTGCCGGAAGTGAAGTTTGTTACCCACACCCTGAGCACCCCTGCCATTCCTGTCGATCTGATCCTTGACGTTGGTAACACCCACACCTGCGGCGTGATTATTGAAGATCATGGTGATGCCAATGACGGCCTGCGCCAGACGGCTGAACTCCAGGTGCGCTCTCTGAGCGAGCCGCAGTTCCTGAATGAGCCGCTGTTTACAAGCCGTCTCGAATTTTCTGAAGCGCGTTTCGGTAAGCAACACTTCTCGGTGGAAAGCGGCCGTGAGGATGCGTTCGTCTGGCCATCTATTGTCCGCGTGGGTGATGAAGCGCGTAAGCTGGCGATGCAGCGTCTGGGCACTGAAGGCAATAGCGGGATCTCCAGCCCCCGTCGCTACCTGTGGGACGAAACGCCGGTCGTGCAGGACTGGCGCTTCAGCCAGATGAACAGCAAAACTCAACGCGAACCGCTGGCGACCGCGTTTCCGCTGATGAACCTGATGAACGACGACGGGGAACCGCTCTTCACGCTACCGCAGGATGAGCGCCTGCCGGTCTTCTCTCCGCAGTACAGCCGCAGCACCCTGATGACGCACATGCTCTGTGAGCTGCTGGCGCAGGCGCTTGGCCAGATTAACAGCGTTGCCACGCGCCTGCGGCTCGGCTTCCCGGCCTCTCCACGCCAGCTGCGTACGCTGATCCTCACCCTGCCCTCGGCAATGCCGAAACAGGAGCGCGAGATCTTCCGTCGCCGCATGTTTGAAGCCATTGCCATCGTCTGGAAAGCGATGGGCTGGCATCCGCAGGATGAAGATTTTGCCAGCCGGAAGCAGCAGGAAAAAAGCGTGGTTCCGGTTCCTGAGATCCAGATGGAGTGGGACGAAGCCAGCTGCGGCCAACTGGTGTGGCTGTATAACGAAGCCATTTCCCACTTCGGCGGCCAGACCGAAGCGTTTTTCGCCTCCCTCGCCCGTCCGGATCGCGCGCCTGAGCCGGGCGTCGAGCCGGGGCGCGCGCTGCGCGTTGCCTCTATCGATATCGGCGGCGGCACGACGGATATGGCCATCACGCACTATCAGCTCGATGATGGCTCCGGTAATAACGTCAAAATTACCCCGCAGCTGCTGTTCCGCGAAGGGTTCAAGGTAGCCGGCGATGATACGCTGCTGGACGTGATCCAGCGCTACGTACTGCCCGCGCTGCAAACCCAGCTTCAGAAATCCGGCATAGCCGATGCCTCCCTGCTGATGGCGTCCCTGTTCGGCGACTCCGGGCGGATTGATACCCAGGCAGTATTGCGCCAGCAAACGGCGCTTCAGCTGTTTATGCCGATCGGTCACGCGATCCTGGCGGCGTGGGAATCGAGCGATATTGACGATCCGCTGGCCGGGCTGCACGCCACTTTTGGCGATCTGCTGACCCAAAAACCTACGCGTAACGTGATGAATTATCTCCAGCAGGCGATCGACCATGCGTTGCCTGCTGGCTCAGAGCACTTTGATCTGTTCAGCGTGCCGCTGCACGTCAGTTTCCGGGAGATGCAGGACGCCATGCTGGCGGGGCAGTTCACGCTCGCCGCCCCGCTTCATGCGGTATGCGAAGCAATCTCTCACTACAGCTGCGATATTCTGCTGATCACGGGACGGCCGGGCTGCCTGCCGGGCGTTCAGGCCCTGATTCGCCACCTGCAACCGGTGCCCGTCAACCGTATCGTCTGGCTGGATAAATACCAGGTTCATGAATGGTATCCGTTCAGCCAGCAGGGACGGATCGGCAACCCGAAATCCACCGCCGCCGTGGGGGCGATGCTCTGTAGCCTGGCGCTGGATCTTCGTCTGCCGCGCTTCAACTTCAAAGCGGCCGATATTGGCGCGTACTCTACGGTGCGTTATCTGGGGGTGCTGGATAACACGATCAATACCCTGCGGGACGAGAACGTCTGGTATCACGACATCGACCTCGATAAACCCGGCGCGAAACTGGACGCCCGGCTGCACTTCCCGCTGCGTGGTAACGTCACGCTCGGCTTCCGGCAGCTGGCCAATGCCCGCTGGCCCGCCACGCCGCTTTACACCCTGAGCATCAACTCTGCCGAGCTGGCGAAAGCCATTGCGGGCGACGGCGTGCTGAACGTGCGCCTGAAGCTGCGTGGCGGCAACAGGCAGGAAGGCCCGGAATCGTTCGAGCTGAGCGACGCCTGGCTCCAGGACGGCACGCCCGTGCCGCCGGATGCCCTGACGTTTAAACTGAATACTCTGGCCGATCGCCGACACAGCGGCAGCCATTACTGGATCGACAGCGGGAGCGTATACCTCAAATGAACGGGACGACTGCCACCACCCAGGCCTTAATCGGGTGGATCAACGAGACGCGACAGCACGCCCCGATGCTGGATAACGACGCCGACGCCCTGCTTGCCCGCCTTAACGCAGCCCGCGCGCGCGAAGAGGCGCTCGATCGCGCCCTTGTCAGCCGGAGCAGCATTGGCTTATACGGCCACTCGCAGACGGCGAAAGCACACCTGCTGGCCTCCCTGTGCGGCAGCGGCGACGAACGGCTGAACGTCACGCCGGGTCAACGCACGTTCGATTATTTCTCGCATATCAATCCGGGACATGCGCCAACCAACATGGCCGTTCGTTTCAGCAGGTCGTCCGGCGAGATTGCCGATGAGGCGTTTCCGCTGCGCCTGAGCCTGGTGACGGAGGCCGAGCTGGTGCAGCTGTTTATCGCGCGCACCACGTTGGATACGCAGATCCGCGCGGTGGATAAGTCCGTGATTGAAGCCCGGCTTGAAAAATGGCGTGCGCTGCGTCAACCGCAGAGCGTGCCGGGAATGACCGAACAGGAAGTGGCGACCATTGCCCGTTTCTGGCAGAGCAGGTTCCCGGCTGCTAAGCAGCAGATTGACGATGCCCTGTGGCATCAGTTTGCCCTGCTGATCCCGTCGCTGGATCTCAGCACGCGCGCCAGCGTCTGGTCCCTGCTGTGGGGTGAGCAACAGGAGTTAACCCAGCAGTGGCTTAAACTCGCCCATGTGCTGCATCAAACCGGCCATGCCAGCGCGCTTGCCGCGCCGTTGAGTCTTCTGGTGGACAGCTTTGGCCTGCCGTGTGAAGGTTTCCTGACTCATGGGGCATTTACCGTACCAGAAGCGCAGGAAACCCTGCTTCACCCGATCAATAACGGCGAGCTGCTTAATGCCATTAGCCTGCCCGTCGATGTACTGGCATGTCTGACACGCGAACTGGTGCTGCCCGTTGAGAGCTGCGCCCTCGATAACGTCGATATTATTGATATTCCGGCCATTACTGAGGAAAACACGCCGCTGATGACGCAGGCAAAATGCCAGTGGTTGCTGGAGCATTATCGTCAGCAAATTCAGCCGGATGTGCTCGTTATCTGCAACGCAACAGCGCACCACCAGCAGACGGCAAAAACGGCCAGGCTCCTGCAAAACTGGGTTAAAGAGACGCAGCCGGTAGAAGAGTCCGCATTGCCGGGGCTGGTCTGGGCCATTACCCCTCATGATGCGCGGTTCACCACGAAGCAGAACCTTGACGAAGCGGTGCAACAGTTGCTGGGCCAGCCGGGTCTGCGCTGGGGCACGCTCCAGGCACTTGATTCCCACAGCATGCAGCGGGTGATCGAATGGCTGTCGCAGGCTACCCTGCCGGCCCAGCGCCAGAAGCGTCTTCAAACGCTTAAAAGCGTGTTGCAACAGTCGCTGTCGGCACTGATGCGCCCGTATATCGGCCCTCTTACCCGCGACCCAATAGCTGAGCGGGCTCAGGCCGAAAAAATGGTTCGAACGCTGCAAGGCAGCGCCGCTCGTCACGGTGAACTGCTTGAAGGGCTTCTGCCGCCGTTAAAAGCGTTTGAGACGCTGCTGACGGTTCACCAGCCTCGTGAGGAACAGGTCAACGGCCTGTTTAACGACGTTATCGATCTGTTTGCGGAAGAGGCGCAGGAAAATCCTGGCGTGTTGCAGACCAAGGACAAGGCGCGAATGGCCCATAGCGTATGGGTTAACCATCTTCGTCAATGGAGTCGCAACGACGCGGCGGCTGCCCGGCTGGGCCTGGACGCAGGCGTATTACAGCAGATTGCCGATGTGCTGATCGTCACCAGTTACCGGCTTAACCTGCCGCTGCAACTGCAACGTATTGTAGAAACAGATAAAAGCAGTGGCGCACAGCTGCACGCCGCGATAGGCAATTTCATTGGCTGGCTTGGATATGAACTGACTCCCGTCGCTGAACGGCCTGCAAGCCGGATCCGCAAAGGTCAGGCCATTTTTGTGACGCCGGTGGTGAGCAGCGCCTCACCCCGCCTCACCCGGTTGGGTGAGCAGCCTATTCATGCGGCGACAGCTTACGTTTATGACTGGCTGGTTGCGCTCTACACCCGCGCCATTGAAAACGTGGATTATCAGTGTCCGTATGACGTTCAGCCTGCCGCGCGCAAAGCACTGTCTGCCCTGTTGTCTTAATCATTGCAGCCCGCTTAAGTGCGGGCTGCCCATTCATGCTCCGCTCAGAAAGTCAGACAAAGCCTGAGCCAACGCGGAGGGATTTTCCCAGGACATTGAATGGCCCGCATCGGGGATAATTTTTACCGGAACGCCTTTTTGTTGCAGGCGATTAAAATCTTCATCTGGCAGAGACCTCTCACCAAAAATTAACCTTATCGGGCAGTTCAATGACAAGAACAGGTGTTCCCAGTCAGGTTTAATGCCCTCGACGAGGCTCGTTGCGCCGCGCCAGACGGCCCAGGGGGCATTGCTTTGAAGGCTTCCCGCCCACGCCGACGTTTCCGCCCGCAGCAGGTCATCATATCCCTGCTCCAGAAAATCTTGTTCGGTTTGGGCCGCAATAGATCGGCTGAACATCCCGCCACCTGCACGAAAATTGGGTTCAGACACGATCAGGCCCTTCACGCGCGACTTCAATAGCGTTGCCGTTTCGATCGCGATACTCCCGCCCATGCTATGACCATAGAGCCAGAGCCTATCCAGACCGAGATGGTTTAACAATTCAACCACCACCTGTGCCTGTTCGCTTGTGCGATAACGGTAGTTGCCAGGTTTGTCACTGTAACCGCTACCGGGAAGATCGATCAGAATGGCTCTGCGCCCGCCGAAACGGGTATCACAGACAATACGAGGATATTCATACGACGATGCACAGCCCAACCCGTGGATAAACACAACCGGATCACCGAATCCGGGAAGATCTTGCCAGCGAACGGTACAGCCTGCTTGCTGTGAATAGAAACTGTTCATAAGCACTCCATGTATGATGACTGTATATTTATACAGGCTCAATTTATGGAATGCTATGTCTGGATGATAATTCTGGAAGCGTGCTTCAGAAAAGTGAGATCAACAGGGCTACAGGAAAGCTCATCGGCCAGGTGGAGCCCACCAGGAATGCGCTCAACAGGCGAATACGTTTTCGATCTTTAGACAGGAACCAGGTGATTAAGGCACAGACAGAGGCCATGATTGCGTAGAACACCAACATCTTTTGATACAACGTCATTCTGTTTACCTGAGCCAAAAAATAACCGCACGCAATATGCGTCATATGTTGACACAGATCAAGTTTTTTCATTACATCATAACCACTTAAATACTAAGGATAATAACAACTGAGTATCTTGTGTAACAACGCCGGGTAAAGCAAAACGGTTATTATTGATAAGATGCATATAAAATGCACTTTTAGATAAATTCATTCCCTCAGAAAGCAGTCTAATAAGAGTAGGCTTTCAAGGGAGGAAACATGCTACGCATTCCACAGAGTTGCATTCACACCCGTTCCACACCTTTCTGGAACAAAGAAACGGCCCCCGCCGGCATTTTTAAACGCCACCTTGATACGGGTACGCGTCCGGGCGTTTACCCGCGCCTGTCGGTGATGCACGGCGCAGTGCGTTATCTGGGCTATGCTGATGAATTTACGCCCGAGCCTGACAGCGAACTCGTTATTGAGGCGGGTCATTTCGGCGTTTTCCCGCCAGAGAGATGGCATCACATTGAGCTGATGACCGACGACACCCTGTTCAATATTGAATTCTTTGTTGAACATGAGGTGCTTAAGTCCCTTTAAGCGCCCGATATCATGAAGGAAACTATTATGTTACGTATTCCTGAAAACTTTGTTCACACCCGCTCTACCCCGTTCTGGAATAAAGAGACCGCCCCAAAAGCGCTTTTTACCCATCACAACACCAAAGCTGGCGTGTACGGGCGTTTGTCCGTTATGCAGGGTGCGGTGCGTTACTTTGGCTTTGCAGATGGCGATGCCACCGAACCCGATCTGGAAGTGGTGATTGAGGCCGGTTCCTTTGGCATCTCCCCTCCGCAAAAATGGCACCGCATTGAGCTATTGACCGACGATACTTACTTTAATATCGACTTTTTCGCGGATCCTGCCGTCACGCTCAGCGGGGCGGGTATCGGTAAAGTGGTCAACACGCATAAGGAGTAAGTTATGGGTAAGGCAACCTATACCGTGACCGTCACCAACAACAGCAACGGCGTGTCGGTAGATTATGAGACAGAGGCGCCTATGGAGCTGTTGATCCCGGATGTCGCGGCAGATGTCGTCAAGGATCTGGTGAATACCGTTCGCGCCTACGATACAGAAAATGAACACGACGTGTGTGGCTGGTAGGCACAATCGCCCGGCACTGCGCCGGGCATAAGGGTTTAGTGTTTGATCATCACATGTCTCACAACCGTGTAATCTTCAAGGCCGTAAACCGACATATCTTTGCCGTAACCGGATAACTTCATCCCGCCGTGAGGCATTTCACTCACCAGCATGAAATGGGTATTCACCCAGGTGCAGCCATACTGCAACCGTGCGCTGAGCCGATGTGCGCGCCCGACGTCTTTTGTCCAGACGGACGAGGCCAGGCCGTATTGCGAATCGTTGGCCCAGGCCAGCACCTGCGCTTCATCCTCAAACGCCGTCACGCTGACTACCGGACCAAACACTTCTCGCTGGACGATCGCATCTTCCTGCTTTGCCCCGGCCAGCAGCGTTGGCTGGAAGTAATATCCGCCCCCCTCTGCTTTACTGCCGCCGGTGACGACGCGGATATGTCCGAGGGCTTTGGCTTCATCCACGGCAGCACAAACGCGGGAAAGATGCGCTGCGGAACTGAGCGGACCAAGCTCCGTTGATGCATCGTCCGGTGCGCCCATTTTCAGGCTGGCAACGGCTGCGCCCAGCTTTTCAACCAGGGCGGGATAAATTCCTTCCTGGGCATAGATTCGACAGGCTGCGGTACAATCCTGACCGGCATTGTAGAAGCCAAACGTACGCACCCCCTCAACCACGGCATCCAAATCTGCATCGTCAAAGACAATGACCGGCGCTTTTCCACCCAACTCCATATGGGTACGTTTGATAGAGGATGCGGTATGACCAATAATATGTTCCCCGGTGGCGATAGAGCCGGTGAGGGAAACCATGCGCACTTTTTCGTGACCGGTCAGCGGATCCCCTACGGTCTTGCCGCGACCAAACAGCACGTTCAGCACGCCTGCCGGGAAGATATCTTTCGCCAGTTCTGCCAGCTTCAGCGCCGTCAACGGGGTAATTTCAGATGGCTTGATGACGACACAGTTTCCCGCTGCCAGCGCGGGGGCTAGCTTCCACGCCGCCATCATCAGAGGATAGTTCCAGGGCGCGATAGAGGCGACAACGCCAACCGGATCGCGGCGAATCATCGAGGTATGTCCTTCCAGATATTCTCCGGCAGCCAGCCCATTCAGGCAGCGGGCGGCCCCGGCAAAGAAACGAAACACATCAACCACGGCAGGAATTTCATCTCCCAGAGCACAATGGAGCGGCTTTCCGCAATTAAGGGATTCCAGCTGCGCGAACGCGTCGGCGTTGGCTTCAATCACGTCAGCCAGCTTTAACAGACAGTCGGCGCGCGTTTTCGGCGTCGTTTGTCCCCACTCTGTGAACGCACGATCGGCAGCCTGGACGGCGGCGTCCACCTGTGCAGCCGATGCTTCAGCAATCTCAAGCAGCACCTCACCCGTGGCAGGATTATAAACCGCCTGCTTCTCACCTTCGCCGGCCACCAGTTCACCATTAATCAGCAATTGATTTTGCATAGCACCGTCCTGTTAAAGTCGACATTATTTTCGCTGTCAGCACACGTTTTGTCGGATCGAGACGTGACAACGTCACGCTTATAAGCCGTACGTACTCCCTTATTAAAGGTAGACCGCGCGCCCTGCCGCTTCAGGAATTTTCATCAAGGTGTGACTGGCGGCAGCATCATTTCGCGAATTAGCGCCGCCAGCTGGACGACCGCCTGTTCCTCCCGCTCGCTCCAACCCCAGGAGGTATTGAAACGGAAAAATGGCGTCCAGATATCGGAGGTGGAAAACATCTTGCCGGGCGCAATGCTAATTTGATGGGTTAATGCCTTTTCACTCAACTGCCCCGCATCCAGCTGTTCAGGCAGCTCCAGCCATAAAAAGTAGCCGCTGTCGTTATGATGGATTTTAACGCCGGCAGGCATATGGCGCAGAAGCGATTGCCAGGCCTGCTGTTTACGTTCAGCAAGCGTACGCCGCAGGCGACGGAGGTGGGCGTCGTAACGTTTGGTCGCCAGATAATCCACCAGCGCCAGCTGCATGGGAGAGCTGGTCGATAACGTACTCATTAGCTGCAACTGCTGAATACGGCGCGCATGTTTTCCCGCCGCCACCCAGCCAATGCGAAAACCGGCCACCAGACATTTGGAAAATGAGGAGCAGTGCAACGTCATGTCCTGCTTATCCCAGGCTTTTGCCGGAAGCGGCTTTTCGCGGCCAAAATAGAGTTCGCTGTAAACATCGTCTTCGATCAGCGTGACGTTGTGCCGGGTTAACAAGGCCACCAGCTGGGCTTTCTTCTCTGCGCTCAGCGTAAAGCCGAGCGGGTTCTGACTGTTGGTCATCAGCCAGCAGGCTTTCACCGGGTAGTCGTTTAATGCCTGCTCAAGGGCATTGAGATCGATACCTTCCCGCACGTCAGTGGCAATCGACAGCGCTTTCAGCTTCAGACGTTCAAGCGCCTGGAGTGCGCCATAAAAACAGGGGTTTTCAACAATAACCCAGTCACCAGGTTCCGTGACGGCCTGTAAGCTGAGGTTGAGTGCTTCGAGCGCGCCCGCGGTGATCACAATTTCATCCGGAGAGATATTCATCCCCTGCTGAGCGTAGCGACGGGCAATGGCATGACGTAAGTCGACGTTACCCGGCGGCAGGTTTTCAATCACGCTCATGGCCGTGGCCGTTTTACTGACGTTAGCCAGCGAGCGGTTGAGTTGCTGAAGTGGAAAGAGGCGCGGATCGGGAAATGCTGAGGCAAAAGGGACAACGGAGGGGTCGCGGCTGGCCTGTAACACGTCGAAGATATAGGTGTTGATGTCTACCACTTCGTCGCGCATCACCTGCGCGGGTGGTGCAGGCTGGTGCGTGGTCGGGCGCGCGGCAACGTAGTAGCCCGACTGCGGTCTGGCAACAATGCGCCCCTGACTTTCCAGCATCTGATACGCGTGGCCCACGGTCATAAAGCTCATGCCGCTGCTTGCCACCTGCTCTCGCAGGGAAGGCAGCTTATCGCCCGGCAACCATACGCCAAGCTCAATCTGCGAGATTATTTGTTGCGCCAGACGCTGGTATTTTTTCATCAGATTCTCCTTATTGCTGACAGTGTATATCAGCAGGAGAAAAAGAGAAGATTTTGCTAACTGTTATGGGAAATGCGGTGGCTTACTTGCGGTATTCGGTAACGTGATTCTGAGCAGAATGCGCAGCGGCCAGGTGGTCGAGCGTGATCATCGGCGATTTGCAGAAAATGCATTTCGCGCCGAACGGGTTTTTATCAGACACGTCAAAAGCTGAGGTGCGGTACTGCGAGCCATGACAGCATGGGCAGCGGAAATGGATATAAGAAGTCATAAGATTCTCCTGTAAACGTAAAAACGTAAATTACTCATGAGCCGATCAGGCATAAATGGTTCGATACAAAACGAATCGGAATGTAGATAAAGACCCAAGAGAGGCTGCGGAGAGGCACAACGTGATGAGAACTGCTTTATAAAACTACGTCAGATATTTATTTGGATTCAAAACCAGAAATCCATTAACGCATGTTGCTGGTGACAAAGCAAGCTGTTTAATGCGTAAAAATCATAAAAAGAATTTTTTTATTCAAGATTGTCTAAAGCATCATTGATTATACAAGAAACCGATTTCGAAGCGCCAACACATAACCCATTGAAATATAATTGTTTTATATGGCATTTCATGCCTACCTGGTTGGTTCCCCAGAGGTATTAACTTTTCAGATTCACACAGAAAAAGGGATCTACAGGATGGCAATTCCAGCATACCTCTGGCTAAAAGATGACGGCGGCGCGAATATTAAGGGCTCTGTCGATGTTGTGAATCGTGAGGGAAGTATTGAAATTTTGAGTTTTGGGCACGGCCTGTATCTCCCTACCGACAACATGACCGGTAAGATCACAGGCACCCGTATTCATAGCCAACTTAATTTTGAAAAAGAGTTCGACAGCTCAAGCCCCTATTTGTACAAAGCAGTAGCAAAAGGACAAACCTTAAAAAGCGCTGAGTTTAAGTGGTATCATATCAATGATGCAGGCCAGGAGGTCGAATACTTCAACATGCTGCTGGAGAACGTGAATGTTGTCTCTATCTGCCCACTCATGCATGATATAAAAAATCCCGCGACTGAAAAACATAACCATCTCGAAAGTATCGCATTTCGCTACGAAAAGATTACCTGGAAGCATTGCGACGGGAATATTCTTTTCTCTGATGAATGGAAAGACAGATGATTCGATGTACTTTTCATTTAAACGGGGGGCAACTTTCAACGCTGAGCTGTCCTGGCCTGGGCTTTTTCCCCGCATATTCAGGAAACGCAGGCCACAACAGAAACAATCCTGATGCCGTTGCAACGCCTGCGGTGGGGCCATTACCGCCCGGACTCTACTATATCGTTACACGTCCTCGAGGTGGGTTAGCTACCCACTGGCATGATGTTATCAAAGAGTTTGAAAGTGGATCGAACCGTGATTTTTGGTTTGCTCTTTATCGTCATGATAATCCTATTGACGACACAACCTTTATCAACAGAGTTGAGCGAGGATCTTTTCGCCTACACCCTGCGGGACAGTCTGGTATTAGTAATGGATGTATTACATTACCAAACCATGCTCACTTCAGAATATTAATGCATGGACTACTGGCGTCCGGCACAATAAAAGTCGCTGCTGGATTAAATGCACTTGGCATCATACAGGTATATTGATGAATGCAAAGAAACATGCCCTGACGTGGGTGGTCGAAACATTGATGCTTTTCATTATTTATTCGCTGGTATGCTACATCATGCCGGATGTTTTGCTTTATCACCTCTACACCAGACATTTTGGATTTGTAACTGAACTTGAATGGAGTGAAAGCTACACATTATTACTTTTTATTTTTTCCTTTCTGCTTAACGCCGTATTGATCTACCTTTGGGCATTACGAAAGTGAGCGTTAACATGGGCGGTAATATTACCGCCCGATACAAGTTTCACATAGACGGTCAAGAAAACTGTTATAGATAAATAACATCGGTCTGTCTCTGCAACCCAGACCTGGCACAGCTTAAAATCGCATCGAATTTTTTGCACTGCGGAGTTTTGCATGTTTGGTCTAGATGCGTTTCATCTTGCGCGAATACAGTTCGCCTTTACCGTATCCTTTCATATTATATTTCCAGCAATCACCATCGGCCTTGCGAGCTATCTCGCCGTGCTGGAAGGGCTGTGGCTGAAAACAAAAAATCCCGTCTGGCGTTCGCTGTACCATTTTTGGTCGAAGATCTTCGCCGTCAACTTTGGTATGGGCGTGGTCTCCGGCCTGGTGATGGCTTATCAGTTTGGCACTAACTGGAGCGGGTTTTCGCAGTTCGCGGGCAGTATTACCGGCCCCCTGCTGACCTATGAAGTGCTCACCGCGTTCTTCCTGGAGGCAGGTTTCCTCGGGGTGATGTTATTTGGCTGGAATAAGGTCGGGCCGGGACTGCACTTCTTTTCAACCTGCATGGTCGCGTTGGGAACCATCATTTCTACGTTCTGGATCCTCTCGTCAAACAGCTGGATGCAGACACCGCAAGGTTATGAAATCGTAAACGGTCAGGTGGTTCCTGTGGACTGGTTTGCCGTGGTGTTTAACCCCTCCTTCCCTTATCGTCTTCTGCACATGTCCATAGCGGCTTTCCTCAGCAGCGCTCTGTTTGTCGGTGCCTCTGCGGCGTGGCATTTGCTGCGCGGCAACAACACGCCCGCCATTCGCACCATGTTCTCCATGGCGTTGTGGATGACGTTGATCGTCGCCCCTGTCCAGGCGCTGGTGGGCGATATGCACGGGCTGAACACCTTAAAACACCAGCCCGCGAAAATAGCCGCTATAGAAGGCCACTGGGAGAACCCGCCGGGTGAGCCCACGCCGCTACTGCTGTTTGGCTGGCCGGATATGGAGCAGGAACGGACCCGTTTTGGACTGGCGATACCCGCGTTGGGCAGCCTGATCCTGACCCACAGCCTTGATAAACAGGTTCCGGCATTGAAGGCGTTCCCGAAAGAAGATCGTCCGAACGCCACGATTGTTTTCTGGTCTTTCCGCATTATGGCCGGTTTAGGGATGTTGATGCTGCTTTTGGGCGTGGCCGCACTGTGGCTGCGTTATAAACACCGCCTCTATACCTCGCGTCCTTTCCTGTGGTTTGCCCTGCTGATGGGGCCGTCCGGGCTGATCGCCATCCTCGCCGGATGGGTAACTACGGAGGTCGGCCGCCAGCCCTGGGTCGTCTATGGGCTACAGCGCACAAAGGATGCGGTTTCCGCGCATGGCGATCTGCACATGAGCATCAGCTTGCTGGCTTTCTTCGTGGTTTATACCGCGGTGTTTGGCGTGGGCTACAGCTATATGGTGCGTCTGATTAAAAAAGGGCCGCAGCCCCATGGATCCTTCGCGACCGAATCCGACGGCCGCCCTGCTCGTCCGCTTTCTGCCGTCACCACTGAATGTAAGGAGTAACCGTAATGGGTATCGATCTTTCCATTATCTGGTTCGTTATTATTGTTTTCGCCACCTTGATGTATATCGTAATGGATGGTTTTGACCTGGGGATAGGCATCCTGTTTCCGTCAACGCCGGATGCAGACGATCGCGATGTGATGGTCAACAGCGTAGCCCCGGTCTGGGACGGAAACGAAACCTGGCTGGTGCTTGGCGGTGCGGCTCTGTTTGGTGCCTTTCCTCTTGCCTATGCGGTCATCATCGACGCGCTGACCATTCCCCTGACCATAATGCTGATCGGGCTTATATTTCGCGGGGTTGCCTTTGAATTTCGCTTCAAGGCGACTCCGGCGCACCGACCGTTCTGGGATAAGGCCTTTATTGGCGGGTCGATTGTGGCGACGTTCAGCCAGGGCATTACCGTCGGCGCAGTGATCCATGGATTCAGCGTCACCGGTCGCGCTTACAGCGGCGGTCCATTTGACTGGTTTACCGCATTTACTCTTTTTTGCGGTGCGGCCCTGGTGGTGGCTTACGCGCTGTTAGGATCAACATGGCTGGTCATGAAAAGCGAAAATGCCCTGCAACGGCGGATGCGTCAGGTATCGAAGGTGCTCCTGCTCCTTCTTCTGGGGTGCATTGCAGCAATCAGTATCTGGACGCCTCTGGCGCAACCGGCCATTGCCGCACGCTGGTTTACGCTGCCGAACCTGTTTTACCTGCTGCCCGTCCCTGCACTGGTTGTGATCCTGAGCCTGTGTCAGTGGCGCTGCCTGAATAATCCGGCGAGCCATACCCTGCCGTTTATCATGACCTTAGGACTGGTATTCCTTGGTTTTAGTGGGCTTGGGATCAGCATCTGGCCGCATATCATCCCACCGGACATTACCCTCTGGGAGGCCGCCGCCCCACCCCAAAGCCAGGGCTTTATGTTGGTGGGAGCACTGTTGATCATTCCCGTCATTCTGGTCTACACCTTCTGGAGTTATTACGTTTTTCGCGGAAAAGTACAGCATGGGGAGGGTTATCACTGATGCAACAACCTGTATGGAAACGTTTGATGTGGCTTGCCATCATCTGGGGCGGCAGCGTACTGGCGCTGGCCTGCGTCAGTATGCTCTTCAAAATGCTGATGGCAGCGGCTGGATTTAAATCTCATTAAGTATCTCACCGGGTGCGCCGCCGCCCGGTCCTTTCTCGCACTTTCAGATAAACCCCATTAACACCCAGGAGGGTATCGTTACACTGAAAAAATATTTACAGCATTGATAGTTTGAGAAGAAAAATGAAAAAGCTCGCGGCAGTAAGTTTAATCAGCCTCGCACTGGCTGGATGTGTTAACCCTGGCAAAGCCTCCGTTCAGACCGAACAGCTAGAGAATCACCGCTTCGTGCTGGAAAACGTTGATGGCAAAGCGGTGAAAGTCGGTAAAACGCAGCCTGAAATTCGCTTCAGTGCGCAGCCTAATATCAGCCTGATTAACAACATTGTCGTCTCCGGCACGATGTGCAACGGCTTCAACGGACAGGGGAAGTTGTCCGAAGGAGAACTGACCGTCAAAACGCTGGCCATGACGCGGAAACTCTGCACCGAGCCGCAGCTTAATGCACTGGATCAGACCATCGCCGATATGCTAAGCAAAGGCGCACAGGTAGACCTGACCGAAGACCAGTTAACGCTGGCGACAGCCGATAAGTCATTGATGTTTAAGCGAGTGGAATAACTCAGTAGCTTCCGCACGACCCTACGGCAAGCGACTGCTCACTACAGCGTTTGCCGTTAGGCAATGCGCACATGCCGATGGCGGAGCCGTCGAGCTGGCGGGCAACGGAAAGTGACCCTCCGATCATTGCGCAGTTAGCTTGTCCAGAGCTGGACATAGCCGCTCTCATACCTGGCGTAACGTGTGCTGCTGTCGCCTGCTGTACAGGTTCATTGCTGCATGCCGATAACAGTAACGCGGCACATCCTACCCAAAATGCTGAACGCATACCTTTCTCCCCATAATTAAAGCGAAACCTAAGCATAATAGGCATCACGCGCCGCATCGTCGAGAGCGGATGTGCGTATTTATGCGCTCTGGTAACAATTTCTAGCAATTTTTTAACGCAACTAGCCATCGAGTCATTGATACAGCGCATACCGAGGACACAAAAGCGAAAATCGCAAACCCTGAGCTTTGCTAAAATACACAGATAATATTCAGGGTCTGTCGTCGTTTTACAGGCCCCTCTTTTTGCGCAATGTAAGGGTGTTGTCCTATGCAAACTATTGACGGCAATGGTGCAGTCGCGTCGGTTGCGTTTCGTACCAGCGAAGTTATCGCCATCTACCCAATTACTCCAAGCTCAACAATGGCTGAACAGGCAGACGCCTGGGCCGGGAATGGCCTAAAAAACGTCTGGGGCGACGTCCCGCGCGTCGTTGAGATGCAGTCCGAAGCCGGCGCAATTGCCACCGTGCACGGTGCGTTGCAGACCGGTGCCCTGTCGACTTCGTTTACGTCGTCACAGGGTCTTCTGCTGATGATCCCCACGCTTTACAAGCTGGCAGGACAGTTAACGCCGTTTGTCCTGCACGTTGCCGCGCGCACCGTGGCCACTCACGCGCTCTCTATTTTTGGCGATCACTCGGACGTGATGGCCGTGCGTCAGACCGGCTGCGCCATGCTCTGCGCCGGTAGCGTGCAGGAGGCACAGGACTTCGCGCTGATATCGCATATTGCCACGCTGAAAAGCCGCGTGCCGTTTATTCATTTCTTCGATGGTTTCCGCACGTCACACGAGATCAATAAAATCGTTCCGCTGCCGGACGACACTATTCTGAACCTGCTGCCGCAGGCTGACATTGATGCTCATCGCGCGCGTGCCCTCAATCCGGAACACCCGGTGATTAGGGGAACGTCCGCAAACCCGGACACCTATTTCCAGTCCCGCGAGGCGACAAACCCGTGGTACAACGCGGTATACGATCATGTCGAACAGGCGATGGACGATTTTGCCGCTGCGACGGGTCGCGAGTATAAGCCGTTTGAATATTACGGCCATCCGCAGGCCGAGCGCGTGATCGTCCTGATGGGTTCAGCCATCGGCACCTGTGAAGAGGTGGTCGATGAACTGCTGACGCGTGGAGAAAAAGTGGGCGTGCTCAAAGTTCGCCTCTATCGTCCATTCTCAGCGAAACACCTGCTCGCAGCCCTGCCGGAAAGCGCACGTGCCGTGGCGGTACTTGACCGCACCAAAGAGCCTGGCGCACAGGCTGAACCGCTCTATCTTGATGTGATGACGGCGCTGGCTGAGGCGTTCAATGCTGGCGAACGCGAAACGCTGCCGCGCGTCATTGGCGGGCGTTATGGTTTATCCTCCAAAGAGTTCGGGCCAGAATGCGTCCTGGCCGTATTCACTGAACTGCGCGAGGCAAAACCGAAACCGCGCTTTACGGTCGGCATTTATGATGACGTGACTAACCTTTCTCTCCCGCTGCCGGAAAACACCCTGCCCTCGAATGCGAAACTGGAAGCGCTGTTCTACGGCCTGGGCAGCGACGGCAGCGTCTCGGCGACCAAAAACAACATCAAAATTATCGGTAACTCCACGCCGTGGTATGCGCAAGGGTATTTCGTCTATGACTCCAAAAAAGCAGGCGGGCTGACCGTCTCCCACCTACGCGTTAGCGAACACCCAATCCGCTCGGCGTACCTTATTTCGCAGGCAGATTTTGTTGGCTGTCACCAGCTCCAGTTCATTGATAAATACCAGATGGCCGAGCGCCTGAAGCCTGGCGGTATTTTCCTGATCAACACCCCTTACAGCGCCGATGAGGTTTGGGCGCGACTGCCCCAGGAAGTCCAGGCAGTGCTGAACCAGAAACAGGCGCGCCTGTATGTCATTAACGCCGCGAAGATTGCCCGCGAGTGCGGCCTGGCAGCGCGTATCAATACGGTCATGCAGATGGCGTTCTTCCACCTGACCAACATTCTGCCGGGCGACAGCGCACTGATGGAACTTCAGGGGGCAATTGCCAAAAGCTACAGCAGCAAAGGTCAGGAGCTGGTTGAACGCAACTGGCAGGCGCTGGCGCTGGCCCGCGAGTCGCTGTTCGAAGTGCCGTTGCAGCCGGTCAATGCCGGCAGCCCGAACCGACCGCCAGTGGTGTCTGACGCCGCACCGGATTTTGTCAAAACCGTAACGGCGGCGATGCTTGCCGGACTGGGCGACACCCTGCCCGTCTCTGCGCTTCCGCCTGACGGCACCTGGCCGATGGGCACGACCCGCTGGGAAAAACGCAATATTGCCGAAGCGATCCCCATCTGGAAAGAAGAGCTGTGCACCCAGTGCAACCACTGCGTGGCGGCCTGCCCGCACTCGGCCATTCGCGCCAAGGTGGTATCGCCGGAAGCGATGGCTGACGCGCCGGAGAGCCTGCACTCGCTGGATGTAAAATCCCGCGATATGCGTGGCCAGAAATATGTACTTCAGGTGGCGCCAGAAGACTGCACCGGCTGTAACCTGTGCGTTGAGGTGTGCCCGGCGAAAGATCGTCAGGATCCGACAATCAAAGCCATCAATATGATGTCGCGTCTGGACCATGTTGAAGAAGAGAAAGTGAATTATGATTTCTTCCTCGACCTGCCTGAAATCGACCGCAACAAGCTGGAACGCATTGACATTCGTACCTCACAGCTCATTACGCCGCTTTTCGAGTACTCCGGGGCGTGTTCTGGCTGCGGTGAAACGCCGTACATTAAACTGCTTACCCAGCTTTACGGTGACCGAATGCTGATTGCCAACGCGACTGGCTGCTCGTCAATCTATGGCGGTAACCTGCCGTCCACGCCGTATACCACTGATGCGAACGGCCGCGGTCCGGCGTGGGCAAACTCGCTTTTCGAGGATAACGCAGAATTTGGTCTGGGCTTCCGTCTGACGGTCGACCAGCACCGTGCCCGCGTAATGCGTCTGCTCGAAGAGTTTGCCGATAAAATCCCGGCAGAGCTGAATGACGCGCTGCATGCGGAGGCCACGCCTGACGTTCGTCGCGCGCAGGTTGCTGAACTGCGCAATGCGCTTCAGGGTGTTGAAGGGGCTGAACAACTGCTGACCGATGCCGACGCGCTGGTAGAAAAATCGATCTGGCTCATCGGCGGTGACGGATGGGCCTACGATATTGGATTCGGTGGACTCGATCACGTGCTGAGCCTGACCGAAAACGTCAATATTCTGGTTCTTGATACCCAGTGCTATTCCAACACCGGTGGACAGGCCTCGAAAGCGACGCCGTTGGGGGCGGTCACGAAATTTGGTGAGCATGGCAAACGCAAGGCGCGTAAGGATCTCGGCGTCAGCATGATGATGTATGGCCATGTCTACGTCGCGCAGATTTCACTGGGCGCACAGCTCAACCAGACGGTGAAAGCCATTCAGGAAGCGGAGGCTTATCCTGGCCCGTCGCTGATCATCGCCTACAGCCCGTGCGAGGAACATGGCTACGATCTGGCGCTTAGCCACGACCAGATGCGTCAGCTTACCGCAACCGGATTCTGGCCGCTGTACCGCTTTGATCCGCGCCGTGCCGATGAAGGGAAATTGCCGCTGGCGCTCGATTCGCGTCCACCGTCAGACGCCCTTGCCGAGACCCTGCTTCAGGAGCAACGTTTCCGCAGGCTGAACGCTCAGCAGCCAGAAGTAGCAGAGCAGCTCTGGAAGGATGCGGCAGCGGATCTTCAGAAGCGGTATGATTTCCTGGCACAACTGGCGGGGAAAGCGGAAAAATCCACCAGCGAATAACCTTTATGCCCGGCTTGTCCGGGCATTTTTATGCCATAAAAAAAGCCCGATGCATGCGCACCGGGCGAATCCAAAGATCGGTGAAAATTGCCTCAATCTTCTGAACAATATTCACGGTAATTATGGATGAAAAAATCTTAAAGGCATATAACGCCGGGAAGATTACCTTGTTTACCCTGTAATTAATAATTTTTATTTTGTATCTGTTACCGTGATTTATTCACGACATCAATCGTCATTTCAGCCGCATTATTTGGTTGAGATTTTACTTAACCCGTAACAATTATATTTTATTCATCCGTCATCAGAGTGATTTAGCATGGGACACCTTTCCAGACCGGAAAGTTCACGAAGTAATAAAAAAATAACCGCAAAGGAATAATCCAAATGCAAAGAAAAGTATTGGCACTGATGATCCCCGCTT
The DNA here is from genome assembly GCF_014982165.1 of Enterobacter cloacae complex sp. P24RS. NCBI lineage: Bacteria > Pseudomonadati > Pseudomonadota > Gammaproteobacteria > Enterobacterales > Enterobacteriaceae > Enterobacter > Enterobacter cloacae complex sp. P24RS. The sequence continues at coordinate 315,012 of NZ_JADCKU010000005.1, forward strand.
TGTTAATGGCTGGAACCGCTCACGCAGCTGAAATTTATAATAAAGACGGCAATAAACTGGATCTGTATGGCAAAGTTGATGGTCTGCATTATTTCTCTGACGACGCGTCGAAAGATGGCGACCAAACCTATATGCGTCTGGGTTTTAAAGGTGAAACCCAAATCAACGACATGATGACCGGCTACGCGCAGTGGGAATACAACATTCAGGCAAACAACACCGAAGGTTCTGACAATCAGTCATGGACGCGTCTGGCTTTCGCGGGTGTGAAGGTGGGCGACTACGGCTCCTTCGATTACGGCCGTAACTATGGCGTACTGTACGACGTGGAAGGCTGGACCGATATGCTGCCTGAATTTGGTGGCGACTCTTACACTTATGCCGACAACTTTATGACCGGTCGTGCCAATGGCGTTGCAACCTACCGTAACACCGACTTCTTTGGTCTGGTGCAGGGCCTGAACGTTGCGGTGCAGTATCAGGGTAATAATGAAGGTAACAACTGCGACGAGAATTTCTGCTCTACCAACGAAGGAACCAACAACGGCCGTGACACTCGCCATGAAAACGGTGATGGTTACGGTATCTCCGCTACCTATGATTTTGGCATGGGCTTCAGTGCAGGCGCGGCATACGCCTCTTCTGACCGTACCAACGATCAGGTAAATTACACCACTGCGGGCGGCGACACTGCGGATGCATGGACCGCAGGTCTGAAATACGATGCCAACAATATCTACCTGGCGGCAATGTATTCCGAAACCCGCAATATGACGCCGTACGGCGACAATGCGGATGCGGTAGCAAATAAAACGCAGAACGTTGAAGTCACTGCGCAATATCAGTTTGACTTTGGCCTGCGTCCAGCTATTTCGTATTTACAATCCAAAGGCAAAGATCTGGGCAATGGCCAGGACGATAAAGACCTGGTGAAATATGCTGACGTAGGTGCTACCTACTATTTCAACAAAAATATGTCCACCTATGTTGATTATAAAATCAACCTGCTGGATGAAGATGATTCATTCTACAAAAACAACGGCATTGGTACAGATGACGTTGTGGCATTGGGCCTGGTTTATCAGTTCTAATGGTATCAGCCCGCAGAAATCTGCGGGCTAACGCTATTGATGTTCCGCTTCTTCTTTACGGAATGAGAGGTAACCAACCACCCCGCTGTCACCATCCATGGGATGATTTACCCCATCCATCACCACCACTTCCGGGAAGTCGAATGGCGTGACATTTTCGAGGCAGGCGACATTGACGCCGTATTCGTTGGGATTGGAGCGTCGTTGATGGAACGTGTAAATACCGCAGACCGAGCAGAAGAAATGGCGCGCAGTGCCCGTGTTGAAGCGGTACTCCGTGAGCCTGTCTTCCCCCTGTGTCACCTTAATGCCCGTCAACGGCGCAGATACGACTACCGCCCCACGCATACGACAAAATGAGCAGCTACAGCGGCGTGCGGTGTTCAGGCCGTCTGTCAGCTCAACGGTAAACTGCACCGCCCCACAATGGCACTGTGCTTGCCGAATTTCAGCCATCGCTTAAACCCCTTTTCTCACTAACTCAGCTGCTTTTAAAAAGACTTCATCTTCGACACCATCCCCCTTCTGCCTGCCGAGCCTGACCAGCTCATCGACAATACTTTGGCGGTTGATGATCTTCTGTGATGAAACCAGCCCAATAACGGCGGCACCAATCGCCAGCCCAACTAATCCTGTCTGTTCGTCTTTATTCTTCATGGTATCGTAGATAATGGAAAGCTAAGAGGTGCTGTACATTTTGTTAAAACCGCCTTCGTGAAGGCGGCTTGTCATCACTCTGGATCTTTATCGCCCGATTCAGGCGCTGAGCCAGGATCGTCTTTGGACTTACTTCCATCCTTTTCCGGATTATCCGGGATGGGGTTAAAATCAGGATGGTCACCATTAACTGGTCGGTCAGTCATTTTCACCTCCGTTTTATTACTGCGTAAGCTTTAAGTGTAGACAACCCATTCGCCTTGTGGGACTCAATTGTAAAACGTGCTGGCATTCGTCGCTGCAATCCGTACCATACACGGCACACTTTCGCATGCTGGTTTTTACCGGCAGCCGCAAACCCGTCTTTTATTGCTAACCAGATGGGGCACGATAATGCGCAGATGGTGTATGAAATCTATGCTACATGCAGAGAAGAGATGAACAACGAACAGGTGGAAAAGCGGGATACGAAGCTGACGCTTTGAAATCGTTTTCCTCGCCTTGTGCCCCATTTGAGATCTGAGTAACGAACAAATGCAAGAAAATCAAGAGATTAATAAGAAAGAACAGTACAACCTGAATAAACTGCAAAAGCGACTGCGCCGCAACGTGGGCGAAGCCATTGCAGACTTCAACATGATTGAAGAAGGCGATCGCATCATGGTCTGCCTGTCGGGCGGTAAAGACAGCTATACCATGCTGGAGATCCTGCGCAATCTTGAGCAAAGCGCACCGGTGAACTTTTCCCTGGTCGCGGTTAACCTCGATCAGAAACAGCCGGGCTTCCCGGAGCATATTCTCCCCGAGTATCTGGAGAACCTGGGCGTTGAGTACAAAATAGTAGAAGAGAACACCTACGGAATCGTTAAAGAGAAGATCCCAGAGGGCAAAACAACCTGCTCACTCTGCTCACGTTTGCGTCGCGGCATTTTGTACCGCACCGCAACAGAACTGGGTGCTACAAAAATTGCGCTCGGTCATCACCGGGACGACATCCTGCAAACGCTGTTTCTGAACATGTTCTACGGCGGCAAAATGAAGGGCATGCCGCCGAAGCTGATGAGCGATGACGGCAAACACATTGTGATCCGCCCACTCGCCTACTGCCGCGAGAAAGACATTGAGCGTTTCTCTCAGGCTAAAGCCTTCCCTATCATTCCATGCAACCTTTGCGGCTCACAGCCGAACCTGCAACGTCAGGTCATTGGCGACATGCTTCGTGACTGGGATAAACGCTATCCTGGGCGAATCGAAACCATGTTTAGCGCAATGCAGAACGTGGTGCCTTCGCACCTGGCCGACGTTGAGCTGTTCGATTTCAAAGGCATTAACCACGGTTCAGAAGTAGTGAATGGCGGGGACCTGGCCTTTGACCGCGAAGACATCCCGATGCAGCCTGCCGGCTGGCAGCCAGAAGAAGAAGAGGCACAGTTCGATGAACTGCGCCTGAACGTGGTGGAAGTGAAATAACCTGACAGCGTCTCAGACACTGCTTTGAGACGCTTTTTTCCTTACTTAAGCAGCCGAACGCGGCAGGTTTTCCCTTTAATCTTCCCGCCCTGCAACTGTTTCCAGGCCTTGTGGGCAACTGACTGGCGAACCGCGACGTAGACATGTGCAGGATGAACCGTGATCTTGCCAATATCTGCCCCGTCGAGACCGATATCTCCTGTTAACGCCCCAAGAACGTCACCGGGACGCATTTTGGCTTTTTTACCTCCGTCGATGCAAAGCGTAGCCATTTCTGCCGCCAGCGGAGCAACGCTGGTGTTCACCGGGGCATTTACCCAGTTGAGTTTCAGTTGCAGCATTTCCGCAAGAATATTGGCGCGCTGCGCCTCTTCAGGTGCGCAGAAGCTGATAGCGAGACCGCTGTTACCCGCACGCGCGGTACGTCCGATGCGGTGGACATGCACTTCCGGATCCCATGCCAGCTCGAAATTCACCACCAGCTCAAGCGATTTGATATCAAGGCCACGGGCTGCCACATCCGTGGCAACCAGCACGCGAGCGCTGCCGTTTGCAAAACGCACCAGCGTTTGATCGCGGTCGCGCTGCTCCAGATCGCCATGCAGCGATAACGCGCTCTGCCCGACATCGTTCAGGGCATCGCACACCGCCTGACAGTCTTTTTTGGTATTACAGAACACTACGCAGGACGCCGGCTGGTGCTGGCTCAACAATTTTTGCAGCAGTGGAATTTTTCCCTGCTGAGTGGTTTCAAAGAACTGCTGCTCTATCGCAGGCAAGGCATCGACAGTATCGATTTCAATGGTCAGCGGATTTTTCTGCACACGCCCGCTGATCGCCGCAATGGCCTCAGGCCAGGTGGCAGAAAAGAGCAGCGTCTGACGTGTGGCCGGGGCAAAGCGGATCACTTCGTCAATCGCATCGCTGAAGCCCATATCCAGCATGCGGTCAGCTTCGTCCATGACCAGCGTTTGCAGTGCATCAAGTGAAACGGTGCCTTTTTGCAGGTGATCGAGCAGACGGCCCGGCGTCGCCACAATGATATGCGGCGCATGCTGAAGAGAATCACGCTGCGCACCGAACGGTTGCCCGCCGCAGAGCGTTAAAATTTTAGTGTTTGGCAAAAAACGCGCCAGGCGACGCAGCTCACCCGCGACCTGGTCGGCCAGCTCACGCGTCGGGCAGAGTATCAAGGACTGGGTCTGAAACAGGGTTGCATCAATGTGCTGCAACAGGCCAAGTCCGAAGGCAGCCGTTTTTCCACTGCCGGTTTTCGCCTGCACGCGCACGTCACGGCCTTCGAGGATAGCCGGCAGGGCGGCGGCCTGGACGGGGGTCATAGTGAGGTAGCCCAACTCATTCAGATTAGTCAGTTGGGCTTCAGGCAGAACATTCAGCGTGGAAAAAGCGGTCACAATATACTCTCGTGGTAATGATTGCAGTCAGTTGGCGCGTATCCTCGCAGATCTCCGCTAACGATGCGACAATTTAATCGGTTCTTCGTCCGGTGGCGGATCCGGCATCGGCTGCGGACGTGGGATGGGATCGGGTATCGGGGTCGGATCGGTGGGCACCGGATCGGACTGCCAGGTGGTCAGGCGTTGCAGGGCAAGTAGCATACTCATCTTTTCCTCCAGATTTGGGTGCTGACCCCTAAAGGGTAGACGCAGACAAACAGGAGGCAAAAAAAAGCCGACTATAAAGTCGGCGTCGTACGAATCAATTGTGCTATGCAGTAATTCAAAAAAAGGAAGTAAGACAATATGGAGCGCAACGCCCATCGCTTGACGTTGCATTCACCTGCGGGAGTAATATTGCACCTAACATGGTCGGAGTTTATTGACTTCGCTCAATTAAAATGTCGTTTTGAAGCAGACGCTGCATCATAAAAACGTAAATTTACAGCCATTTACTGCGATGCAACCACCATGCAACACCCCCAATCAAAACCACTAACATGACGCAAAACGTGGTAAAGCCATAGTGGTATTCCCCGCCGGGTATCCCCCCCAGATTGACGCCAAACAGCCCGGTTAAGAACGTACTCGGTAAAAAGACCATCGCCATCAGCGACATGGTGTACGTTCTCCTGGCTAATGATTCCTGCATCACCTGCGCTATCTCATCCGCCATGACCGCCGTTCTGGCGATACATGAATCGATCTCGTCCAGACCACGGCCAAGCCGGTCGGCAATATCCTGCATTCTGCGACGCTGATCGTCATTCATCCAGCTCATGCGTTCGCTGGCCAGTCGCGCATATACGTCGCGCTGCGGGGTCATATAGCGGCGCATCACGATGAGCTGTTTACGCAGCAACGCCAGAAAACCCCGCGGAGGAATTTGCTGATCGAGCAGGTTATCTTCCAGATCGATGATTTTATCGTGGAGTTCTTCAATAAATTCGCTGGCATGATCGGTTAGCGCATCACATACATCCACCAGCCAGCTTCCGCAATCCGTGGGCCCTGTGCCCTCTTTCAGATCGTTAATGACGTCATCAAGCGCCAGCACTTTTCGCTGCCGGGTAGAAACAATCAGTTGTTCATTCATGTAAACACGCATTGCCACCAGCTGATCCGGACGTTCATCCGTACTGCCATTTATGCAACGCAGCGTGATTAACGTCCCCTCACCCATCCGGCTGACGCGGGGTCGGAGACTTTCTCCCGCCAGCGCATCCCGGACATTGTTGGGCAATAGCGGCGTGGACGCGAGCCACTCGGCGCTGTCCGGATGCGTGTAGTTAAGGTGCAGCCAGCACGGATGTTCGCTGTCGATTTGATCCTGATCTTCAAGCGGCCTTGCGCCCCCGCGTCCATCAAATACCCATGCAAAAACCGCGTCAGGTACGTTAACTTCAGACCCTTTAATGCTCTCCACAGCGCCTCCACCGTTTTATCTCTTCCGGTGTCAGTCTAGCTTTCGTCGAGGGTTAAGCAATAATTATGTGAGGCATCGTCCTGAATACGCTCAGGAATTCACCGCCCACTCGCGGCGTGTTAACGCATTGTCAGTCTCGTACGCATTTTCCAGACGAAAATTGCGTGTTCGCGCCTGTAACTCTAACACCTGATTGCGCAGCACATCAGACGAACCATTAAGTTCTTCAACCATCGACACGTTGCTTTGCGTTACGCGTTCCAGCTCCGACAATGCCTGCGTGATTTGTGATATGCCTTTTTCCTGTTCTGACGTTGAGGCGGAAATTTCATCCATCAGTCGGCTCACGTTGCCAGAACCGGTAACAATGTCGTGCATGTTTTTTTCGGCCTCAGAGACCACGTTCACGCCCTGCGTCACGTTATGGCTGGTAACTTCAATCAGTGATTTAATATTTTTTGCCGCCTCGGCGCTACGATGCGCCAGGCTTCTGACCTCACCGGCCACCACAGAGAATCCTTTACCATGGTCGCCCGCTCTTGCCGCTTCAACGGCGGCATTTAGCGCCAGAATATTGGTCTGGAAAGCGATCCCGTCAATCAGGGATATAATCTCCGTCATTTGCTGGGCGCAATCGGTAATTGATTGCATATTGTTTGAGACCTGACCCATTAACTCTCCGCCTTTACGCGCCTGCAACGTCGCGATATTCGCCTGCTCGCTGGCTAAACGGGTATTGTCGGCATTATTTTTTGTACTTGCAGCCATCTGTTCCATGCTGGCTGCCGTTTGCACCAGTGAGGCAGATTGCTGTTCTGTTTTGACCGAAAGCTGCGCGCTGCGTGAAGAGAGCTGATCTGAAAGCGTCATTGCGGTATGCGCGGAGGCGCGGATCTCACGGACCAGCGTTGCAATGTTGCTGGACAGACTATTAATGCCCGGGATCAGACGTCCCGCACAGTTGTTGCCGAATTCAGGTATCGACACGCCGAGATTACCTGAAGTCACTTCTTCAATACTTTTTTTCACAGTATTGATCGGCGTCACAAGATATTTTGTCATATACGCCCAGAGTAAAATCAAGGCGATGCATTGTACGATAACGACTGCAATAAAAAGCGAAAAACTCCCTGAAAATAGCGCTATAACTCCATCACTTACCAAAAATACACAAAAAAGGAAATAGACAATGAAGGTTCTGACACTAATATTTCTTAGCATAGTTTTTCCTACAGCTTTATATTTTGGTGGGCACTTAGGGTTATAGCATTGCCACAGAAATTTGTCCTCACGTTCGTCGCTGGTTTGTTGTTTTGCAGTTTGATTTGCGCAGTTTCACTTAAGGTAGAGAAAAAGCATGCTATACGGTAAATATTCGGTTTGTAATTTGGTTACCGCTCCCCTTAAATATTAGCATTTACCTATTTTAGGATGAGTACCGTTGGGCAACAGTGTTTAGTCATGCTTAATAAGTTAACGTAGTTAATATATATTAACTACGTTTCAGTGACTTCTCCCGCGAGGGTGGCTTACGTTCAGGCCAGACAGTCGACGGTCTGGAAAAAATAGTCCTCTGTCATGAGGACATTCTCTTTCGCACTTTGATGTTCGCGACGTATATACCAGCCTGTTTCAGGCGCCATGCTTAAATGGTATCTCCTCTCCCCCGATATACTGCCGGGGGCTTTAATGCACATTGTCATACACCCCTTCTCGGATCCCCTGATTACCTGTTCTGGTATAATGGTGACGCTGCGATCTCCATTTTGCAGAGTGACAGTCGTGATGGCATAACGACATATACTGCTACTGAGGCTGTAGCCGACCGTGCTTAAATCGGTGATATGTTTTTGGGATAACATGACGTCGATGCCAGAACCCTCAAACCAAACACTAATTTGCTGCGCAAGATCATCCATTCGCTGACAAAATGCCCTGACTTCGGTTTCAGCCGTATTAATATGAATCGGTTTATTCACGTTATTCTGCTGCACTTTCTTAAAAAAACGCTCTCTTGCTGACATGTCAACTCCGTGTTTTTCGCCAGTCTCATTGTTCTTTTTTGTGCTTCAGCAGCGAGTAGCTGACAATCAACTGCTGAAGATGTTGTTCGATCTTGTTTTGCTGCGCTGCTGACAGGGGTTGCCCGGCAGGTAACGTGGAGAGCAGACGAAGCTGCTCTTCAAGCGGAATGATATGGCTAAAGGACTGCGACATGGCAAACACGGCCGATTTCAGCTCACTCACCGTCATGTACTTTCCTTTCTGTTCATCCAGTGCATTAAGCCTGTTCGTCAGCTGCTGCAACTGCGCCATACCCTGATGCCAGCCATTCAAATCTGACTCTGCTAGCGCAGCAACATTCATCTGTTTTTGCCAATGCAGCGCCAGGGGTTTGGCCTCTTCCGGCCACAGCGACAGCGCCTGCTGCACCAGACTGTCGCCGTAGCTCACTGCCCAGTCGGGTTTCAGCTGTAAAAGCTGCGCTAACAGCTGTTGTGTCCTGCCAATCCCCAGTTCCGGTGACGGTGACGTTTGTTGCAGCGCCTGTAACTGCGCCGTCGAAAGTCCTTGAGGTAAAGGAGCCAGAGCCACGGCGAGCTGCGCTTGTGCCGAATCTGGCGCATGCAACAACTGCCATCCTCCTACGACGACAATGGCTGCCACCAGCATGGACAACATACCAGCAGCGAATGGCTTCCAGGGCTTCACCGACACTGGAGGCTCTTTATCTACCTGAACGTTCGGCACCGGCTCGGGCTGAACCACATATACCCATTTACTGCGCTCTGTCGTTTCGACGAGTTGTATTTCCTTAGCACCCAACGCGTCACCGGGCAAACTCACGCCCGTTTTTTCGCTGTTTTCCAGACGCACAGCTGCGTTCTGCATCATCGTGCGCAGAGCATCAAGCTGAGCAGCATGCTTGAGTTCCAGGCGTTGCAACACGTCCCCCAACGCGTTCAGATGCTCCTCAGCCTGATACAGCTGCCGTAAGTCGGCGTACGTCAGCGTTAACGTTCGTACTACCTGTTGCAGGCGCTTGCTGAGGGCAATCAGGATTTCGATTCGCGCATGAACAGGCTGTGGCCAGAGGTTTCCCCACTGGCGGGCGACCAGTGCAGCAAGTACCGCCAGCCCCTCATTCATGCCGAACAGTCCGGCCAGATGCGTACGTGCGAGCGTATACCAGGCAGCAGTTTGCAGCTCTACACCGTTGTGCTCGAACAGTGACAGGCAGAGCGTTTCCGCGTGTTGCCAGTTAACGTCCGGGCGTGCCGGATGAATGAGCTTGTTCATTTCATCGCGCAAGGCGGCGTAATCCGCAAGCGTGCGCGGGTCTCCGCCGGTTTTAAGGTGGCGTTCAGGTTGTGGTGTCATGGTGATTTCTGTATGTGAAAGCTAGATTGCAGCGCGAGTGTCGAGGTACTGCTGCTGTTTCAGGTGGCGGATTAGTACTCTCCCCTCGGGCATAAATTCCGTACCGTATCGAACCAGACCGACGCCCTTTAACTCCGCGTCAATAGCGTAGCGGAGTTCGCCGGGCTGTATTTGTTCCTGCATTACCACGTTAATTTTGCTCAGGCGCGGCTCGTACTTCAGCAGCACGGCTGACAATATTGTCATGAGCTGGTGGGCGGTCCCGGGCATGCCCTGGAGGATTTTAGTCATATCCGGCAGGCCGTAGTCCGGGAGGTGCGCCAGCGTCCCGGCGCGACAATTAAGCACGCGCTGCATGTTATCGAGTACCGATAAAATCACCTGGTTCTGTTCGCTGACCTGGCCGAGACTCAGGCCGCCAGAAAAATTTCCGCACAGCATTTCAAACAGCGATGGCGTGTTGTGACCCTTTGGCATCAGTCATCCTTCAGCGGCTGTAACGCCAGGTAGTTATTTCCGGCCTCTAGAATGCGCGGCTTATCTGGATCGAGATCTTCACGTTTGAGTACCTGCTGCCAGGTATTTTTTACCGTGTCCGGGTGACGGAAAAAACCGACTACCGCAACAAACTGCGTTTCTTCTTCCATTGGCATATCAAGATTCGCATCCCCGCCCGGTTTTATTACCACATCGCGAGTTGTCAGCAGGTCGGCTTTCAGAATGGTTTCCCCATCCTTCAGCAATTGCTGGTAGACCGTTTTGTCGAAGGTTTTGCGGTCCTTCAACTGGTAAACACGGACCACCACCGACTCAGAGAGTGAGTTACTCTCGCGGGGATCAGTGTTCAGTGCTTCACGCGCCGTGAAATCCAGATGGAGCACCTTAATATTTTTGTAGAACGCAGCATTAAACGCCGATTTGGTACCATCGACGACACCCTGCGTCACCCCACAGCCCGTCAGGCTAAACGCTAGCAGTGCAGGCAGCCAGCACGCGGGTTTAATCAAACTTGTACGTAACACGAATGTTTCCTTGTTGTGGTGTTTCACGTTGCAGGCCGGTGTAACAGCCCAGTTCCGTCGTAAAGTTCTGCGGAATATCAGCTGCAATCTCATCCTCACCAGCCCCCAGAACGCCGTTCATGCCGAGCCAGAATGGTCCCTCGCCGAGCGGCGGAACAGCCAGCAGGCGGGTCAGAGTAGTCAGGGTGATTTTTGCCTTAAAACGCCACCCGAGGTAGACACGCAGCATGACCAGAAAATCCTGGTAGAGCAGACCGTCCGGTTTCCAGCCCTGCGACTCCTCTTCGTTATCGGTAGCCAGTGCGATCAGCAACTGGCTACTGGCATCCATCGCTTCATCGCCAAGTGGGGTGTTGCCATCCAGCAGAAAATCGTTATCACCAAAGAAACCCAGTGGCTGACTGACCTCAACTGGACGCAGGCAGTACGGGCTGACGTTCACGGTGGTATTCGGCGCTAACAGGGTAACCAGGCTTTGTATCCCCTCCTGAGTTTTCCCCGGTTGTTGCAGCACACCTAACAGCGCCAGAAAGCGAGATAAGGGTGTGGCAATGTGGTTTGCGGTGCCGGGAATACCGAGTCCTACCAGCCCCAGCAGCGATTGCGAAATGCTGTCGGTTCCACCAGGCTCAAACGTGGCCGGGTAAGAATATTTTCGCCAGATACGATAGAACTGCGTCAGAATGCGGTGATTGAAGATATCCAGAAAGCCCTGTAGCGCTTCATGCCCTTCACGACGCTGAGTGATGTCATCAAGATACGACGTCGGAAGAGGGGAATCGACGCCGTACATCCCCATAAAGGTCGTACGGATAACCGGAGGCTTACTGTCGTCTTCTTCGTCATATTCGACACTCTTCAGTTCACCAGCCGGGAACCCCATCCCCGGATGCGGTGCAAAGCGTACAGGGTCATCTGCGGGATGACTGGTTGAGCCAATCAGTGGGCAGCCCGGATTACGCTTTTCCAGCAACTGGCAGAAACGATAAAAATTCATGCGGTGCATGTCGGCTTCCAGCCGCGAGGTTAACCGGGAATGCGGCGGTTGTGCTTTTCTTCCCATGCCAGGCGCTCTCCGGTAGGTTGCAGGATGATAATCAGGCGGTTAAACAGATAAATGTCGGTATAGAGCGCAAAAAAACGACTCAGCATCTCACCAAACAGGCAGATGTCGCCGCGTCCGGCAAAGCCGTGGCTGTCCAGCGTCACCTCAATCTGCACGCCACGCACCAGGTAGCCCTGCTCAAAGCGTTCGGTTTCACTGTGCTTCACGTCAATGATGGCTTCCAGACGACGGCGGTTCATCTCGCTATCGGTCCATTCATACAGCGCCAGGGTACCGCGCAGCACGTCGGCATTATCCATCATCGACAGAAATCCGCTGCCAAGGTGACTCAGCACGCGCCAGTGGAAACGGTCCTGCGCCGGTGGGTAACATGGCAGCGTCGGCGCACACAGGTTGCGCACGGCAATGCTGACCGAAGTGGTTTTCATCACCGTATCAAGCACGGTGCTTTGCAGCGCACGTCGTGGCAGTTGACCGTTTGTGCCGGTGAGCGTTAACGACAGGCTTTCGTCTTCCGGGACGGTATGGTTGTCAAATGCTTCGCCGCCGAGGATGAGCCAGGTGTTATGCAGACCGGAAGGGCCGCGGCGCACGCGGGTGTGGTAGTAATATTCCGGCGCTTCATGACGCATCATTCCGCCTTTATGGCGAAAACTTGAGAACGGCACGTAGATATGCTGACTCGACGACATCACCGAATCCACGGTGTATATCTCGGTATGGCCATCCTGCACACGCATCGGGCGCAGCATGTATTCGTTTTGCAGAGAGTTGAGCGTCAGCGGATCGGACTCCAGCGGGAACAGGTTAATCACTGGCACACAGTTCAGGCGCAGATGCTTTTCGGTAAAGCTGAAGTCATGCTCCCAGCGTTCCGCCAGCACCACGTCGATTTCAAACCAAGGGAGCTCGGCGGGAAAGACCACCTTCTCCAGCCCGCGCAGCCCCATGAACATGAATTTCTCGCGGAAGGTGAAATACTCCAGCAGCAACTGGTAACCGCTGAAACTGCTCTCACCCTTCGGCCAAAGTCTGTCATCATCACCAAATCCCAGTGCGGTGAAATACCCGTCCAGCGGCCTTCTGTCTACGTCACCTGGCATGCGCAGCCACAGACGCGCAGTATTCATGGTAAAAGCTTCATGCATAGCGCAGGCCAGCGGTGCGTCGGCATTGAAATAGAACGGGATCTGGCTGAGATCGACACGGCTCCAGTCAGCAAGATGGCTACAATTGAAGCGCAGGCTGATGACAGAGCGCCCGTCAGGATCAGTCGACAGGCGGGCATGCTCCAACGCCAGTGGCTGAAGGGTTATCTCTTTAGTTGTGGTGTAACGACAACGCGTCCCTTTTTCACCGATCGGCCGCGAATTGACCTCGAAACCTCTGGCAATACGCATCGGTTCTTTCATCTCACGCCAGACAGGAGTGAACTCCACCACCGACATCGAGGGAATGGTGCGCAGATAATGCGGCCACAACAGGCTGACCAGCCCTTCGGTCAGTTCCGGCAGGTCGTCGTCAAGCTTCTCGCGCAGACGGCCCATCAGGAAGGCAAAACCTTCGAACAGGCGCTCCACGTACGGGTCGCGCGCGCCCGCTTTATCGAGATTGAGCATTGCCGCCTGCTCAGGGTGGGCACGGGCGAATTCCTCGCCGGCTTCAAGCAGGTAGCGCATTTCAGCGTCGTAGTAACGCAGGGTTAAGTCGTCCATAGATAACCAATATGATTGAGTGTTTTACTGTGTTCAGGAATAAAGCGAAGCCATGACAGCTTACAACTTAATGAAATGAGATATTACCGACTAACATTTTTTACTTAATCGCTTAAAAACCAGTAAAAATACGATATAAATAGCAAAAAATGCAATATTTGACGTGCAAAAGAATAACCAAGCCATGGAATAGGTTTCGTCAACCAGATAATCCAGGCGTGTTCCAGTTAACACAGGTTCATACGTGTATTTGATATCTATAAATGAAAGGGAAAGAACGGCTGTACTGACCAGTAAAAATAAAGCTACGGGTGCACAAATAAGCAACAGATGTTTAATCATTCTCAACTCCCTGGGACTGGCTGAATGTTGTGGGAGCATAACCGCTCGAACCTTTTCCGGCGAGCCCACTTACCTTACCTATTGCCCCAGCAGTCTCATTACCGCTACCTGCACCTTCAATATCCTTATAATTTGAAGCGTTATGATAGTTATTCTTAAATTCGTCAGTCATTCTTATTATTCGCATATCAGCTGGATTTATAGCTAAATCCTCCAGATAAGCATTCAGGGACGATGGGATCGCAAAGTCTTCACTGTAGCCAAAAGAGTCAAGTAGTCTCACGTAAAATATTCCTGCGCCTGCTTTTTTAAGTCCCGTAACTGACGTTGTAGTACAGTTGTTGACTACTAGGTTATATTCATCAATAACGCGGCCATCTTCTTTTCTCTCCGCACTGGTATTTTTTCCATCAGGGTGAATACTGCTGGATGCCCATAAAGCATTAAATATTGATAGTGTTTTATATTCATTAACGTCCAGTATTTTAAAAACTGACGCTCTCATTCGATAAAGTTCTTTTATGTAAAATCCTTCTGCTCTTTCGCCGGAATATTTAATCAACACTCCTTAACCTACAGGGCTAAATGCTTCCTGATCATATCGTCCGTAGATGAACACATAGATTGTATTTTTAATGTGTATTGAAACGAAAGCATGTCCTGCACCTTGGGTTTCTGTCCAAAGGAAAACGCCATCGTCCAGTTCATTCTGTTCTGCAATACACATTCGCACGAGGTCATTTTGACCAGACTGGCTACTATCAGTCAGTGCCCGGCGCTGACATTGTATCAGTCTGTGAGCCAGCCAGAAACGATTTCTTTCCAGATCCTTCTGCAACTGAAATTGCCCCGGCTTAACTCTTCTCATACGTATCATCCATCATCGATGGAATGAACTTTGCCTTACACGGACAGGAGCTGTAGCTGTCGAGAGTCCCGGCCATTCGCCTGCCGTGAATGGTATCGTTATCGATGCCACCGGCTACCTTGTAAAGCCCTATAAATAGACCGCAGGTCACGCCGTCCTGTTCCCGGGCAACAGGTTTACCAAACAGAGTATGATCTTCTGCGCCCGTGATAATCCTCCCACCGCAGGTTGTTCTGTCGCCCTGCACCAGATAAAAGCCTTTTGCTGGCATATGTTCTCCTTTTCGCTGAATTCAGTCCTGTCTATCCGCAAAGTACCGCACTGCCGGCCGGGTCAAGTGCAATCAGACCGGCCAGAAGCTTGTCCATCTCTGGCTGAAGCCGCGATTTATCAGTCTCACTGCGGGCAGCTTTCATGCGCAGCAGCCTGAGACGTCGCGATTTAACTTCAAACAACAGCGCCGGCGTCCACTGCGTGAGGGTGATGGACTGTGCTGCACCGTCAAGTTCACCAAGCAGATGCAGGGCTAGTTCATTTTTACCTTTTTGCTCTGCCACACGTGCCATCAGCAGGCGCAGTAACCATTTGTCTTTCGTAGAGTCCATACCCGGGCGCGTCTGAATCCAGTGGAGTGTGGCATCCAGTCCATCGGTGTCTGCTTTCTCCAGCGCTTCCGGCTCAAGGGCCAGAATATCGTTGTTCGTCTCACTGACAGTAGTGACCGGCTCATTCCGCCAACTGGACATTTGGTCCATCACACTCTGGTTTATCCAGTTCAGCGTGATTTCATCGGCAAACGGTGTGCCGTCGTTAAAGGCCAGCGTTTCAAGACCGCAGAGACGCAGCAACAGTCCTTTCAGATCAGCGGTGATGATATCGGCCAGCACTTCCTGGCCCGACTTGATCAGGGCCTGATGGATGTACCATTGCAAATCCAGCCAGAGGTGATTGGCGCCACGTGAAAAAGTGCTGTCCGCCTGCTCCAGTATCTCCAGCCAACTTTGCTGCAAGTACAAACGCTTGAGCATCGCCCGCTGGTCAGCCCGCGGCGGTTCGATGCGCGTTTTCCCTTCGGCGTCCGGTGCAGGGATAGCTCTCAGCGTGTCGTGACGAAGACTTTTCATCAGCCGGTGCGCGGCAAGCCAGCCATCAGGTTGCTCACGCAGATATCTCGTGAGGGTTCGTGCCTGAGCCAGCAAATCCTGACCGGACGTGATGCGGTTCAGTAATGGCGTATCCTGTTCTTTTGTGTGAGATGCTGACTTAGTGCGTGACTGATTGCTGGCATTCTGCGGTATTACAGCATCGAGACCACCGGCTTTCATCAGACGGGAGCCCAGCGCGCTGTACAGGGCACTGAGATCTGGACGCGAAGCTTCTGACTCAGTTTCCAGACTGTCCTGGATGAGCAGCAGCGCACCTGTCGTACGGAGGACATCGTCGCGTACCACTTCCGGCCAGAGCAACAGACTGTCAAGCAGACGAGAGCCTGCGATCCACTCCAGCGCCGGTTTACGGCTTCTCTCGCGCTGTGGATGGAGTTGCGTTCCATAACGCTTTAGCAATCCTGCCAGTAGCTCAAGCCCCTCAGCAAAACCGGTTTCACCGTCCTGGTGCAGGCGCGCCCAGCAGTAGTAAGTCGCAACCCGGAGATCTTTGGCGACAGTGGTCAGCAACTTTTCAGCCAGCTGGCAAATTAGCCCGGTATCAATTCCGGAAAGTTTATTGACCTCCTCCCGGATACGCTGAAAATCATCGTCATAACCCGGGTCTTCTCCTGTAGGACTGGTATCACTGACCGGAGCAAGCCAGAGTTTCCAGCTTTCGGTACGTGACCGCGCCTGCTGTCGCAGCAGGGTTTCATCCACCTGACAGGCAATGATCAGATTCTGCAAAGAGTCCATTATTCGATTCCGTCCATGTCACTGTTTTCTGTGTTATTCATCAGAGCCTGCGCCATAGCCACACTGTCGACGCTGAATATCTGATCCGGCAGCGTGAAGCCACGCAACGCCAGTAGCTCAAGCGGGCCGCGGCCCAGCTGTGAGCGCAGTACCCACTGTAAGGTGCGACCATCAGGCGCGGTAAAACTCATCATCCACTGACTGCGGTCAAGCTGCTGGCGCTTACCCTGATCCAGCCAACGAATAAAACCCCAAGGTCCGCTGAAATCCCCGAAAAGACGCGCACCGGCGTTAACCGTGGTCCATGTCAGCATGGTTCCTGGCTTGTACGTGTCACCAGGCCAGCGGAAGGACTGCCAGTCAGCTATCTGGTTGAAGTAATGTAGCCTTTGCCCATCAATAGTCAGTTGCGTTTCCACCACCTGTGGTACCGGACGCGCCTGTAATTCAAAGGTGATGCCCTGGCTACCGTCGGTAAAGAGAATGTCCGACAGCTGGGTCAGTTGGTTAATGGCTCGCAGGAAGGCTGGGTTAAAAATCAATCCCTGACTATTGACCTTATCCGGTACCCACTGGCTACCCTCCTTGTGCAGCACACCGCTGAGCTCCGTAGTCAGGAAGCGTTCAATACGTCCGCTGTCCTTGCGCACAAATTCAGCCAGCATCGGCAGGGAGGCATCACTTTTGCTGACGGCAAACGGGAAACGTCCGTCAAATGCGGTGTGCCAGTTCGCCACTACAGAGCGGCTCCATTTGTCATTGAGGCTCGCTGCCGATGGCTGAAGCACGGTCTCCCAGGCCTGAATCAGTGGCTGTACAAACATCGTGTTGCCAAAACCGCTCCACTCTTCTCCAAGGCTTGCCGAAATTAGGCTGCCGTACTGCTGGGTGTCGGTAAGGTCCACGCTTTTGCCCTGGAACACGGTCTGCGCCAGGGTCTGCATCATTTCCTGAGGGTCAGTGGCGCTGGCTACCTGTTGCAGACGCAGACGCACCCGGGTGATGCGTGTCAGATACGTCTGTAGGCTCAGTGAGTTATCAGCTGACATGAAATTTCCGCCTGTGTTTTTACCCATCAGCATCAGCAACGGCCCAAAGGTTTCATCCAATGGCCCCTGCGGGCCTGACGCTGACTGGTCAATCGCCGGTTTGTCCTGCCCTCCTACCAGGTCTTTAGCCGATTTGATGATGGAGTCCGAAAGCCCTTCACTCTTCTGGCCAGTCTGCCCCTGCCATGCGAGGGTATTCATCAGGGCAATCAGCGGCGACTGGCGGACGTCACTCATCAGCGTCAACTGGTCGGTGACGTCTGCAATATTGTCTGCCGGATTTAGTTGCAGGCTGTTAAGGAAGTTCAACCAGCTACCGGCAAAGTCCGTGAAATAACGTTGCGTCAGGCGAGCTTTCAAAGCTTCCGGCGACAGATCTGAGGAGAGCGTTTTCCGGCTGTCGCTCAGTACCCAGTCAATTTCTTCCCGTCGAGAGCTTGCCGCTTTCTCAATGGCTTGCTGAACGCCTCCCTCCCATGCCTGGCGGGTGAACATGCCTGGCACCACCTCATCGGTGTTAAACAGGCGACGGGCATCGGTACCGCCAGTCATGTCCTCAAGAGAAACATCGGCAAAATTACGACGAACGGATTTGAGCATATTCTCGTACAGAGTACTTTCTGCGTTGCGCCGTCCAATTTGTTGCAACAGCACCTGTCGGCTCTGGCTGACCAGTTGCTCATCCGGTGTGATTTTCCACTGTGTCTGTGCGGGTAGTTCGGTGATATAGAACGCCCACAAATCCGGCGCCAGGCTTTGCCACAGGCCGGCTGATATGCCCAACCGTGTCGGCTGCACGGTTTTCATAGTCTGCGAATAGAATGCACCATCGGCTTTATCAGGACGAGACATCATTAGCCAGGCTTTGAGCTGATCGTAACCCGATTTCGCCAACTGTACCCGCTGGTCGCTGTTGGGGGCAGTATTCGACAGCGCGCTGAGCTTCTGCTTAAGGGCCTCATTTGCCGGGTCGCGTATCAGGCGGTTGTTTGCCACGCCGTACCAGGGCAGCATCGCATCAAGCAGCTGCTGATTATGGTCCAGGCCAAAGCGCTGATACCATGGCGCTCCGTCCTGGATACGGTGTTGCAGGCGGCCGGCATCATTGCGCAGAGTATGCAGGGCCGTCAGCTGGTAATCCGATACGGAAGGATGTTCTACCAGGGCATGGGCCTGTTCAGCAACAGAGACTATCTGCATGCGGTTGACCGCGAACGAAAGCAGTGTTCCCGCCCCCCAGACACCGATAATGGCCATCAGCGCCCAGGCAAGCGTCTGCTCCCACGCCATACCGACACGGCGGCCACGCACGCGGGTGCAGTCGTCAACGATACCCTGCCAGGTTGCCGGCAGGGTCAGGGCATGGCGCTGTGATTCCGGGATATACTGTTCAGCATCGGCGGTGCCCGCTGACGTACCGGCAGGTTGTTTCTCCGGCAGGCTGAACATCAGCCCCCGCAGCGGAACGCGTTGCTGAGAAACAGGGAGCCATGGCAGCAGTTGCTGAGCCCAGCGGACGATACCGCCGTCCCGGAGATGCCGGCCCAGGCGCAGCAGGAAGTCGTGGCGGTTGTTCTCAGTGACCTGACTCACACCTTGCGTTCGCAATGCAGGCAGCATCCGCTCCAGCTGGCGGATAATATCGTCTTCTTTTGCGCGCAGAGAAAAGGTTGCCCCGACTGCCTGCTCAGGACGCGTCCTCTGAGACCAGTTGCTGTCGCACAGCTGCCACAGCCAGACCGGAGCGGAATAGCGCAGCAGTTCACTGATTTTTTCCAGCCCGCGTAAATCGTTGTCACTGATTTGTGGGGTCAGCTTAAGCGACTGCGGCAGTACACGGACAATCCCGTCCAGCGGACGCCCGCGACGCAGTTTACGCAGCGCGGCGTATTTTTCGCGGTCGGGTTCTGTTGTCAGGCTGCCGCCGTAAATCAGCACGGTGCGGTTACCTTCGAGCCACTGCTGCTGTTGCAGGCCGGGTACCAGCTGTTCAATTGCGGCTTCATCACCGGTGATCAGCAGAAGACGGACTTTGCCACGCCAGTAAAGACTAATACGGGAACGGAGATGCACCCGAAACCTGTCACACATGACCACCGCAGGGTTAACAGGGACGTTATCATTTTCCCACTTCTTTTTCTCATCATCACCACGGGTATTGGCGACAAGCGCATTAAACTCCTTTTTACCGGCACTGAGAGCAGCCCACAGGTGCACAACCAGCATGATAAGTGTGCATCCTGAAATACATCCGCCAGCGATAAGCCAGTAAGTTTGCTGCTGACTACCGTCCTGAATCCCGGCAATATCCGGATGCTTCCAGACCATGAACGTCATAGCGGCTAACAACAAAAAGAAAATCAATGTGACAGCAAGATAGCGGCCTTCCGTAGACTTCGGTGCAAAAACAAAAGGTAGCTTCACGGATCCATCTCCTGTCGGGAAGCAATCGGGGTAATGAGCGTGCTCCACAGCACATTCTGTGTCGTATCACCGCAGATAATCATCTGTGGGGACTGTGTTTGTCGGGCGATTTCAGTGGCGGCTGCGATGGCCAGCCAGGGGGCTGCGGCTCCGGCATGCCCCATGGATATATCGAGTGAAATAACGGAGTCGTTCGCTACAGACTGCGCAGGATGCGCATTTTGGCACGCGATCACTTCTGCGCGTTGCTCACCCGTCATTCCGGCAAGCCATAAATTTTTTACGATATTTTCTTTGAGCGGGACGTTCCAGGCGGCCATGTTCATTCCCTCGCTCAGTTCACCTGGAGGGGAAGCATCTGGCCGGTGTAACAACGCGAGAGGTTCGAGTGCCTCCTGTGTCAGGCGGTTACCAAGAAGCAGCGCAACGGCTGCTTCAGCAGTATTGTTTGATTCAACCGGATCAATCTGGAGACTGATAATCAAAAGCATCTCCTCATCTTTAATACGGTGATCCAGCCAGTGGCTGACTACCCCCGGCCCATTACTGTCTATGTACTCAACAGCACAGGTTATGCCACTTTCGTGCCAGGCTTCCTGCCAGATATCTCTGACAGCAGGGAATGGCAGTGATGACGAAACATCGAGGATGACAACAAGCGAGGCGTTTTCCGGAAACTGGTCAACTGGCAGATCAGCAATGAGTTCAGAGAACAGACGTGAGACGACCGATTCAGGAGTATCTTCAGGCTCTGTGGTAATACGGCTCAGCCTCTTGCTTTTTTCACCTTCCCAGTCGGACTGAGAAATGATAATGCTTTGATTATTGAGCATCTCAACAGCGACAGAACGCTGTTCGTCTTCCTGATGGGCAGTTATAAATGTCGTATTCAGTATCTGAAGCGCACGGCGTGCCCTACGGGTCTCACGCAAAATCCACTGTTCCCGGCGCCTGTCAAAACTATTCGCTTTACTGTCCTGTAATGACCAGAGCCACATGCGAAAACCGAAACTAAAAATCCACACAACAACAGGCGAGCCTATAGCAAACAACCAGAAGTGGTTGTTATCGATGTATCGCCCGAATATCCGCATGAGGATCACACTGATGGCCAGCATTGCCGCTAGGACAGCAAACCAGCGGGATATTTTTGGTGTGGTGGGTCGTGGATAACATTCAGGAAGATGCTTTAGGGAATAAAACATATTTTCTCAGCCAAATAACTACAATAAAACTTCAAACACTATACTTAACAAGCTTCAAATCAGATGCACTACCAAACATTTTGCAAGAGAATATCTAAGAATCAAACTCATGGAGTTATAATGTTTTGGTTTTCTTACCAGATTTTGATAACTGATATACTTCTTTAATTAAATATTTATTTTTATCCAAAACTAGGTGGCATTCAAAATAATCCATCTCAGTGTCCGTCTCTCCAAATTTTGACGGCATTCCTGTTTTAATTATAATCTCTTGATCATTTTTTTAGTGCTGAGTATTTTTCCCCATCAGAAATATGCAACGAGCATTGCCCATAGACATCATAACCAATCCTGCATGTAGATTGAGTGCAATATTTGTCAAGTAATTTAATGTACTCATCTTTTGCCTGAAAATCTGTGTCTTGACTTAGATTTTGCGTAGCTTCTTCATTCCACCGTTCATAATCACTTATAAAATTAATGACAGTCTGCTGAGGAGTTATTTTTGAATTTGAACTCATTGCAAATGCAGAAAAGGTCATCGACAAAAATAACACGATTAGCGGCTTTAAACATTTCATATTTATTCCTTAATGGCAAAATAATCGGCTTCTTGTTCTGTAGAATCGTTAAGCACATACCAGCCGTGCTTAAACGCAGGCCATCTTACGTCCTCAAACGCCATTTTCCCTGGATTTATTCTCCGTACTACTGAGTCCTCCCATGATAGATGGTTTATTCACTTAGCCCCATGCCCAATGTTCCTGGGGAGGAGAATCCCTCCTAACTCATTCAGAGTCTTACTCCCTAAAAATAGTTCCTGGCATTTACTTTCAACAACTGAATCATCTTTATCTGATGTAAATACAACCTTCATCTTTTTTCCACATCCCATACACCAGGGAATGAATCAGTTGAACAATCTAAATCGTTAGGTGCAACATATTTCCCATTGGATGATATTTTTCCTAAGTAGATTGTGTCCCCTACACTAAATGTATCTTTCTGCTCATCGACATCTTCTTTAGCACTATCCCATAACCCCGGACAACTCAAGATATTATCTTCGCCGCCAAAATAAGAAATAACAGATTGGTATGTTCCGTGTTGGGCATCAAAAGGAATAGTTGCTAAATTAGTTTTTTATTAAAATTCACATCCATAGGATGTGGATAATTTATCTTAAAAGCATGCAAGACTTTTTAATGGTATTTTGCCACCTCCACATTCAATTATATCCTTCAATAAAAGATATTTATTACCACAAGAAATAAGCACTCCTAAATTATCACTTTTTTACTTTTCGCATTGCTCGAAATCTTTCTTATCTAAGGCTAGATTTTTTAGGCCTTCCATAGTAATTTTATTCGCTGCTAGCTTTACACTTGTCTCTTGAGAGAA